>JBGTHJ010000120.1:0-5792 GCA_041746175.1 Pyrinomonadaceae bacterium
GCAAGTTCGACGGGCGACGAAGACGAATCGCAAGCGCGCCCGCCCGACTCATCCGCCCGCGCCCGCACACCGGATTCGACCGACCCCGCGATAGCGTCGTCTCCATCGTCAAGCGGCGACGCCCGCCCGCGACTTCTGTTCGAGCCGCCGACCGACGCCGAAACCACCGCCGCGACGACCGCCGCCAATCTCTTCGCCCCGCGTCTCGCGGCATTCGCGGGCGAGGCTGAAACCATCAACAAGCCGGGTGTGCCCTCGCGTGCTGAAGTGGTCGAACGCATCACGCGACTTCTACGCGACTCCGCCACGCGCACGCTCAACCCGCGCCGTGCCCTGACGCTCGCCGCGCGCGTCGCCGCCTCGCTCGACAAGTCAGACGCCGACACCGCGCCCCCGCTGACGCGCGAAAATCTCTCAGCGCTCGTCGAACTCTGCGGGGCGTCGGAATTCTTCGGCGACCTGCTCGCCGCCAATCCGTCGCTCATTCCCGCCATCCACGCGTCGCGCGCGACGGTCACCGCGCGCGATCACCGCGCGCTGCTTCGCTCCGTCATCGACCGCGAGAAAACTTACGGCGCGGAACTCTCCGCGTTGCGGCGCGGGTGGGCGCAACTGCTCGTCGAAATCGGCGCGGGCGATGCGCGCGGCGACATCACGCCCGCCGAATCCAATCAACTGCAAACCGCGCTCGCCGCTTCGAGCATCAACGTCGCGTTGCTCGTCGCGCGGCGCGAGTTGGCGCGTCGTTACGGAGACCTGCGAGCCGGGCCGCGACTCGCCGTGCTCGGTTTGGGGAGGCTCGGCAGCCTCGGCATGGACTACGGCTCAGACCTCGACATCGTCATCGTTTACGACTCGCGCGTCGCTTCGCCCATCGCCGCGTTGACGCATGATGAAGCCTACGCGCGTCTCGCCGAACTCCTCACCGCCGCGCTCTCCGGCGTCACGCGCGACGGCCACCTCTACCGCGTCGATATGCGTTTGCGCCCCGACGGTAAAAACGGCGCGGTCGCCCTCTCCGCCGACGCCTTCATCAATTACCTCCACGAGCGCGCGAGCATTTGGGAATGGCTCGCCTACGTCAAACTCCGCGCCGTCGCGGGCGACCTCGAATTCGGGTCGAAGATTGAAACACGCGCCCGCCAGGTGATTCACCACGCCGCGCGGGCGGTTGACCCGGAAGCTCTGCGCCTTGAGACGCGACGCATCCGCGAACGACTCGAACGCGAGCGCACCCTGCCGCGTGCCCCGCGCATCGTCGATGTCAAATACGGCCAGGGCGGAATGCTCGACGTTTATTTCGCCGCGCGCTTCCTCCAACTCCGCGACGACGTGCCCGACACGGACGACCAACGCGCGACGCCCGCGACACTTCAGAGACTTTACGCCGCGCGCTCGCTCGACACGGAAACCTTTCGCGCCCTCGCCGAAGGCTACGCGCTCCTGCGAAGCATCGACCACGCCCTGCGCATCATCGTCGGACGCTCGACGCGTCTCCCCGCCGAAGACCATCCTGCGCTCCGCGACCTCGCCCGCCGCACCGCGCACGACTCGCCCGCCGCGCTCCTCCAATCCCTCGCCGCGCACATGCGCGCCATCCGCGACGCCTACCATCGCATCACCGATGAAAGCAAAAAGTACAAAGCGAAAGATGGAAGCGAATGAAACAGAGAGCAAAGTTGCTTTCCGTTTCGCGCGCCTCCACCTTTCGCCGTCCTGGCGTCTTGCCGCGTCCTATCTCCGGGGCTCGTTCTTGTAGACGATTCCTTCTTTCATGACGAAGAAGACTTTTTCGGTTTGGCGGATGTCCTGGAGGGGGTTGCCGGGGACGGCGATGATGTCGGCGATTTTGCCCGCTTCGAGCGTGCCGAGGCGGTCGGCGATGCCGAAGAGTTCGGCGTCGATGGAGGTGGCGGCGCGGAGCGCATCGACGGGTTTCATGCCGAGTTCGACCATGTGCCGGAACTCTTCGGCATTGCGCCCGTGCGGATAGACGCCCGCGTCCGTGCCGAAAGCGATGGGGACTTTTTTGACGACGGCTCTTTTGAACGTCTCGCGGATGCGGGCGATGGCGGCGCGCGCCTTCGCTTCGACCTGCGGGGGCAGCGACGAGCCACGGTCGAGCCGTTCGCGCAAGCCTTCCGGAGCCATTAGCGTCGGCACGAGATAAGTGCCTTTGGCGCGCATCATGTCCATCGCTTCATCGTCGAGAAACGAACCATGTTCGATGGAATCTATCCCGGCGCGAATGGCGCGCTTGGCTCCTTCCGCGCCGTGCGCGTGCGCCGCCGTCTTGCGCTTGAGCGCGTGGGCTTCGTCAACGATGGCGTCGAGTTCGGCCTGCGTCAGTTGCGGCGAGCTGACATCGCCGACGAGCGACAGCACGCCGCCCGTCGCGCACGTCTTAATCACGTCCGCGCCGTACTTGATGTTCCAGCGCACCGCCGCGCGGGCTTGTTCCGCGCCGCTAATAACGCCGTCTTCGATGCCGCTCTCACGCCCGAAGAGGTTGGGGCGATAACCGCCGAGCGGGTCGCAGTGGCCGCCGAGCGCGCCGATGCCGTGCACCGCGACGAGCATTCGCGGGCCGACGATTTTTCCGCTTGCGATGGCGTTGCGCAAGCCCACGTCGATCAAATCGCCGGAGCCGAGATCGCGCACCGTCGTGAAGCCGATGAGCAGCGTCTGGCGCGCCAGCACGCTCGCGTCGAGCGCCTGTTCGGTCGGAGATTTTTTGAGGCCGTCGAGTTCGTCCTGCTTCCAATCGTCGCTGGCTTCGCCGGAGAGGTGCGTGTGCGCGTCCATGAAGCCGGGGAGCAGCGTCGCGTCGCCGAGGTCGATAACTTCGGCTCCGGCGGGGACGGCGGCGTTCACGCCGACGCCCTGAATCCTGCCGCCGACGACCACCACGATGCCGGGCGTGATGAGGCGTTCGTTCTTGCCGTCGAACACGCGCGCGGCTTTGATGACGACGACGCGGGGCGTCTCGGTTTGCGGCGTCTGGCCGCCGGTTTGCGCGAAGCCGGTCGCGCTTGAAGCGACGAGCGCGAGCGTCATAATGACAACGTAGAGTTTGTTCATAGTTAACCCTCCCGAAAAAAAAAATACTTGCCGAGACTCTGCTTGTTCTCTTCGCGACCGGCGCAGAGTCACGCCTTGTGCGCGTCGTCGTCGGTCGCTTCGTGCCAGCAGCGCGTGCACCAACGGCGGCGTCGCGCGGCGCGTTGGTCGATGGGACGGTCGGCAGAGCCGGGCAGACGGCGCACGACTTCGCGCTCCGCTTCATCGAGTTCGTCCCACGAACGCAGGAGGGCGTGCGCGTCGCAGCGCGGGCAACGATTCCCGGTTAAGTCGTTCATCGCGGTTCGACCACGCGCGGCGCGGCAGACGAAGATGTCGGGCGCGTCGCTGCTGTTTGAGAATAAGCGTGCTGGCGATGTAATATCACGTCTGTCTTTAGCACACTCTCCACAAAACAGAAAGCACGTCCTTCAAATGATCCACACCGTTCGGTTGCTCGCGCACGTCTGGCTGTTGTCGCTCGTCTTTGGTTCGGTCGCGGTCGCGCAGACCGAAGAGTCGCGTTTTGATTTTTACGCGCGCGGCCCGTACCGCCAGAGCGTGCCGCGCCCGCAGACCGTGACGCGCTTCGACGTGGGCGACTTCCACACCAACTACGCGACGATGGAACGCGTCATCGACGCCATCGCGAAGGGCGCGCCGGAGCGCGTCCGCGTCACCGACATCGGGCTGACGAACGAACACCGGATGATGCACGTGCTGGCGATCAGTTCGCCGGAGAATTTGACGCGGTTGGATCAAATCAAAGCCAACGTCGCGCGGCTCGCCGACCCGCGCGGACTCGGCGCGGGCGAAGCCGAACGCATCATCAACGAGACGCCCGTCGTCGTCTGGCTCAACTACACGATTCACGGCAACGAGTCGGCGTCGTTCGAGTCGATGATGCAGGTCGTTTATCAACTCGCGGCGTCGGACGAACCCGCGACGCTCGACATCCTGCGCAACACCGTCGCGCTCGTCAACGTCTGCGCCAACCCCGACGGCCACGAGCGTTTCGTCTCGTGGTACAACTCGTTCGGGACGGGCAACCCCGACCCGCTGGCGAGCGAGCACGACGAGCCATGGTCGGTTTACGGGCGCGTCAATCGCTATCGCTTCGACCTCAACCGCGACAACATCGCCACCTCGCAGGTCGAGACGCGCAACGTCCAGCGGGCTTATCTCGAATGGAATCCGCAGGTCTTCGCCGACCATCACGGCCAGCCCTCGCAATACTTTTTTCCGCCCGCCGCGCTGCCGATAAATCCGAACCTGCCGCCCGCTCAGACCGCGCGCTGGCTGACCGCCTTCGGGCGTGCCAACGCCGCGCAGTTCGACGCGCGCCAGTGGGACTTTTACGTCCGCGACATCTTCGACCTCTTTTATCCGGGCTACTGGGATTCGTGGCCGAGCCTCAACGGGGCGACCGGAATGACCTACGAAACCGACGGCGGCGGCACGAAGGGCTTGCGCTGGCGACGCGACGACGACACCATCGTGACGATGCGTTCGGCCATCGCCAAGCACTTCGTCGCCTCGCTGACGACGCTCGAAACCGCCGCGCGCAACGCGAAGGAACGCGTCGCCGATTACTACAAGTTCAAGACGAGCGCGATTGAAGAGGGGCGCACCGGGAAGATTCGCCGGTTCGTCATCCTGCCCGGACGCGACCCCGGCAGAGCCGCCGAACTGGTCGAGAACCTCCTCCGCGCGGGTATCGAAGTGAGCCGCGCGAGCGCGGCGTTTCGCTCGCCACGCGCGCACGATTATACGAGCGCGAACTCGCCCGCCGCGCGCGAGTTTCCCGCCGGTTCTTACATCGTCGAACTCGCACAGCCGCAGAAGCGTCTCGCGAAGGCTCTGCTTGAGCCGAACACCGAGCAGGACGCCGCGTTTGCGCGCCAGCAACTCGAGCGGTTCGCGCGCAACGAGCGACGCGGGGGCAACGCGCCCAAAGAAGAGTACGGCTTTTACGACGTGACGGCGTGGTCGCTGCCGCTCGCCTTCGGCGTCGAGGCTTTCTGGACGGAAGACGCGGCGGCGCTCACTACGACTCCGGTTCAGTTAACGACGGTTAGCGGCACAACGCCCAACGTCGGCGGCGACGCTTTGCGGTTGTCTCCGCCGGCGAGTTTCGGCGGCGTCAACACGGGTCGCGCTTCGATCGCCTACATCATCCCGTACGAACGCAACGGCGCGGCTTCGCTCGTCTATCGTCTGCTCGGCGAAGATTTCAAACTCGCGGTGGCGACCAAGCCCTTGAACGCGGGCGGGCGCGACTGGCCGCGCGGGACGGTGGTCGTGCGCGTCTCGCGCAACCCGGCGACGCTCCACGAACGCATCGCGGAACTCGCGCGGTTGACCGGCGTCGATGTCTCAGCCGTCAACTCCGGTTTCAACGAGACGGGCGAAACCGGCGTCGGCTCGGAGACGGTCGTTTCGCTCAGGCGACCGCGTATCATCGTCGCGGCGGACGAACCCGTCAGCACGACGAGTTACGGCGCGCTGTGGTGGACGCTCGACCGCTACGGCGTCGATTTCACCCCGATGACGATCAACGCCATCAAGAACACGCGGCTCGATAGCTACAACGTCATCATTCTGCCCGACGGCGCGCCCGGCGCGTACTTCGCGGCGTTCGGCAAGAACGGCGTCGATGCTCTGCGCGGGTGGGTGCAACGCGGCGGCACGCTCGTCTGCATCAAGGGCGCGGCGGTCTTCGCCGCGCTCAA
>JBGTHJ010000121.1:0-7424 GCA_041746175.1 Pyrinomonadaceae bacterium
GGCGACCGGCAAACGGGCGCGCCGTTCGACCCCGAACGCGACCTTTTCATGTTCAGCGCCGCGCCCGTCTGGGACGCACGCGCGCCGGCGGGCAAGCGTGCCGTCACCGTCTCGACCTTTACCGAGCCGGAGCAGTGGTTCGCTTTTCACGAAGACGAAACCGAACACGAGACGCGCGATCAGGCGATGCTCGAAGCGTGCTGGCAGCGAATCCACGCCGCGCTGCACGAACTCGGCGCGGGCGTCGAAGTCATCGAGACGGCCACGCCGCGCACGTTCTACGAACAGACGCGCCGCAAGTTCGGCATGGTGTGTGGCGTCGGCCAATCGCTCGACGTACTCGACACCAACACGGTCACGCACCGCACCTTTTCTCCAAATCTCTACATGGTCGGCGACACGACTTTTCCCGGTCACGGTATCGCCGCCGTCACCCACTCCGCCCTCATCGTCGCAAACGAGATAGTCAGCAGTAAGCAGTAAGCAGTAAAGCACAAGCGGCGCGCGGTCAACTTGTCTCCGGTTCGACTGCTCGCCGCTCATGCTGCGACATTCCTCGCAAGAAAAAAGCCAGGCGAACTTGTGTGAGCGCAGGAAAAAGACCAGGCGCGGACGATCTCCACAAAGGTGCGACAAGTATGGGGGGGGGCTGTTATTGTGCTTTGCAAATGGGTGAATGCTGGGAGCGCCAGCGTCCCGCTGGCCAGCGTGCTTGCGAACGCTCAATGCGCGCCGGAGGCTCGCGCTCCCGGGCGGCGACGCCTCTCTTTTATAGCGGTTTGCAATTGGGTGAATGCTGGGAGCGCCAGCGTCCCGCTGGCAAGCGTGCTCGGAGCACGTTCAATGGTTCGCGTTCTCCGAACGCTCAATGCGAGCGGGACGCTCGCGCTCCCAGGCGATGCCGCTCTTTTTATTAGCGCGACATGCAATTGCAACTTGCTATAGATTCACTCCCGCGTCCGGCAGTTGCGCGCACGGCGCATCAACCTGACCGCGACGGTTCTCCGCGCCGTCGGCTTCGTGATACATTACGCACTCGTGACAGACATCTTCGCTTCGCGTCGGCGACCGACAAACGATACCCGAACCACAGACAACTGACGACCGACGACCGGCTACCAACTTCCATGTCCATACTCGAACGCATCCGCCAGCGCGCCGCCGCCGACCTTCAACACATCGTCCTCCCCGAAGGCGAAGACCCGCGCACGGTCGTCGCGGCGGCGAAGTGTGCGCGCGACCGCGTGGCGCGCGTGACCGTGCTCGGCGACGAAGAAAAGGTGCGTGCGGCGGCGCGCGAGGCGGGCGTCGATTTGGGCGGCGTCGAACTCATCGACCATCGACGCGCGGACGATTTTAACAAGATGGCAGCGCTCTATCACGAGTTGCGCCGCGCTAAAGGGATGATGCCGGACGAGGCGCGTTTCGCGGTCGAAGACCCGCTCTACTACGGTAATCTTCTGGTACGGATGAGGCGCGCCGACGGTTCGGTCGCGGGGGCGACGAACACGACCGCGCACACCGTCCGCGCCGCGCTCCACTGCATCGGCGTCCGCGCCGGATTCAAACTCGTCTCAAGCTTCTTCGTAATGGCTCTGCCCGCCCCCGAATACGGCGCGGGCGGGACGTTGATTTATGCCGATTGCGGCGTCGTCATCGAACCTTCGGCGATGGAACTCGCGGAAATCGCTATCGCTTCAGCCGACTCGTGCCGCGCACTGCTCGAAGTCGCACCGCGCGTCGCGATGCTCTCTTTTTCGACCAAAGGCAGCGCCGCGCACAAACTCATCGATAAAGTCGTCGAGGCGACCCGCACCGTCCGCGCCCGCGCGCCCGAAATCGAGATCGACGGCGAGTTGCAGGCCGACGCCGCGCTCATCCCGCGCGTCGCCGAATCGAAAGCGCCCGGCTCAGGCGTCGCCGGACGCGCCAACGTCCTCATCTTCCCCGACCTTCAGGCTGGCAACATCGCCTACAAACTGACCGAGAGACTCGCGGGCGCGACCGCCATCGGCCCCATCCTGCAAGGACTCGACAAACCCGCCAACGATCTCTCGCGCGGCTGCAAGGCCGACGATATCGTCGATGCCGTCGCCATCACCGCCGTCCAGTCGCAGGCGATCAAGGCGCACGGCACAAAGTAAAAAGCCGGAGGGCAGCCGGGGAAAGCCGCGCGTTGATGTTGTTTTCGCATCTTCCTTTCGCCATTTTTACTCCGCCGTGTGCAACGCGCCCCCGGCCTTCCCGACATCTAAAAAGCGCACATTCATTTTCGGGCAGAAAGTTTTCTACATGACTCAACGTCTTATGCTTCTGCGCTTCGTCGCTCTCGTTTCGCTCGGCATCTTCGCGGCGCACGTCGCTTTGGGGCAGGCGGGGCGGCGTCCCCCCCCCGTGCCGTCGCAGACGCCGGAAGAACAGGAGAGAGTCTTCACCGAAGAAGTTCGTCTTCCGATATTCGCCACCAATGAACGCGGTGACTTCGACCCCGCGCTCGAACGCGAAGAGGTGCTGGTGCTCGAAGACGGCGTGCCGCAGGAGGTGCGCAGCGTGCGCCGGCTTCCCGCCAGCATCCTGCTTCTTATCGACACGGGTGGCGAACTCAATCCGGCGGTGCGGACTTCGACCACCCGCGCCATCGCTTTGAACATGCTCGGCAACCTGCGCGAAGGCGATCAAGTCGCGGTAATTCAATTCAACAGCCGCGTCGATGTCCTGCAAGATTGGACGACCGAACGAGACCGCGCCACCCGCGTCGTCAAGACCAAACTTTTATCGGGCAACGGCTCGCGCCTGTCGCAGGCCATCATCAAGGCGTCGTCGCTGCTGCAAGCGCAGCCGCTCGGCAACCGTCATCTCGTCATCATCACGAGCGGCGTCGAGACCACCGGCAGGATGAACTACAAAGAAGCGTTGATCGCGCTACGCGGCGACACGCCGGAGCAACGCGCGCAACAGACGCAAGCCGTCAAACAACTCAACGCCGCGCAATCAACCGTCCACATCATCAGCTACGCGCAGGCCGGACAAACGCTCGTCAACAAGCGGAAGAAAGAGGACATCACCGTCGGCGTCGCGCAGGGCGGCGGCATCTCGACCGTCGGCATCGACCCGACGCTGCCGCCGGGGACGAGTCGCGGCGGCGCATTGAACTCCCCGCGCACGGGAGTCAGTATCCGGTTCGACCCGCAGATGGCGAAGTTGCGCAAGGTCTACGAGCAGGCATCGAACCGCAACGAACAGCGGCTCAAGACGTTCGCCGAAGAGACCGGCGGACGCATCTGGCTCGCCGCGACGCCCGTCGAAATGGTCGCGCAGGGCGGCGCGGTGGCGCGCGAAATCGGCGCGCAATACGTGCTCACTTATCGCCCGAAGCGTCCGCTGGCGACCGCCCCGCCCACAGAGTACCGGCGCATCGTGGTTTCTCCGCGCCGCATCGGACTAATCCTCCGCTCGCGTCGTGGCTACGTCGTCGCCTCCCAGCGATAGTTTTGCGCCGCGCGACGCCTCGAACACTGCTTGCAAATCAGTTTGCAGGTTTGTCGAAACCGTTTGTTTTGAGTCGGATGAATCATCGTGCCGCCGGTTTCTCGACCGGGTTCGCGGGAACAATGCCGTCCCGATTCGCCCGCCGCATTGGGGAAGAAAGCAGCACCTCTCACCGGCGTTCCACCGGCAAGAAAAAGGGCAAGCGCACGACGCCTGCCCGTCCCGGTTTTTGTGTGGTTGAAGCGGAGAGCGTTAGTTGACGAGCGCGGTCAGACGCGATTCGATGAGCGTCCCGACCGCTTTCGATTCTTCGTGGTGAGCGGCGCGTTTCTGCTGGCGGACGGCTATTGAATGCCTGCGCATTTCGACCCACTCTTCGCGCGGGACGCGGTGAAAGGCGTTGACCACCTCGGGGTCAAACTGGCGTCCGGCAAATTCGTCCAACTCGGCGGCGGCCATTTCGTAGGGACGCCCGGCGCGATAAACGCGGTCGCTCGTCATCGCATCGAAGGCGTCGGCGACCGCGAAAATACGGGCGTTCTGGTCGATCTCCTGACCGTGAAGGCCGAGCGGATAGCCCCCGCCGTCCCACTTTTCGTGATGCTGCGCGACGACGCGCGCCGCGCCTTCGAGAAATTCGATGCCGCGCAAAATCTGTTGACCGAGCAGCGGGTGTTCGCGCATCCGCTCCCATTCCGCTCCGGTCAGAGCGGCGGGTTTGCGTAGGATGGCATCGGGGACGCCGATCTTGCCGATGTCGTGGAGCAGCGACCCGAACTCGAGCGAGCGCAACTGCTCACGCGTCAAGCCCAACTCGCGACCGAGGCGAAGACTGAAGCTGACGACGCGTTCCGAGTGCCCGTGCGTCTCAAGGTCGCGCGTTTCAAGCGCCGCCGTTAGAGCTTTGAGCGTCGTGCGGTAGGCGTCTTCGAGCGAATGAAGCGCATGGTCGAGGGCTTCCGTCCGTTGCGCGACCATCTCTTCCAGATAGTTTTCGTAACGGCGTTTGGCAGCCCGCAACGCCTGATGTTCGAGCGCGCGTTCGACCGCCGCTTCGACGTGCTGGAGCGCGAACGGTTTCATGATGAAGTCGAACGCCCCGGCGCGCAGAGCCTCGATGGCGCTCTCCACCGTCTGCACGCCGCTAATCATGATGACCACCGTATCCGGCGAATGCTCGCGGATCAGCGGCACCATTTCCAGACCGCTCATGCCGGGCATCATGATGTCGCTGATGACCAGATCGAACTCCCGCGCGCGTATGCGTCCGAGCGCCGCCTCCGCCGAATCGACCATCACGCAATCGTGCGTCGCTTCGAGTAAATCGTTCAAAATTTCACGGATTTCCGGCTCGTCGTCGGCGATGAGAACTGATGCCCTACGATCTTTGACTTCAGACATAACATGCCCCGCGTTTTTTGAATACCAAACAAACTGGAGGAAATTAGACAGCGTTAACGGGAGAGCCAAGACGCCGTCTGTTGAAAGGGCGTAAATATCTTACAGCTATCTCCCCTTCGGAGACAACCGATATTTTCCAACGTTCCGCGTTGAAACCCCTTGTCTTGCTGTCTGAACACAAAAGCAACCGTCGTGCCAGTGTGTCCGGTTGACGCCGCCCGCCGACACCCTCTATCATGCCCTCACCCGCTCAAGCCGGAGTGGCGAAATCGGTATACGCACGAGACTCAAAATCTCGCGAGCGCAAGCTCATGTCGGTTCGAGTCCGACCTCCGGCACTCACCACTACAACCCGCACAATAAACGATGCCGTCGCTGTCTCCGGCGAATCCGTCGCGTCGTCAAAGCGCGACCTCTTTCTCCGTTGCGGGATAAGAGTCTTCGGCGAAGGCTTTGCTTTCGTCGGTTTGGCGTGCGGCGCGGCGCGGATTGTTGATGAGGGCGTGCGCGGCTTCGGGGTCGATGCTTCGGACGTGGATGTCGCGTTGGGTATTCGGAATCGCGACGCTCTCGCGCTCGAAGATGGCGTTGATGGCGACGGCGAGGTCGCTACGCAGTTGCACCCACTGCTCGGAGTGTTCCGTCCACACGCGCAGTTTGAAGTCGAGCGAGTCCGCGCCGAAGCCGACAAAGAGAGGCTGCGGCGACGGCGTCTCGGCCACGAGCGGATTTGATTTGGCGACCTCCGTCAGCAG
This sequence comes from Pyrinomonadaceae bacterium, assembly GCA_041746175.1. Lineage (GTDB taxonomy): Bacteria > Acidobacteriota > Blastocatellia > Pyrinomonadales > Pyrinomonadaceae > JBGTHJ01. The sequence goes on from JBGTHJ010000121.1 coordinate 5,646, forward strand.
CGTGATGACGTGTTGCGGGTCGGTGCCGTAAGCGACGCCGACTTCGATCTCGAAGCCACGCGTGCGGTTCGAGAACGTCCAGTTCGTCACACGGTCTGAGATAAGTTTGCTGTTCGGAACGATGATTTCCGAACTATCCCACGTCCGCACGACGCTGGCGCGAATCCCGATGCGCTCGACCACGCCGCCCGCGCCCTCCAACTGAATCACGTCGTTGACGCGCACGGGACGTTCAAACAGCAGAATCAGCCCCGACACGAAGTTGTTGACGATGTTCTGCATACCGAAGCCGAGACCGACGCCGAACGCACCCGCGAGGATCGTAAACTTCGTCATGTCCAGCCCCATCGCCGCGACCGCGATAAAGAACCCGACGAGCAGGATGGCATAGTGCAGCATCGTCGAGACGGCGTAAGGGATGCCGCGCGCGAGTTGTGTGCGCGGGTAGATGTCTTCTTCCAGCACGAAGCGCAGGAATCGCGAGATGAGAAACGCCGCCCAGACCGTCACGACGAACGCCAGCACGTCTCCCAACGAAAGGCTGAAAGTGCCGACCGTCAACTCCGCCGCCAGCACGTTCTTCGCGCGTTCAACGAAAGGCACACGCAAAGAGAGCAACTCGAGCGTGAAAAGCGCCCAGAGCAGCGTCGCACTCCAGCGAAGGACGCGATGGATCCGCCGGCGCAGTAACGGGCGATGGCGGTTGACGATGCCGAGCAGCGCGAGCGGGCGCACCCGCGACGCAAACATTATCAGCCCGTCGGCGATGCTGATTGCCGCGTAGAGAATAACCGCGAGATAGGCGCTCCCCAGGGCGGCGTTGCCGACGAGACTGCCGAGGCTCACGTAACCAAGCGCGCCCGCGATGAAGGCGACCGCGAAGACCGCCAGCGCGACGCGCCCGCCGAGTTTGATGCCCTTCCACAAGCTGCCGCGCTCCGCCTTCGCGACTTCCGACAAACGCGCCGACTTGATGAGCCACACGAGAAAGATGATGCCGCCGAGCATCTCCGCAAGAAACAACAACCGCGACACGAGCGCGAGCGACGACGCCACCGCCCGTAGTTGATCGACGAAGTAGAAGACCACCAGCGCGTTGAGAATCGGGTAGAGGTGCCGTTCGACCAGTTGCCGCAGGATGATGACGGTCGGGATGAGCGCGGCGGCTCCAAGAATCGCGGTCAACAGGCGCGGCGCCTCCGGGTAAATCCAGCCGCTCAGGAGTATCGACAAGATGAGCGCGGTCGCAACCGGCAGGTCGAAGATTTGCGTCACACGCTCAAGGCTCGGCTCTTCCGCAACCCAGGGTTGGACGCGACGCCGCGCCCAGTAAAGACCCGCCACGAGCAGCGCCAGAACAACCGCGTGGAGGATGAACCGCGACCATTGCCGCCGGGCGTAAGCCGCGAGCGCGGTCAACTGCGTCGAGAAAGAGTTCTGGCTGTCCTGCATCAGATTGCGGCTGGAGCGCGCGCGCACCGCCGCGCTCCAGATGGGCGGGCTGTCTTTGACGAACAACTGCGTGACCGTCTCGTCGCGCACCTGCCGGACGTTTTCCAGCGCTACGGTGACGCGCGCGTTCTGTTCGGCGACACGGCTCTGCAACGACAAGACTTGCGCGCGACGCTTTTCGACCTGCTCGCGTGTCTGCCTGATGGCGGCGATGACGGCTTCGATGCGCTGGATGATTTCCGGCGGTGCGGCGACAGCAGCGGCGGCGGCAGGAGGAGGAGAAGTAGCAGCGGCATCAGGGAGAGGTGTAGCGGCGGCGGCGGCGGT
>JBGTHJ010000122.1:0-9575 GCA_041746175.1 Pyrinomonadaceae bacterium
ATCCGCCGAAGCCGCCCCCGCCGCCGCCGCTATCGCCGCCGCCGCCGCCCCACCCGCTCGAACCGCGTCCACTACCGGCGAGGTTGCTAATCAGACTCCCGAGCAGCAATGCATTCAAGATTCCGCCGCCACCACCACCACCGCCGCCGCGACCACCGCCACTTCTCGACAGCGCCGAGATAACGATGAACCCAACGACGAGTAACAGGCAGCACGTCCCCAGACTCAAACCGCCCTGTCTGCCGCCCTGCCGCCGCCGCGTTTGTTGGCGCGCTTCCGGGCGGTAAGCATTGCCGGGGTCGATGCCTTCGATCTGAAAGCCGCGTTGCTCCGCGAGCGTCGCGGTGAATGTCTGCACGGCGGCCATCAGTCCGCCGCTGTAGTCTCCGGCGCGAAACGGTTCGCGCATTCGATAACCGATTTCGCCCGTCAACCCGTCCGGCAAATCGCCTTCGAGATGGCGGCTGACCTGTACCTGATACTTGCGGTCGTCAATCGCGACCAGCAAAAGAAGCGCGTTCTTTTCGCCCTGATTCCCGCCGACGCCCCATCCGCGCGCCACTGCGAGCGAATAATCAAATATGTTGCGCCCGTCCGTCGTCCTGACCGTCGCGACCGCAAACTGAATCTGCGCCCGCTCTTCAAGATTCTTGAGCATCGTCTCCATGCGCGCCTGCGTCGCCGTGTCAATGACATCGGCATAGTCGTTGACGTAGCCCGTCGGCGCGGGCAGCGGCGATTGCGACAGATAGCCGCCCTGCTGCTGCGCCCACGCGATGTTTGCACAGCCGAGCAGACACACGACGATTAGCGCTGCCGGGAATCTAAATCCAAATCGGTTTTGCATGTGAAGACGGATGATAGCAGCAAGACGCGAAAAACAAAAAGTTGAAGCCACAGATTCGACGCTCGCACCGAAAAACCGGACTGCAAGCCGTCGTTTTAGACTTCAATCAGCAGATGCAGAAGATAGAACAAAGCGACTCCGGCGAAAACCACCACCGACACCAGCGGATTCTTCTCCTCCATGTGATTGACTTCGGGAATCAGATCGCTCGCGGCGACGTAGAGCGTTACGCCCGCCGAGAACGGCAGCGCGTAAACGACTAGCCCGGTGATGGTGGTTTGAAGCGCCAGTACGCTCAAGACTCCCGCGAGCGTCGCCGCGCCGATGATGAGTGTTGCCGTCAAGGCGCTTCGCGCCGAACGTCCCGACGCCAGCATGATCGAAGCGGCGGTGAATCCTTCCGGAACTTTATGCAGTAAAATCGCAACGAACACCAGCAGCCCGACCTTAGAATCAACCAGAAACGCTGCCGCGACCGAAACGCCGTCGAAAAAAGTGTGGATCGACAGTCCGCCGATGGCCGTGTAGGCGGCGGACGGGCGCAGCATCGCTTCGGGGTGCGTCTCCGCGCCGAAATGAAAGTGCGGCGCGATGGTGTGCTCGAACAAATGTATCAAGAGGTAGCCCGCCAAAAGCAGGCTCATCGCGCCGAGCACCCCACCGTGACCCACCGCTTCATTCGTTCCGTCCGCGACCCACAGTCGCACCACTTGCGGCACGATCTCGATAAAAATCGCGGCCAGCATGAAACCCGCGCCGAGCGCGACTAAATATTTGAGAAACCTAGTGTTACGCAACGACGAGCCGGGACGCGCGAGCAAAATTCCGCCCAGCACGTTGGCGAGCGCCACCAGTCCCCCGAAAAATAGAATTGAGACCGAATTCATGCGTGATACCGGGCGTGTCCGTATCCGTTCGGGTCAATGTGCGAGCATGGCGCGCAACTATACAGGATGCCGCCCCGCTTGGCTATCGGTTGAGACGCTCTAAAGTACACCATATCGTGCTTAAAATTATCCGTTCGACGGTGTTTTTGCTCTTGACACGTCAAGACGGACGGGCGTACTATGCGCCACAGGTGGAGGAAAGTGGCTGAAAGTGGGCTTTTCTGAGCGGCTTGGGAGCAAATGTTAAAGTTATACTGGAAGGTTTAAGCAGCGCGTCCCGCTCCGGTCCGTGAAAACCCTATGTTAAGAGGAAATTACACGGCTCGCATCGACTCCAAGGGGCGTTTGAAGGTGCCGACCGCGTTTCGACGCTATATAGAGGAGAAGCACGGGGCTGATTTTTACGTGACGAGTTTGACGGGAGAGTGCGTGCGCGTCTACCCATTGCCGGAGTGGGAATCAATCGAGCAACGTCTGGCGTTGCTGCCTTCGATGACGCCCGCGAGGCATAAGTTCCTTGATCGCACCAATTACTATGGTCAGCAAGCGTCTCTCGACGCGCAGGGGCGGCTGCTCATCCATCCGCTTTTGAGAAAAAGCGCGGGCGTCGTCGGCGACGTGGCCGTGCTCGGTTATTTGACCTATCTCGAAGTTTGGGAACTTGAACGGTTCGAGCAGCGGCTCGCGTCCGACCCCTACACCGAAGAAGACGAAGCGCAAATCGCGGGCTTGGGAATCTAGCAAAGGGGACAGGTAGCAGATGACCGGTGACCGGATGACACAAAACAGGCTTGTCCCGGTGAGCGTTACCCGTCGCCCGACACGGATTAGCGGTTCTTTGAACAAGATCACGGGGCGGTGGTGATGTCTGCGTCCGGTGGGGGGCCGGGCGCGCCCCATCGCCCCGTGCTGCTTCAGGAGACGATTCAATGGCTCGCGCCGGAGCGCGGCGGACTTTTCGTCGATGCGACGCTCGGCCTGGGGGGGCATAGCGAGGCCATTCTTGAATCGTCTCCTGAGGCAGAGGTCATCGGGTTCGACCGCGACGGCGAGGCTCTGCGATACGCGCGCGCACGACTCGCGCCGTTTGGCGAACGCTTCCGCGCGGTTCACGCGGACTACCGCGAAATCGCGGAGGTGCTCGAAGCGGCGGACGGGCGGGCGTTGAGCGGAGTGCTGGCGGATTTAGGCGTCTCGTCGCTTCAGTTCGACAGCGCGGCGCGCGGTTTTAGTTTTCGTCACGACGCGCCGTTAGACATGCGCATGGACGCCGGGGGCGACGAGGCGACAGCGGCGGATTTGCTCGCGCAACTTCCAGAGGATGAGATTGCGCGGATCATCTTTGAATACGGCGAGGAGCGGCGTTCGCGACGCATCGCCCGTTGGATTGTCGAGCGACGCGAGCGCGGCGAACCCGTGACCACGACGGGCGCGCTGGCCGAACTGGTCGCACGCGCGGTCAAGGCGAAGCGCTCCGACCGCATACACCCCGCGACGCGCACTTTTCAAGCCCTGCGCATCGCGGTCAACCGCGAACTCGAGGGACTCGACCGTTTCGTTGAAACCGCCGTCGATCTTTTACAACCGTCAGGCCGATTCGTCGCGATAAGTTTTCATTCGCTTGAGGATCGCATCGTCAAGCGGAAGCTGCGCCGTCTCGCGGGGCAGTGCGAATGCGACCCGCGCGCGCCCGTCTGCACCTGCGGCGCGCGGCGCGCGGTCGAGATTTTGACGCGGCGACCCGTTGTGCCGTCCGCCTTCGAGATGGACGAGAACCCGCGGGCGCGTAGCGCCAAACTGCGCGCATGTTTGAAACTTGATTCGAGTTGATTGATGGACACTCTCGTAGTTTGCGTGCCCTCCTCACACTCAATCCGTTGGCGCGAAGGCTATGATGGCCTGTTACCCGTTAGAGGCTGGAAACCGAAATGAGAAGATTGCCCCAGCAGCACACGAACGCTCCCTTGCGCCGCGAACTCGACCGCCGCGCATTGTCGCGCCAGTTGATCTGGCTCGCGTGCGGTCTGTTGCTCGTGGCCGGGTTTGTCGGGGCCGCGACCGAGCATTTCGCCGCCATCCGGTACGGTTACAAAAGCGAGGAACTGCGCCGCGAGCAGGCGCGACTGATGGAGGCGCAACGACGCTTGATGCTCGCCCTCGAAGAGGTTTCTTCGCCAGCGGTGCTCGAAGCCCGCGCGCGCGAGTTGGGTTTGCAGCCGACGCGGTCGTCGCAAATCGACAACGGCGCGACGCGGAGCAACATCGACGCGACGCCAACCACTCCCTCCTTCGTCGGGTCGGCGACCGCCGCTGCCCTTCGCCGTTGAACCGAGAGGCTTTCACGCCGACGCCACAGTGCACGCGCACACTCTCCCGGCGCATCGGCCATGCAATGGTTCGTCGATTGAAGTTTGCGGCGCGTCCGCAGGGCACGACGCGCACGGTGTTGTAGTTTGATGAAGAGGCGAGTTCAGTCTATGCCCGCACGCCCGACCATGCGACTGACAGTGCGACCCGACGCTTCGCGGCGACGCGCCACTGTCGTCGCTATTTTTCTTTGCGTCTGGATGCTCGTCATTGGCGTGCGCCTCGTCCAACTCCAGTGGGGGCAGCACGCGCGCTTGAGCAAACTGGCGCGCGCGCAGCAGCAGGGCGAGGTCAAGATGGAGGGCACGCGCGGCTTGATTCTCGACCGCGCGGGCGGCGAACTAGCGCGTACGATCGACGTTGATTCGCTCTTCGCCGTGCCGGGTGAAATCAAAGACATCGACGCGGCGGCGGCGAGCCTCGCGCGCGTGCTGGCGACCGACGGCGCGACGCTCACGATGCGTCTGAAAAGGGCGAGGGCGGCGAAGCTCGATTTCATCTGGATCGCGCGCAAGGTCGGCGACGAGCAGAGCGCCGCCGTCCGCGCGCTCAAACTCGAAGGCGTCTACATCCGCAAGGAGCCGAAGCGACGTTATCCGAACGGCGCGCTGGCGGCGCATGTGCTCGGCTTCGTCGGCACGGATGACAAGGGGCTGGCGGGCGTCGAGCAGTTTCAAAATGCCTCGCTCGGCGGCGAGACGGGCGGACTCTTTCTGGAGGGTGACGGGCGCCGTCGCACGTACGAGAGCGTCGAGGTCGGGGCGCAGCCGGGTCAGTCGGTCGTGCTCACCATCGACCGCAACGTCCAATATCAAACCGAGCGGATACTGCTGGCGGCAGTCGAGAGAGCGCGCGCGAAATCCGGCACGGCCATCGTGCTCAACCCGCGCACGGGCGAAATTCTCGCGCTCGCCAACGCGCCGACGTTCAACCCGAACGAGGCCAACAAGGTCGCCGCCGGGATGCGTGCCGGGGAGTCGGGCGACCGCGCCGCCGTCGCGGGCGAGACGCTGCGCAACGACGCGCTGCAAAACATCTACGAGCCGGGTTCGACTTTCAAGATCGTCACCTATTCAGCCGCGCTCGAAGAGAATCTGGCGAAACCCGGAGACCGGATTGACTGCCAGATGGGAGCCATCGTGGTTGCCGGGCGGCGCGTGCGCGACCACACGGCCTACGGTTCGTTGACGTTGACCGAGGCGCTGGCGAAATCGAGCAACGTCGCGGCGATCAAGTTAGGACTCAGAGTCGGCAACGAGCGGATGTACGACTACATGACGCGCTTCGGTTTCGGAGCACGCACCGGGGTCGAACTTCCGGGCGAGACGAAAGGATTGTTGCGTCCGGTGAAGCGTTGGCAAGCGTCGTCGATGGGGTCGCTTGCCATCGGGCAGGAGATCGGCGTCACGCCTTTGCAAATGGCGTCGGCGTTCGGCGTGCTGGCAAACGACGGCGTGCGCGTCGCGCCGCATCTCGTGCGCGAGACGCGGCGGGCGGACGGCGCGGTCGTCAAGCGTGCGCAACCGACGACGAGTCGCGTCGTCAGCCGCGAGACGGCGCACACGATTCGCCTGATGCTTGAGAGCGTAACCGTCAAGGGCACGGCCAGATCCGCGCAACTCGACGGTTATACGGCGGCGGGCAAAACCGGCACGGCGCAGAAGATCGACCCGCGAACACGGGCTTATTCCAAAACCAAACACGTCGCATCGTTTATCGGCTTCGCGCCGGTCGAGAACCCGGCGCTGGTTATCGCGGTGGTGATCGACGAACCCGTCGGCAGGTATCACGGCGGCGACGTGGCCGCGCCAATTTTTCGCGAGATTGCGGAAGTCGTGTTGCCGTATCTCGACGTGATGCCCGACACCGAGTTCAAGTCCGCGCCCGGTTTCGACCGCCCGTCGCTGGCGCACAACGATGGGGACGCTCGGGCGATAATGGGCGCGTCGGCAACAAACAAAGCGAAACCGGAAGATGCCGCCGCGACAAGCGCCGCTGCCGGATTGCCCGAAGTCGCGCGGCAGGGTGGCGGCGATGGTGAGGTCATCTACGCGAGCGCGAGCGAAGGCGCGTTGTTGATGCCCGACTTGCGCGGGCGCAGCGTGCGTGATGCGGCTCGCGTCTGCGCGCAACTCGGACTCGAACTCGAAGCGACGGGCGACGGGCACGCGCTCAGACAGTTTCCGGCGGCGGGCACGAACGTCGAAACCGGGCAAGTCGTGCGGATTGATTTTGACAGATAGAGACCAACGATGGCGTTTTCACAGAGCAGAGTGCAACACAACGACGTTCAGCGCAGAATCGCGTGTTGCCGCGAGCGTTTGCGTCGCGACCGCGCCATGCGCACAATAACCGGACGCGCTATGACAACACGCGACGCGCCACCGGAAGCGATCGGTGTGAGCGATTCGTCCCATGTCGTTGAGCGGGTGGACGGCCTTGCTCCATCGGAAGTTCCGGCTTCTTCCATGAGGCCGGGGGCGGCGCGCGACGGCACCGCAGATTCGGCGCGAGGGATGAGGCTCAAAGCGTGAACACACGGACGGCAGCGCAACTGATGCGCGCTTCGACGCTCGGCGGCGAAGAGATATTTGACAAAGAAATAGATGGATTCTCGATTGACTCGCGCTCGGTCGGGCGCGGTGAACTGTTCTTCGCGTTGTCGCCCGAAGACTACGCGCGGCACAGTTTCACCGCCGACACTTTCACCGATGCGCACCGTTTCATCCCGCAGGCGTTCGAGCGCGGCGCGCTGGCGACGGTCGCACGACGCGAGCGCGTGCGTGGCGATGCGGAACTCGAAGCGTACGGCGAGCGTCTGCTGCTCGTCGACGATGCCATCGAAGCTTTGCAACTTCTCGCGCGCGGCGTGCTCGATGCGTGGGGGCGTCCGGTCGTCGCGATCACGGGCAGCGCGGGCAAGACGACCGCTAAAGATTTGACGGCGCACCTGCTCGCCCACCACAGCGGGCGGCGCGTGCTCAAGACGCTCAAGAATTTCAACAACGAGCTGGGCGTGCCGCTGTCGGTTTTGCAGATGGAAGAGGCGGGCGCGCGGCCTGCGGATTACGACCTCGCGGTGCTTGAGATGGGGATGTCGACACCGAACGAGATCGCGCGTCTGTGCGGCATCGCGCCGCCCGACATCGCGGTCGTGTTGATGGTCGCGCCCGTCCATCTTGAGTTTATGGGGACGATTGAAAACATCGCGGTCGGCAAAGCGCAACTCGTCGAAGGTTTGAAGGCGGGCGGGACGGCGGTACTCAACGCCGACGACGAACGCGTCTCCGCGATGCGGTCGAAACACAGCGGGCGAACGCTCACCTTCGGCATCGACCGCCGCGCCGACGTGATGGCGACTGTCATCAACGACGAACATTTCGGACTGACGCGGTTTCGGCTCGTAACGCCGCACGGTGAATGCGATGCCGCGTTGCCGATGCCCGGTCGTCACAATTTGATGAACGCGCTCGCGGCGGCGGCGGTCGCCTCGTGTTTTGACATCGCGCCCGAAGATATCGCGCGGTCGCTGGCGGTCGCCGCGCCGTCCGAGATGCGCGGGCAGGTGCTCCATTTCGCCGAAGGCTTTACGGTGGTTGACGATTCGTACAACTCGAACCCGCGCTCGCTCTTGAGCATGGCGCAGTCGTTGACCGCGAGCGGCGAGAGTTCGACGCGTCGCCGCATCGTCATCGCGGGCGAGATGCTCGAACTCGGCGAAGCGGGCGCGGCGCTGCATCGCGACGCGGGCGGCGACATCGCGCGGATGAAAGTTGACGTGCTGTGGGGCGTGCGGGGGCTTGGCGCGGAGGTGGTCGAGGGCGCACGCGCTGCGGGGATGAGCGAAGCCGCGACGCGCTTTTTTGCGACCACCGAAGAAGCCTCTGACGCGCTCGTCGGAGAGATTCGCGCGGGCGACCTTGTGCTGGTCAAAGGTTCGCGCGGCGTCCACATGGAAAAGGTCATCGCGGCGCTGCGCGAAAATTTTGAGATGAGCGTCGAACACTGAAAGGCCGGGGCGAGAGACCGAAGGCGAGAGACCAGCCAAAAGCAAGCTTTGGTCGAGTCTCCAGCCTCCCGCTCTCCAACCGCTAGCTGCTGAACAAATGATTTATCACCTTCTTTACGAATGGCTGTTTCGGACGCTGTCGGCGCAGGCGGGCGAGTCGGTCTTCGTCAAGGCGTTGAACGTCTTTCAATACGTCACCTTTCGCACGGCGTACGCGACGATTACGGCGCTCCTGATTTCGCTGGTCTTCGGCAATCGCGTCATCACGATGCTGCGGAACATGAACGTCGGGCAGCAGATTCGCGAGGAAGGGCCGCAGGCGCACATGGCGAAGCGCGGCACGCCGACGATGGGCGGGGTGCTGATTATCGGGTCGGTGCTGATTTCGACTCTGTTGTGGGCGAAACTGTCGAACAGGTACGTGTGGATCGTGCTGGCGGCGACGACGCTGTTCGCGGCCATCGGATTTCTCGACGACTATTCAAAAGTCGCCAAGCAGCGCAGCCTCGGTTTGACGGGCAAGCAGAAATTGCTCGCGCAGTTTCTCGTCGCCGCAGGGGTCTGGGGCGCGCTCTATTTGTTCACGGATTATTCGTGGAATCTGAATCTGCCGTTCTTCAAAGCGACCGCGATTACCAACGTCACGCTGATCGGGCCGTGGCTTTATCTGCCGTTCATCATTCTCGTCCTGATGTTTACGTCGAATTCTGTGAACCTGACGGACGGGCTTGACGGACTCGCCATCAGCGTGACCTTTATCGCGGTCACCGCGTTGACCGCGTTTACGTATCTGAGCGGCGACCTGCGTTGGGCGGGTTATCTCGGTCTCGATTTCCAGAAGGACATCGGCGAGTTGACGATTTTTTGCGGCGCGCTGGCCGGGGCGAGCCTCGGTTTTCTGTGGTTCAACGCGCCGCCCGCCGAAGTGTTCATGGGGGATGTCGGCAGTCTCGCCATCGGCGGCGCCATCGGCGCCATCGGCATCCTGACGAAACAGGAGTTCATCCTGTTGCTGGTCGGCGGCGTGTTCGTCATCGAAGCCCTGTCGGTGATGTTGCAGGTCGCCTCGTTCAAGACGACGGGACGGCGCATCTTTAAGATGTCGCCGCTCCACCATCATTTCGAGTTGCAGGGTTGGAAAGAGTCGAAGGTCGTCTTCCGGTTTTTGATTCTCGCCATCTTGTTCGCACTGTTGAGTCTTTCGACGCTGAAGTTGCGCTGACCTGCAAGACAGGGAAATCGAGATGGACAGTCCCGGATAGGATAAAAAGCGAATGCGGTTTTTACATTTCTCTTTTCGACTTCATCCGGTCGGTTCATGCTTGAAGCGTTTCTGAATTTGACGTGGGTTAAGCCGAGTTGGAAGTGAACGGCAAAAAAGTCCTGGTCATCGGAGCGGCGCGGAGCGGCGTGGCGGCGGCGCGGTTTCTGGCGGCGCGGGACGCGGTCGTCGCGCTCAACGACC
>JBGTHJ010000123.1:0-7034 GCA_041746175.1 Pyrinomonadaceae bacterium
CGCCGCACGGATCGCCCCCGTTCGTCGCTTTCGAGCCGCGCCCGCAGTGTTGTCGCTCATCGACTCTCCGGCGGCAGACGAATATGAAAGCGCGCTAAAACCCGTTCGGCGGTGTCGCGCGCGGCCTGTTCGAGGGTGTAATCGATGGCGAGGCGACCGCGCGGCACAGGCGTCGGCACGGGAATCCGTACCCCGCCGACGCGCGCGGTCTGTTGGTAGGGACGCTGCTCGACGCGCCCGACGTGCAGCAGCGTGCCGCTCGTCGGCGCGTAGACGTAGTACTTGATGACCAGCGTCGCCGGGTCAACCTGTCCTATCGACTCGCGCCCGCCGATGGCTGACGATTCCTCCAACTGCAACACGACGACATGCGCCTCGCTCTCGTTTTTCGCACGCGCGGCGGCGTCCTTGCGCGTAATCTTTCCGCCCACCGTGACGCTCACCTGCGGCGCATCTTTGAGTCGATTCAAAAAGCCTTCGCTGACGATTCGCGAAGTCAGAAAAGTGTCTATCAAGGGGTCGTCAAACTCGTAGACGGCCAGCGTCAACGATGGCTTCACAGGCTGCCTCGCGGCTGTCCCCGTGCCGGTTATGGAGGCGGACGCGGAAGTTTTCGCCTCCGGCGACGGCGGCAACGGCGGCGTGCTCGATTTCGGCGCGCGTCGCCCCGACTGCGCCGCGACGCCGCCGCTATCATCCCCGACGACGAAGGCCGCCACCACCAACATAACAACCAGCGACAACAATAACGCGAAGAGAGTGCGCGCCGCCGTTACGCGTGCGCGGCGCACCATCGTCACGGACGACGATGGCAGACATCGAACGTGTCGCATCATAAAACGCCCCCTTCCGGCGATGGCCGGACGAAGCTCGTCCGTCATAATCGCGGACGACCGTTGCTAAACGCACCTCGCTGAGAGGTTGACTCAAGCGCTCTGAGCTTTGCTGATGAGCATCCGCAGCATGATCTGTAACTGAGAAGTGGTGAAAGGTTTGGGGAGAAAGACGACCGCTCCGGCGGCGAAACTATCCGAAGAGAGTTTGGGGTTTTGCTCGGCGGTCATCATCATGACGGGAATCCGCATCAGACGCTTCTCTGTCCGCATGTAACGCAACAGTTCCGGGCCTTGAATGTGCGGCATCATCACATCGAAGATGCCCGCCAAAAAGTCCGAGTCGGTTTGCAGAAGCTTGTAGGCTTCGCGCCCGTCGCGCGCGGGCGCGACATTATAGCCCTCTTTTTCGACAATCGCCGTCACCAGACGCAAAATGGCCGGATCGTCATCGGCGACCAGAATGCGTCGTGAGGTCTGCGGACTTTGCTCGGACACGTAAAAATTTCTCCGAAATCTTTTAAGGTATGTGAGATGAAAAAGCAGATGTCAGAGGGTAGATGTCGGGTGTCGTTTTAGAGCGCATACCAACAGCCGCTTTGTCTTCATCTATCTGACTTCATCCTTCAAACTTCTACCGCCCGGTTGCTTTCGTCGGCGCGGGCGAGTTCGGCGGCGAGCGCGATGGCGGCCACCATGCTTGAATGTTCAGCGACGCCCCGCCCGGCGATGTCGAAAGCCGTCCCGTGATCGACTGAAGTACGAATGAACGGCAGCCCCATCGTGACGTTGACGGCTTCGCCGAACGAGAGACACTTGACGGGAATCATCGCCTGGTCATGATAGCACGAAACGACGGCGTCAAACTCGCCGCGCGAGGCGCGCAAAAATACCGTGTCCGCCGAGTACGGCCCGGTGACGTTGATGCGCCCGCCCTCGCGCGCGGCTTCGACCGCCGGAATGATCTCCGACGTTTCTTCGACGCCGAATAGACCGCCCTCTGCGCCGTGCGGGTTCAACGCCGCCATCGCGATGCGCGGCGTGCTGATGCCCCAACGCCGGAGTTCGCGGTCGGTGATTTTGATGGTGTGGATGATGCGGTCGCGCTTAACGAGACGAATCGCTTCGGCGAGCGGGACATGAGTTGACAGAAGAACGATGCGCAGGTTGGCGGCGACGAAGGCCATCGCGTACGCCTCCGCGCGCGTCAGGTGCGCCAAAAATTCCGTGTGGCCGGGGAAACTATAACCGCCGAGAAACAATGCGCGCTTGTTGATCGGCGCGGTGGCAATCGAACTGATGTCCCCCGCCGCGCACAGTTCGACGGCGGCTTCGATGTACTCGCCCGCCGCCTTGCCCGCCGCGCCCGACTCGATGCCCGGCGCGACGAAACCGCCGACGTTGTCCAGATGATAAATGGCGGGCGCGTCGAGGTCGGCGGGTATTTTTTCGTCGCGCCGGAAGATCTGGTAGCCGCACTGTAGATTGAGCGTGCGCGCCGTGTGCGCGAGCAGTTGCGCGTCGCCGATGATGACGGGCACGCACACCTCCTGCACGGCACGTTCGGCCACCGCCTTCAGGACGACCTCCGGCCCGATTCCCGCCGGGTCGCCGATGGTGATGCCGATCCGCGGGCGTGGTCGTCCGGAGCGCGCGGGCGCGTCACGAGAGCGCGATTTAAATGCGTCGTCTGTCATGTGCTTTTGCCAACGAAATAGGTGAGGAGAAGGCTGAAGAAGACGGCGGCGCAATCGCTGCCGCGCGCCGGGGCAAAAGGGCGACGGGCTTACTCGCTTGAGCCGCCGCCATCACGGTCTTCGGCTTTGTACATGTACTTGATGTGGTGTTTGAGCAGCAGGATGTTCGGCGCGCCCTTGCGATTCACTTTGAGCGCGGCGCGGTCGTACCACTCGATGGTGCCTTCGACCTCTTCGCCGTCGAGGAGGACGATGACCATCAAGGTGTGCGCGTCCATCTGCTTCTTGTAGTAGAAAATCTCCGCGTTGGTTTCCGACGGCGGAACGCGCTTGCGCCCCATCGCAGCGGATGAAGCGGATGCTCCCGAAGCGTCAGACCGCGACCCTCCGCCGCCACCACCACCACCACCACCACCACCACTATTGCGCTCACCACCACGATGCGAAGAGTGACCGCCGCCGCCGCCGCTGCTGCTGCTGCGGACGGGCGCGTCGTTGCGTTCGCGCTCTTTGTGTTGCGGCGCGTCGCCGCGTCCTTTAACCTCTGCAAGAGTTGTTCGTATGAGTTTACGGTTCACCTTGATTAACTAACCTCCACCAGTCTCGCGGGAAATGTCACGCACGGATTCGACGTCCCGGCTCTCTCGCCGGTGAATTGGCCGAACGGCATGGATGAGATTATCGCTGACCGCTTTGGGAGCGGCGCGAAGCGATGCACATGAAAAAACGAGAAACGGTCTGGCTCGTGATTGATTTCAATCCTGTTAGGAATGAGCGATATGCTACACGACTAAAAGTAAAAAGGCAAAAGGAAAAAGGCAAAAGCAGTAAGAACGGTTCCCCGTCCAAAACTTTTGCCCTGACCCACTTCCTTTTGCCTTGGTCAATCGGCTTTCTTACGAATAAACGTCGGCACGTCGAGGTCGTCGGGGCGCGCCTGTCCGCCGCCGCCGGGACGCGGGGGCAGTTCGTCGCCGCCCGGACGCGGCGTGTAGCGCGGGGGCGTCGGCGCATCCGGGTTCAGGTGATGCGTCGTGCCGAAATCGCTCATGTCTTTGTCGAAGCCGGTAGCGATGACCGTGATTTTCATCTCGTCGCGCATCGACTCGTCAATCACCGCACCGAAGATGATGTTGGCGTCGTCGTCCGCCGCTTCGCGGATGACCGAAGACGCTTCGTTGACCTCGAAGAGGGTCAGATCGTTGCCGCCCGTAATGTTGATGAGCACGCCCTTCGCGCCTTCAATCGTCGCCTCTTCGAGGAGCGGCGACGAGATGGCCTGCTGCGTCGCTTCGAGCGCGCGGTTCTCGCCGCTCGCGCGACCCGCGCCCATCAGGGCGAGTCCCATCCCCTGCATGATGGCTTTCACGTCGGCGAAGTCGAGATTGATCAGCCCCGGCACGGTGATCAGGTCGCTGATACCCTGCACGGCCTGACGAAGCACGTCGTCGGCGAGTTTGAAAGCATCCTGCAACGATACGCCGCGCTCGACCGTGTGCAACAGACGTTCGTTTGGAATCGTGATGACCGTATCGACGCATTCGCGCAGTTCGCGCAAACCCTGATCGGCCTGCACCATGCGCCGCTTGCCCTCAAAGTGGAACGGCTTAGTGACGACGGCGACCGTTAGCGCGTTCAATTCCGTCGCCAAACTTGCGATGATCGGAGCCGCGCCGGTGCCCGTACCGCCACCCAAACCGGTCGTCACGAAAACCATGTCCGCACCTTCGAGGGCTTCGATGATTTTCTCCGTATCTTCGAGCGCGGCGTTGCGTCCCATGTCGGGATTGGCTCCCGCGCCGAGTCCTTTGGTGAGTCGGCTGCCGAGTTGAATTTTGATCGGCGCGCGCGAGCGTTTCAGGGCTTGCAGGTCGGTGTTTGCGACGAGAAACTCGATGCCCTCGATGCCGGCTTCAATCATACGGTTGACAGCGTTGCCGCCACCACCGCCGACGCCGATAACTTTGATGCGCGCGCCGGTAATGGGCGGGTCGTCGTCGATGAAGATGTTGATCCCGCTGCCCGGTTGACGGCCATCCGGTGTCATATTCATAAATCCTCTCTCGCTCGAAGTCTGTTCGTCGCTTCGTGAGCGCCTATGCGGTTATCTTGGGCTGTGCGCGCCGACCGTAACTATATATTGCGGACTACATCTTGTGCCGGCTGGCGCGGCAGCATACAACAACTTGTCAGAAAATACTACTAAAACGATTTCGGAATCTTGAAACGAGCGCGGTCAATCCGCCGGTTGCGCCGCGTCGTGCAGCGGTGGCGCGAATTTCCGCGTTTTGCGCGCGACCCGCGACCAAACACAGCCCGGCGGCGGCAGCCCAGACCGGGCTTTGCACGTCTTCAATGAGACCGCCGAAGCGGTCGCGTTCCGGGTAGCCGAGACGCACGGGCGCATCGAAAACCTGTTCGGCGACCTCGACCATTCCGTCGAGCAGCGCGCCGCCGCCCGTCAGCACAATCCCGCTCGACAACTGTCTTTCCCAACCCGATTCGCGTATCTCGTCGGCGACGTGCATCAGCACTTCTTCGGCGCGCGGCTGGAGGATGTCGCAGAGAATCTGTCGCGATAGTTGGCGCGGCGCGCGACCTCCGACCGACGGCACTTCGACCAGTTCGCCGCGTTCAATCTCGTGGAGTCCGGCGCTCGAAGCGCACCCGGCGGTGCGTTTGATTTTTTCGGCTTCGGGAATCGGGGTGCGCAATCCGAAAGCGATGTCGTTGGTGAAGTGCGAGCCGCCGAGCGCGAAGACGGCGGTGTGCTGCACCGCGCCGCGCTGGTAGATGACGAGACCGGTCGTTTCCGCCCCGATGTCGACGAGCGCCGCGCCGAACTCTTTATCCTCGTCCGCGAGCGTCGCTTCGGCGGCGGCAAGTTGTTCAAGCACCATGTCGGCGACGACGAGTCCGGCGCGGTTGACGGCGTTGATGGCGTTCTGCCGCGCGGTCACCGGACTCGTCACGATGTGGACTTTGACGGCGAGCCGCGCGCCGATCATGCCGACGGGATCGTTGATGCCGTCCTGGTCATCGACGATAAATTCCTGCGGCAGACGGTCGACGATTTCGCGCCCGGCGGGGAGTTGGATCGCGCAGGCGGAATCAATCGCGCGGCGCACGTCGTCGGGCGTAATCTCACGGTCGCGCCCTGAGACGGCGACAATCGCCTGCCCGTTGAAACCCATGATATGAGAACCCGCGAGATTGATGGTCACCTCTTCGGCTTCGAGACCGCTCATCCGTTCGGCGTCTTCGACGGCGCGTTTGATCGACTCGACGGCGGCTTCGGGGTTAACGATGACGCCTTTGCGCAGGCCACGCGCTTCCGCTTCGCCGATGCCGACGATGGCGGTCAGACCTGCATCGCCCGGCTCGCCGATGATGCACGTCACCCGGCTCGTCCCGATGTCCAAGCCGACCGTGTGCGACGCGTATTTAGCCATGCTGCTTCAACCCTCCAAAAATCGTGCTCACCATGCCGCGCGGAGACATTTCTAGGTCGCGCGGCGCGGGCGTTCGGCGGTCGCGGAATTTCCGCCGGAGACTTCCCTCTCACGGACGCGGCTTTTCTCCGGCGGCGTCGTCGTCGTTGCGCCGCGCGTCTCAACCGTTTCCACAGTCGTCGCGCCGCGACGTTTGATCGCGGCGTCTTTGGCGACATCGCGAGGCCGGTTTACGCCGGTCGCGGCGGTGGGAGATTGGCCGCCGCCGTTGCCCGGCGCAGTCGTGTCGTCGCTCGTCGTTTGCGACATCGATTTCGAGCCGATGACGGCGCGCGTCCCCTGCGTCAAGTCGATGTAAGTGATGAACGCACCACGCGGCGTGCGGCGTTGTTCGTCGAGCACTTGCAGGGCTTTGTCGAGACGCCTACCCAAATCCTCTTTGCCGAGCCGCACCTCGATCCGCGAGTCGTCACCCGCGAGTTGGACGCGCACATCGCGGAGGTCGTCGAGGTTGACTTCGCTGATGCGCGCGGAGTGCCCCGCCGTCTCCCAGTCGCGCGCCAGTTCGAGGTACTTCGCGACGCGCTCGCGGTTTTCGACGCGCGCCAATTCGCTCGCGCTCTCGTCCCAACCGCGTATGAAGAAGGGCGGCAGTTGGTCGGTCGGCGTCGCCGTGCCGAGCGTCACGCCGTCGTCGTCAACCCACATCAGACGCCCCGCCGAGGCGCGCACCACGGCGCGCGGCGTGCGTTCTGTGACGCGCACGCGGAGTCCCGACGGCAGCACACGCGAGACGACCACCGTTCGCACCCAGGGTTGACGCCCGAGTTCGTTGCTGATGGCGTCGAGGTCGGCGCTCCACACGCCGGTCGTCGCCACGCTGCGACGCACCGCGTGTTGGATTTCATCCTCCGACGCGCGCGACGCGCCTTCGACATCGATCACGCTCGCCTGAAAGAACGATGCGGACGTGGCCGCACGATAGCCGAGAAAGACCAGTACGCCGACGCCCACCGCGAACAGAACTTTCGCCGCGAGCGGCGCGAAGCCGA
>JBGTHJ010000124.1:0-22607 GCA_041746175.1 Pyrinomonadaceae bacterium
CGGCTGCGCGCTCGCGCGCCAGTTCCTGCGCGGTGCGTTGGTTGCGCTCCTCGGCGTCGTTGGACTGCGCCGCGAGCCGCGCCAACTCCGTCTGTAGCGCTTGATTGCGTTGCCACAACGCGCCCAGCGCGACCAACAGCGCGAAGGCAACGAGCGAAGCCGCCACCGCGCCGTATCTCCACGCGCCCACACGTCCCCGCGCGGCGTCGAAGCCCGCTTCGCGCGGGCGCACGAACGGCAGCACGGTTGTCGGCGTTTGGGATGGGATTGAATCTGCCGTCAGTTCCGGTGTCGAACCCTCGGTGTGTTCCGGCAGCTTGGCGGCGCGTTGAGAGGCGACGGCGTTCGCGTCGCCTTGTGCGTCGTCGGGTGACGTGTTACCGCGCGAAGTATCATTCGGTAGCGCGCGGAGGTTGGCGAGGATGCGTTCGCGTAGTTCGGCGGGCGGGACGACGGGCGGCAGCATATAGACGAGTGTCGCCGCCGTGTCGCGCATCTCTATCAACTCGTTGCGACACTCCGCGCACGACGCCAGATGCGTCTGAAGTGCCTGCTCAGCACCCTCGCCGGGTATGCCGCCGAGGGCTTCGAGCGCCAGTAACTCTTTGTAATCCTCGTGAGTCATCAAACTCCGTAAACCACCGACCGTCTCATCGCAACTTGTTCATGTTCTTGCGCAAAATATCGTGCATTTTTTTCAAGCCCGAACGCGTGCGGGTCTTGATCGTGCCGAGCGGCTCGTTGAGCCGCATCGCGATCTCCGACTGCGAGAGTCCCTCCAGATAAGCGAGCAACAGCGTCTGTCTCTGCGGCTCGGAAAGTTGATCGAGCGCGGTCTGGACGATTTCGCGCCGCTCGTGACGGATGGCTTCGTCGTCGGCTGACTCGCGCGCCGTTTCGGGCGCTTCCAGCGCCGCTGCCGTGCTCAAACGCTCGCGCGCGTCGAGCGAGCGGAGACGGTCGATGGCGCGGCTGCGTGCGATGGTCACGAGCCACGAAAAAGGGCGACCCCGCGACTCGTCGTAATCGGGGGCTTTCTGCCAGATTTGGATGAAAACCTCCTGCAACACATCCTCTGCTTCCGCCCTTCTGTGCAATATACGAATCAAGAGGCCAAACAGGATGGAACTATAACGGTCGTAGAGAGAGGCGAGGGCGCGCTCGTCGCCGTTCGCCACGGCGCGGACGAATTCGATGTCGGATTGATCTATTTCGCGTTGCTCAGTCAAAATCTTCGTTCCGATAATGTGTAGAAGCCGGACGCACCCGTGATGGATGCTGACGCGCGTTGTGGTAGTGAGCTATTTTGTCGAAATTTGGAGGCCAAAAGAACGCGGGCACATGATTGTCGAAACAACACATGCCCGCGCCGTCCCGGAGGTTGGTACATCGGTTCAGAGAGGATCAAGCGACCGTGATTTCTTCCGCGAGGTAAACGTCCTGAATTGCGTTCAGGAGCGCGATGCCCTCGTCCATCGGACGTTGGAAAGCCTTGCGACCGGAGATGAGTCCCGTGCCGCCGCCGCGTTTGTTGATGACGGCGGTGCGGACGGCCTCTTGCGTATCGGTCTGTCCCTTCGACTCGCCGCCGGAGTTGATTAGCCCGCAACGACCCATGTAGCAGTTGGCGACTTGATAACGGACGAGGTCAATCGGGTTGTCCGACGACAGTTCGGTGTAAATCTTGTCGCTCGTTTTGCCGTAGGCGCTCTCGGTATTGAGCAGTTTGTAACCGCCGTTTCGTTCGGGGAGTTTCTGCTTGATGATGTCGGCCTGAATGGTCACGCCGAGATGATTGGCCTGCGCGGTCAGGTCGGCGGCGGTGTGCATGTCGCCTTCGGCGGTCTTGAATTTCGGGTTGCGGAGATAGCACCAGAGAATCGTCGCCATGCCGAGTTCGTGCGCGTAGGCGAAGGCTTCACTGACCTCCGTGATTTGCCGCGTCGATTCGTCTGAGCCGAAATAGATGGTCGCGCCGATGGCGACCGCGCCCATGTCGTGTGCCTGGCCGACGGTGCCGAACATCACCTGATCGAAGCGGTTCGGATAGGTCAGCAACTCGTTGTGGTTGATTTTGACGACGAACGGAATCCGGTGCGCGTAGCGACGGGCGACCACGCCGAGCACGCCGTAGGTCGAAGCGACCGCGTTGCAGCCGCCTTCGAGCGCGAGCCGGACGATGTTGTCCGGGTCGAAATACTGCGGGTTCGGCGCAAACGATGCTCCGGCGGAGTGCTCGATGCCCTGATCGACGGGGAGGATCGAGAGATAGCCGGTGTTCGCCAGCCGCCCCGAATTAAAGAGCATCTGGAGCGAGCGCAAGACGCGCGGCGACCTGTCCGAAGCCGACCACACGCGGTCAACGAAGTCGGGGCCGGGAATTTGAATCTGATCTTTGGGAATAGTTTTCGACGTGTGATCGAGCAACGTCCGCGCGTCTGCGCCCAGTAGTTCTTCGATTTTGCCGAGAGTCGCCCCCTCGCGTTTGAGTTCGGTCGCCATTGCTTCCTGTCCTCCTGAGTCTGATTAGGTTCCAGCGAAAAGTATCTCTAAATCGAGGCGGAAAAAGTTGCGGCGGATTATAACATGGGGCGGAAGATTGACCATAGGAGATTGATGGATTCGCGTTGACCTCACCCAATGCCGGGTATCTAACTGCCCGCAGAGCGAATTCTCATGCCCGCGAGCAAGCGCCGTTGTTGAGGCGACGGTGAAACCGTGCCGCACGCAACCTGATAGCCAATAAAAACCTGACGCACCTCAGGCTTGTTCTAACCGCAGCGCTTGACTCGAAGCGCTCCGGAACAATCAGCGACTCGATGCTCACGATTTGTCGGCGAGGCCGGTAACGTTCTTCACCGTAAGGAGGCTCTCTATCATGCCGAAATTGGCGTCCTCACTCTTCCTCTCATTGTCGCTTGGACTGGCGTTCGGTCATACGATAATTCCGGGAAACAACCGGGTGGTCGCGGTCGCACAACAATCTTCGGTCGCAAGGATCAAGCAGTCGATTGACCGCGCCCGGCTGGAGCGCGAGTTTCATCCCGCCCGTCAACACCAGACCGGCGGGCGGTTCGCTCGTCAAGCCGTTCCGCGCGGCGGCGGCGAGCCGCCGAATTAACACGAATCACTTTTTTTTTCACGCGGACGTACGATAAAATGAACCGCCAGTTCAACCGGAACACCCGCGAGCCGTCGCTCGCTCGACGCGGCATTGTTTGCCGAACTTGTTTTCGTCATCCGGCGTGTCATCAAAAGTAACGGTGTGGCAAAAAGATTCGCGCCCGCTCGCGGGTCGGCCATCGAACCAAAAGTAGTCCCACCCTGACCCGAAAAAAGGAGCGCACGAACATGCAGAAAATCAAGACAATGGCGGTCGCGACGCTGTTGCTCACGGCGTTAGCCGCAACCGCATCGGTGAACGCCTTTGCCGCCGTCACCCCGGCGCAGGATTCTTCGATGGGCGCGATGATGGAGAAATCGCTATACGAAAGGCTCGGCGGCGAGGCGGCCATCTCCGCCGTGATCGACGATTTTGTCGGGCGGGTCGCCGCCGACGACCGCATCAACAAGAAGTTTGCCAAAAGCAACATCGACCGCGTTAAGTTTCACCTCAAACAGCAGGTTTGCGCGGCGACGGGCGGCCCGTGCAAGTACACCGGCCTCGACATGAAGAAGTCGCACAAGAACATGGCCGTCACCGAGGGCGAGTTCAACGCGCTCGTCGAAGACCTCGTGGCGACGCTCGACAAGTTCAACGTCCCGGCCAAAGAGAAAGGCGAACTGCTCGCCATTCTCGGCCCGCTCAAGGATCAAATCGTCGAGGTGAAGGGGACGGCGACGGGAACGCCCCTGCCGAAGAAGTTCAAACCCGCCCCGCCGCTCAAAGACGACAAGATGAAAGACAACATGAAGAAGAAGATGTAGCGGCAACCGCTTATCCCGGTAGACGACGGCGACGCGAGCAAGCCCGCCTCGCAAACGTCGTCTACCGGCTGCACACCACTGACCACCGACGCCTTGCTCCGTCGCAAACAGGAGAACTATGAGAACCAAGTTACGGGCGGTCTTCGCTTTTGTAATTCTCGCGGGCTGTCTGCTGGCTGTTTCCGCCGCGCCGCCAAGCGACTCGAATATCAGTGCCGGAGGTGTCGGAACGCGCCATCTGCCGCCAGCCCCGCCGCCACCGCCGCAGCCAACACCAATGCCCGATACTGCGCCGATGCCCGACACTGCGCCGATGCCCGCACCGATGCCCGCACCGATGCCGGGTGCGACGTTCGCCACCCGACCCGGAACGCCGACGGTCAGCATCACCGATTTCCAATTCACGCCGAAACAATTGACCGTCAAAGTCAACGAAACCGTCACCTGGGAGAACAAGGAAGGCCACCACACTGTCGTCGCCGACAAAGGAGCCTTTTCGTCGCCGACGCTCACCGCCGGGCAAAGTTTTAGTTACAAGTTCAAGAAGCGCGGCAAGTATCGTTACTATTGCTCGTTTCACGGCGGCGCGGGCGGCAGCGAGATGTCCGGCACGATCACCGTCGTTCGCTAAAGCATCAACTCGTTTGGCGACGTAAAGAAAATCCAAAGTTGGAAGATTGAAAGATGATGCGAGAGGAGCGAAAGGCGGTCGCCGTCAACTTCCTTTGCCTTTTTCGTTTTTCCACTTCTGCCCCTATCTAACCGCTCTTTGTGCCTGTTGGCGGCTTGCATCAATGCGGCGGGGTGTCGTAGGATTCGTCAGCATGAAGCCTGACTGTTCTTCATCCGGCGGGCTGATTGTGACGACCCCAAAGTCTATTTCCGAAACATTCCTCGTTACCGACAAACGACAGGATGAAAGGCACCGAAGTTATGAAGTTCCCTCGCACCCGCGCGCGATTTGCCCGCGTTTTTTTTGGTCTGGGGGCGGCGTGTTTGATCGCGTCCGCTTCCGGCACGGCGGCGGTTGTCGGCGACAAGGATTGGATGCCGGTCGAGCCGTCGCAGATGGCGCTCAAGGAACCCGTCGTGGAAAAGGACGCCGACGCCGAGGCGTTGTTCTGGCAGGTGCGAGTCGCCGACGAGTTGGACGGCAGCACGCCCCGTACAGTTCTCTCGCACTACGTTCGCATCAAGGTGTTCACCGAGCGCGGACGCGAATCGCAGGGACGCGTCGATATTCATTTCGGCAAGGTCGGGCGGGTCAACATCCAGGTCAAAGACATCGCCGGGCGCACCATCAAACCCGACGGCACGATTGTCGAACTGAAGAAGGAAGATATCTTCGAGCGCACCATCGTCAAGGCGAGCGGCGTCAAAGTGAAAGCCCGGTCGTTCATCATGCCGAGCGTCGAACCGGGCGCCATCATCGAGTATCGCTGGCGCGAGGTTCGCGGCGACAGCATCGCCCACTATCTTCATTTGGACTTCCAACGCGACATCCCCGTCCAACTCGTCAAGTATTACATCAAGCCCTTTACCGGACGATATTTCGATTACGGGATGCGTGCGCAGTTTTTCAACGGTCAACTCGCCCCGTTCCAAAAAGAGAAGGAAGGCTTTTACAGCACGACGCTGACGAATGTTCCGGCCTTCCGCGAAGAACCCCGGATGCCGCCCGAAGGCGTGGTCAGGCCGTGGCTGCTCGTCTATTACACGGAGGAAACCAACCTCACGTCGGAAAAGTTTTTCAAAGAGTACGGCAAAAGGCTCTACGCGGCGACCAAGCCGCTGCTCAAGGTCAACGACGACGTGCGCAAAGCTACGACCGAAATCATCGGCGACGCCCAAACGCCCGCGCAGAAACTCGAAAAGCTGTTCGATTATTGCCGCTTCAATATCAAGCGCAGCAACGACGACGCCTCGGGGCTGACTGCCGAAGCGCGCGACAAGTTGAAGGACAACAAGTCGCCCGCCGACACGCTCAAGCGCGGCATCGGCTCTGACCGCGACATCGACACGCTGTTCGGCGCGCTCGCCGTCGCCGCCGGGTTCGAGGTGCGCGTCGCCAATCTCGCTGACCGCAGCGAAGCGTTTTTCGACAGGGGTTTCCCCGACGACTATTTCCTCAACATGTACGCGATTGCCGTGCTCATGGACAACAACTGGCGGTTCTTCAGCCCGTCGAGCACCTACGTTCCTTTCGGGATGCTGCCGTGGAATGCCGAGGGCGGCGAGGCGTTGATCTCTGACCCCAAAGAGCCGACGTTCGTGATGGCGACTGTCTCGTCGCCGGAGAAATCGGTCGAGAAGCGTTCGGCCAAACTCAAACTGAGCGACGACGGCACGCTCGAAGGCGATGTGCGGATCGAGTATCACGGTCATGCCGGCGCGGACATCAAAGAGTTGAACGACGACGATTCGCCCGCCGAGCGTGAAGAGCGGCTCAAGAACGGAATCAAGGCGCGGATGAGCAACGCCGAAATTTCCGACATCAAAATCGAAAACGTCACCGACCCGGTCAAGCCGTTCACCTACATATTTCACGTGCGCGTTCCCGGCTACGGGCAGCGCACCGGCAAGCGTCTCTTTTTTCAACCGGCCTTCTTCCAGCGCGGCATCGGGCCGTTGTTCAAGACCAGCGGACGCAAGTACGGAGTCTATTTTCACTACCCGTGGTCGGAGGATGATTCGGTGACGATTGAGCTGCCGGAGGGTTTCACGCTCGACAACGCGGAAGCCCCGGCCCCGTTCAACGGCGGAGCGTCCAGCGACTACATCGCGCGGATTCAGGTGACCAAGGACGGTCGAACACTCTACTACCTGCGGAAGTTTCAATTCGGCGTGGGCAGCCAAGCGGGGTTGAACTTTGAGGCCGGGATTTACCCGAACCTCAAAGTCTTCTTCGACATGCTGCACAAGCAAGACAACCACACGCTTTCAATCAAAGAGGGCGCGGCGGGCGTCAAGACGGCGGCGCAGTAAGCCGACGAGTGTGAGACTTCCGGCCACACGCCGGAGTTTTTTTCCATCAATCGACCGCAGCATCGGGCCTCCCGCTCGACCGGGAAAACCAAACAATGCTATATCGTCTCGCCGGATTCAGTTTCGCCCTTACGCTAATAATCGCTGCTGCTGCTGCCGCTCCGGCGTTCGCCACCACCCCCACCCCCGTCGCCGGCGACGAAGCGCCCGCATGGCTGCAACAGGCCGCCGCCGCCCGCACACCTGTTTACACGGTCAAAGAAGTCCCCGGCGTCGTCCTCCACGACGAGTCGACGGTGACGGTCGGCGTTGACGGGCGCGTGACGATCGTCGCCAACTACGCGGTGCGGGTTCTGACGCGCGAGGGGCGCGGGTTTGCCGCCGCCGTCGTCCATTACGACGAGGGCACGGACAAGGTGCGCGAGATGCGCGCGTGGATGATTCGCCCGAACGGGACGATCAAGAAATACGGCAAGGATGAAACCGTCGACCGCATCACCGAATCTTACGACCTCTACAACGAATTGCGCGAGCGGTTCATCGCGGCGGGAGACGACGCCGAAGTCGGTTCGATTTTCGGCTACACCGTGACGACCGAAGAACGTCCGTTGTTCCCGCAGCACGGTTGGTCTTTTCAAGGTCGGCTGCCCGTGCTGTTGTCGCGTCTGACGATGACGCTGCCCGCCGGGTGGCGCGCGTCGGGCATGACCTTTAACGCTGCGAATGTCGAACCCGTCGTCGTTGGCTCGACCTACACCTGGGAGATGCGCAACCTCGCGCCCATCGAGTTTGAACCGGCCAGCCCGTCCGTGCAGACGATGGCTCCGAACCTCGCCATCAACTATATTCCCGCGGCGGGGGCGACCGTTCCCGGCGGCAAGAGTTTTGATAACTGGACGAGCGTCTCGAAGTGGTATAGCGAACTCGCCGACCCGCAGGCCGCGCCCGACGACGCGCTGGCGCTCAAGGCGCGCGAGCTGACCGCCAACGCCAAAACCGAACTCGAAAAGATTCAGGCCATCGGGCGGTTCGTGCAAAACTTGCAGTACGTCTCGATACAAATCGGCATCGGCGGTTATCGCCCGCATTCGGCGGCGGAGGTGTTCGCCAAAAAGTACGGCGACTGCAAAGACAAAGCGACGCTCATGCGCGCCATGCTCCGCGTCGTCAAGATAGATTCCTATGCGGTCTTGATCTACTCCGGCGACCGCACTTTCGTGCGTGCGGATTGGGCTTCGCCGACGCTGTTCAATCACTGCATCGTCGCGGTCAAAATCGGCAACGAGACGAAGTCGGCGAGCGTCGTCGAGCACCCGACGCTCGGTCGCCTCCTGATCTTCGACGCCACCGACGACACCACGCCGGTCGGCGATTTGCCGTGGCACGAACAGGGTAGTCTGGCGCTCGTCGCCGCCGGAGACGCGGGTGCGCTGCTGCGGATGCCGTCTATCGAACCCGAAGCGAGCCGCACCGAGCGGCAAGCCGAAGTCGCGCTCAACTCGGATGGTTCGATTCGCGCGACCGTGAAAGAGCGTTCCGAAGGGCAGACGGCGGCGAAAGAGCGCGGCGCGTTTCGCGGCCTCTCGCGCCCCGATTACACCAGAATGATCGAACTCTGGATTACCAACGGCGTCAGCGGGGCGAGCGTCTCGAAGATCGAGCCGTCCGACAGCAGCGTCGAAGGCCGCTTCGCGCTCGACCTTGAGTTCACCGCGCCCGCCTACGCGCAACAGATGCAGAGCCTGCTCATCTTCAAGCCCGCCCTCGTCTCGCGCCGCGAGTTTCTCCATCTAACTGCCGCCGAACGCAAGCACCCGGTCGTGCTCGAATCCGGAGCCTACACCGAAACCGTCCGCGTCAAACTCCCCGCCGGTTTCGCCGTCGATGAAATGCCCGACGCGCTCAAAATCGACGAATCCTTCGGCAACTACGCGGCGACCTACGAAGTCAAAGGCGACCAACTCATCTTCACGCGCACTTTCGTCCAACGCGCCACCACCATCCCCGCCGACAACTACGCCTCCGTCCGACGCTTCTACGAACGCATCCGCGCGCTCGAACAATCCCCCGTCGTGCTCGCACGAAAATAGACGGCGACCGCCACACAAAAACCGGAGCGGGTCACGACAGACGATGGTCGTGACCCGCTCCGGCTTTTGTGTGCGTACTTCGAGATTCGCCCGCCGCCCGCGAGCATCCGCAAAAGCAATGCGACGCGGAGTGCGCGTCCGCGAGAGTGCAACCCGTCGGCGTCAGTAAGCGCGTTGCTTGGACGCGGTGCTGGCGGCCAGTACCGACGAGAGAATCATCGTCAGAATCCAACACAACGGCGTCGTGAAAAACCCGATGATGATGAAGCAGAGCAGTATGTTGACGAACAACACGAGCCAGTAGCCGAACATAAACAGCAGCCCGACGCCGACGTTGCCCGCGTACATCTGGCCGATGCCGAAAGTTTGAAAAAAGAACCCGGGCAAAATCTCCAGTGCGACGGCGACTCCGGGGGACTTCGGCGGGGCTTGATGATAATGAACGACGTGCTGCACGACCGGAGGTTGTTGATAGTAAGGCGGCGGCGGCGGTGGTGATGGCGGCGGCGGCGTGCGAGGGGGCTGATAGGGATTCACTGGTAGATGCTCCTTTGAAGAATTGTCTGACTTGAGCGGAGGCCACAGCGTTGAGGCGTGGTTGAAGTGAAATACGAACCCGCGAGGCTCATTGTAAATTCAATCTACGCGGGAATCAACAAACTTCGACGGCGCGCCGCACCTCGCTCGCCACTTGTTGACGCGGGCGACCCCCGATACATCCTGACGGCTACCTACACATCTATTTCGAGCGTCTGCTCGCGGAGCGCTTCGCGGAGACGCAGAGCGATGCTGCCGACGGGGACGGTGTAGCGACGGTAATCGAAGGTGGTCACGATGGCGACGCCAAGACCCGCCGAGGTGAGGAAGATTTCATCGGCGTCGCCGAGATGCGCGAGGTCGTAGACGCCTTCGACGTAGGGCGCGGAGATGTCCGCCGCGAGTTCGATGATGCGCCCGCGCGTCGTGCCCGCGAGCGCGCCCGTCGAGAGCGCCGGGGTGTGGAGGCGTCCGTCGCTGATCCAGAAGATGTTCGCCATCGTCGCGGAAACGACCTCGCCGCGCTCGTTGACGACGACCGCCTCGTCGAAGTCGCGCGCGTGAGCTTCTTCCCAACCGATAACGTGTTCGAGATAGTTGAGCGTCTTCAAACCCGCGAGCGGCGAGAGCGAGTTTGAGCGATGTGGCGAGACGGTGAGCGCGAGTCCGTTGTCGGAAGCGGGGCGCGCGTCGCCGGTCATGATTAAGAGGTCTGATTTTTGGTCGTCAGACTCTTTGGGCTTCCAGATGCCGCTCCGCCCGCGCGCTATGAGCGTGACGCGCGCGCGCCCGTGCTCGACGCCGTTGGCGGCAATCAACCGCGCCAGCGAGTCGGCAACCGACGCTTCGCCAAACTCCGTACAATCGACGCCGATGCGAGCGGCGTGCTCGGTGAGGCGCGCCCAGTGTTCGCGCCAGAGAAAAGCGCGTGCGGCATGGACGGCGATGGTTGTGAAGACCCCGCGCCCGTGCAGCGTTGCCGAGCTTAGCAACGGCAGCCGCGCCTTCGCGGCGTCGAGCAGTTGGTGGTTGTGGATGATGCGCGGGTGCATTTGGGATTCTACCAGGCGCGCCGACCCAAAGACTCTCTCCGGGGGCAGCAAAGAATACACGAACCCACACCGTCTTCGCCAGCGCGACGCGGGCGCGCACCGAATCTGTCACCTGACATGTTTTTACTGCGCGTGCGCACGACGCCGCTAATGTTTTCGCCCGCGACGGCGAGCATAACGACTGGCCTTGAAGTTGCCAAACATGAGTTTGCAATTCAAAGTTTCGGTCGCCATAGCGCGCCACCACGAAGGAAGAACAAATATGAAAACAACGTCCGTGATGCTTAGTTTGATTCTCGCCACGATGCTCGCAAGTCCCGCCCGGACGCGTGCGCAGGCGACAAGCGCGGCTCGGTCGCAAGGTGATTGGTCAAGTTTGGAGGCGATAGCGCGCGGGTCTGAAATCGTCGTAAAGCTAAAAAGCGGCAAGACCGCTAAAGGGCGTTTGAGCAGCGTCTCCGACACGACGCTGACGCTCGAACGCAAAGGCCGGACGAACGATATCGCGAGCGCGGATGTCGCGACGGTGCATCGCATCATCGGCAAGGCGTCGAAGGCGAAGTGGGCGGGCATCGGCGCCGGGATCGGCGCGGCGGGCGGAGCGGGGTTGGCCGGTCTCGCCGCTGCGGATGATAATAGCGATTTCGACCCCTCGCTGCTCGCCCTCGCAACCGTTCCCGTCGGCGCCGGGATCGGCGCGCTCATCGGTCTGGTCGTCGGAGCGGGCAAGCGCAAGCGCGAACTGGTCTACGAAGCGAAAATGTCGGCGAAACTTTAAGCACCGAGATGGGCGACACCGTTGCGACGCATCGGGTGTCTCCGCCGTCGCGGTTCGACAATGCGTAGATGCGGCGTGACCTCCGTCTGACGACGAGGGGCGACTAAGTGGCCGCGTCTCCGGCGTTCAAAAGTTGCGCGTCGGGTTGGCCGTCCTGCACTTCCACCGCTTCGAGCGCGTCGAGCAGCGCACGGGCTTTGACGAGCGATTCTTCGTATTCGAGCGCGGGGTCGCTATCGGCGACGATGCCGCCGCCGACGTTGAAGCGGGCGCGGCGGTCGCGGATGGTCATGGTGCGAATCGCGACGCTGAGGTCGAGCGCGCCGTCGAAAGCGAAGTAACCGATGGCTCCCATCGAGAGACCGCGCCGCGCCGTCTCAACTTCGTCGATAATCTCCATCGCGCGAATTTTGGGTGCGCCCGTAATCGAGCCGCACGGAAAAGCCGCGCGTACGAGGTCGCCCGCCGTGACCTCACGCCGCAGACGCCCGCGCACTTTTGAGACGAGATGAAACAGCGTCGGGTGCTCTTGAATCGCGCACAGTTGGGCGACCTCGACCGAGCCGTAACTGCACACGCGCCCCAGGTCGTTGCGCAGCAAGTCCACAATCATCACGTTCTCCGCACGATCCTTCTCGCTCGCCAGCAACTCCGCGCGCAGACGCGCATCCGCTCCGGCGTCCGTCCCGCGCGCCCGCGTGCCTTTGATCGGCCAAGCCTCGACGCATCGCTCAAGGTCGTCGTCGGTGGCGGCTTCGACGCGCAGAAAGCGTTCGGGCGAGACGCTCAGCACGGTGTCTTCGCGCCGGCGGATGAAGGCCGCAAACGACGCCGGATGCTCGCGGTGCAGGCGCATGAAGATTTTTTCGGGCGTCGCGCCGCGTGCGAGCGGGCAAGTTAGTTGCTGCGTCAGATTCGCCTGATAGATGTCGCCCGCGTAGATGTGTCGCTTGATGCGTGTGACCATCGAGAGATATTCGGCGCGCGAAAAGTTTGATGTTGCGAGCGGTCGTTCCGGGGCGTCGGGCGGTTGGCGCAGCGTTGCGGTCGCGGCGGCGCGGCGCGCCTCGTCAAGCGTCCGGCATGTTTCGTCGAGACGCTGCGTTCCGGCGATGCTCGTGATGAAAGTCTCGCCGCGCGCGTAGTCGTGTATGACGAGCGCGTCGCAGAAGGCGAGCGTGGCGTCGGGTTCAACATCGCCGGTTGCGGGCGCGGCGGCGGTGCGAAGTCGCTCGAAGCGGCGCGCGAGGTCGTAAGAAAAAGTTACGAAGCACGCCGCTGTCGCGGGGAGACGCGGCGGCGCGGCGGCGGTGGTGGTGGTGGTGGTGTCGGGTCGCTGCCGATATTGCGCGAGCCATTCGTCGAGCAGCGCGAGCACGGAGCGATGTTCGACGCTTATCGCTGCGCGGTCGCGCGTGCGGATGTGTAGTTCGCGGCCACGGGCTTCGACGGTCACGAGGGGGTCAAACCCCGCGATGAGATAACGCGCGTCGTCGCCGCGCACGCCGCCGCTGTCGAGAATCTGCACGCCGCGCGACGGGTCGAGGTTGAGCAACGCACGCAAGAGTTCGTCGGCGTCGAGCGCGAGCGTCCGCACGACCGCCGCGCCCCGTCGAGAGATGATGTCGCGTGCTTTGCTCATCGAACCTGTTTGCGAAAGGACGGAAAAATCATTCACACGATGGACGGGACGAGAAACAGGACGGGCAGGATGATGACAAATGATAAGCGCTGAATAGCGAGGCTGTCATCCAACACCCTTCCGGCTTCCTGCGCCGGTTCAGTCTGCGGCGGCGATGATCGTCTCGGCCTGAAGTTTGTCGGCGAGGGCGGTGCGCCACGCGGTTTCGAGTTCGTTGATGTCGAGGTCGAGAGCTTCCTGATTGTCGGCGGTGGTGATGCGGAGTCGCGCGCCGCCGGTCTGTCCGAGCAATGTCAGGGGGCAGCCCGCGTCGGCGGCGATTTGTTGAAGGCGTTCGAGCGCGTCCTGGTCGAAGCTGATGATGATGCGCGAGGGCGATTCGCTGAAGAGTTTGACGGTGGTCGAGAGCGCGTCGCCCGCCGGAAGACAAATTTGCGCGCCGACGGCGGGACGATTGTGCGACGAGAAACACGACTCGGCGAGCGCGACCGCGAGTCCGCCGTCGGAACAGTCGTGAGCCGAACGGAGCAGCCCTTGCTCGGCGGCTGTCAGGCACGCGCGTTGAACGGCGCGCTCGCGTTCGAGGTCGATGACGGGCACGCGCCCGCCCGCGTCGAGCATCGCGTCGAGCGTGCTTCGCTGAATCGTCGCGGCATACTCGCTGATGGAGAGGTCGTCGCGCGTCTCGCCGAGCAGCGCGATGTGTTGGCCTTCGGCTTTGAAGCCCTGCTGCACGATGCGGCGCGCGTCTTCGACGAGTCCGACCATGCCGATGACGGGGGTCGGGTGAATGCCGCGCCCCTCGGTCTCGTTGTAGAAAGAGACGTTGCCGGAGACGACCGGCGTGTCGAAGGCGCGGCACGCTTCGGCGATGCCGTCGATGACTTCGGAGAAAGACCACATCACTTCGGGGCGTTCCGGCGAAGCGAAGTTGAGACAGTTGGTGATGGCGAGCGGGCGCGCGCCGACGCAGACGACGTTGCGCGCGGCTTCGGCGACGATCAGTTTTGCGCCTTCGCGCGGGTCGGCGGCGCAGTAACGACCGTTGCCGTCCAAGCACATCGCGAGCGCGCGGCGCGTCTCCTTGATACGCACGACCGCCGCGTCAGCCCCCGGCAAAACCGCCGTGTTGGTTCTCACCATGTGGTCGTACTGCCGGTAAACCCACTGCTTCGACGCGATGTTCGGTGCGGCCACGAGACGCCGCAACGCCGCGTTGTGATTCACCTCCGCCTCGGTCACAACCGCGTCCGGCGCTTCGAGCACCTGATCGAGTTCTTCGGAATTGACGACTGACGGATTGAGCCGCACGACCGCCGTCGCGTCGCCCGTCGCTTCGACGATGTGCGAGGGCGACTCGTGTGCACCGGGACTCTCATCAATGAGCCGCGCGCCGCGCGCCGCGCGCTTCATCGGTCGCTCGTAGAGCGGGGCTTCGTCGGCGAGAAACGCGCCGGGGATGTCGGCCACCGTCGCGCCGTGATGGATGACGTGGACGCGCGCCGTGTCTGTCACGTGCCCGATGACGACCGCGTCCAAATCCCACTTCTTGAAGATATCGACGACCTGCCGCGCGCGCCCGCGATGCGCGACGATGAGCATCCGCTCCTGCGATTCCGAGAGCATGATTTCGTAGGCGGTCATGTTCTGTTCGCGTTGCGGCACGAGCGTGACATCAATCTCGATGCCGTTTCCGGCACGCGCCGCCATTTCGCACGAGGACGAGGTTAACCCCGCTGCGCCCATGTCCTGAATGCCCGCAATCGCGCCGCTGCGCATCGCTTCGAGGCAGGCTTCGAGCAGAAGTTTTTCAAGGAACGGGTCGCCGACCTGCACGGTCGGGCGTTTCTCCAGAGCCTCGTCGTCGAACTCCGCCGAAGCCATTGTCGCGCCGTGAATGCCGTCGCGCCCGGTCTTCGCCCCGACGTAGAGCACCGGATTGCCGACGCCCTCGGCGCGTCCGAAAAAGATTTGATCCTTGCGGACGAGTCCGAGCGCGAAGGCGTTGACGAGCGGATTCAACGCGTAGGCTTCATCGAAAGCGACTTCGCCGCCGACCGTGGCGACGCCGAACGCATTGCCGTAGTGCGCGATTCCGGCGACTACGCCCGCGAGCAGCGCGCGGTTGCGTCGTCCGTAGCGCGCGTCGTCGAGCGTGCCGAAGCGCAACGAGTTCATCGCGGCAACCGGGCGCGCGCCCATCGTAAAGATGTCGCGGAGGATGCCGCCGACCCCGGTCGCCGCGCCTTGAAACGGTTCGATGAACGAAGGGTGATTGTGCGATTCGACTTTGAAGGCGGCGCACCAACCATCGCCGACATCGACCACCCCGGCGTTCTCGCCCGGCGGCA
This sequence comes from Pyrinomonadaceae bacterium, assembly GCA_041746175.1. Taxonomy (GTDB): domain Bacteria; phylum Acidobacteriota; class Blastocatellia; order Pyrinomonadales; family Pyrinomonadaceae; genus JBGTHJ01. The sequence continues at coordinate 15,363 of JBGTHJ010000124.1, forward strand.
CGATGACGCGCTCGCCCGTCGTCGGCAGTCGCCGCAGATGGACGCGCGACGATTTATAAGAACAGTGCTCTGACCACATCACCGAGAAGATGCCGAGTTCGACATAGGTCGGCTCGCGTCCGAGCAGTCCTTGGATGCCGGCGTATTCTTCGGGAGTGAGGTTGTGCGCGGCGACCGTTTCGGGTGTGATTTGTTCGGGATGATTCATATATGAAAACGATGAACGGAGATTCGTGAACCGTGAAGTATAGGGAGAAAGCTCTGCGCTTTCAATTCGCGGTTCACCGTCCGGCGTTCAGCGTTTTCTCGATGGCCGCGCCGAGTTCGGCGGGCTTGATGCGTCCCGTGTGTTTGTAGGCGATGCGCCCCGCGCGGTCGAAGAGGAAGGTGGCGGGTAGTTCGCCGTGCCATTCTTTATCGACGAGGCCGATGGCGGGTGCGGGATCGACGACGTTGAGGAGGTACGCCGGGATCGCTCCGGCGCGCATCTTCTGGAGAAACTCCGGGACAGCCTGCTCGATCTCGGCCACGTCGTCGAGCGAGACGAGCACGAAGTCCAAACCGAGCGCGCGATATTTCTCGTCAAGCTTGACGAGGTCGGGAAACTCTTCGCGGCACGGATCGCACCACGTCGCCCAGAAGTTGATGAGCAACGGCTTGTCTTGCGAAGGCTCGCGCTGCAAGAGCTTTTCTAATCCGGCGTCGTCGATTTCGCGGACGGTGATTTTGGCGGCGGGCGCGACGGACGATTTCGCCGCCGTCTTCGCCGCGACCGGCGGCGCGGTCTTTTGGAAGGACGATGCCGCAGATGCGTGCGTTCGAGACTGCGCACGCATCTGCGAACCGCCGTTGATGATGGCGAGCATCGCGATGCCCGAAGCGAGGGCGAAAAGGAACTGGCGTTTCATGTCGCTGTAGGATGCGCTACGTGCGGCTTAGGATGCGCGTTTGATCGAGCAGCCGAAGGCATCGACTTCGGTCTTCGCGACGGGTTTGCCCGCGAGCGTCGCATCGAGCGCGTCGCGCAAGTCGCTTGCGGTGATCGCGTCGCCGTTGCGCGAGTTGTCGATGCGCCCGCGATAGACGAGCTTGTTCGAGGCGTCGAGGAAGTAGACTTCGGGCGTCACACGCGCGCCGAGTTGATCGGCAATCTTGTTGCCCTTGTCTTTGAGAATCAGAAACGCGAGCTTGTTTTCGGCGGCGTGCGCTTTGACTTCATCCGACATCTCGGCGACGTTCGAGTTGATGCCGACGACGTTGATGCCCTTCGCTTTATAATCTTCGGCGAGCTTGACCATCCGCGCATTGTAGGCGTTCGAGACGGGGCATTTCGTCGCGACGAAAATCAGCACCGTGCCGCGCTCGCCCTTGAGCGACGCGAGCGAATGCTGTTTGCCGTCGGCGTCGGGCAGTTTGAAATCGGCGACCGTCGCGCCGATGCCGACAACGCCCGTGGCGGGCGCGGCGAAAGCCGTCACCGCCAGCGCGGTCGCCGAAATCGCGAGCGCGAGGAAAAGTGCGCGTGCGTAAAATTTTTTCATCTTCGTATCAACTCCTTCAAATGGTTTACAGTTCCGGGAAGTGTTCGCAGATTAGCAGCACACCGGAAATGCTGACAAGCCGCTGGATGTAAAAATTCGGTAAACCGTGAATCGGAGATTGAGCGCGGCGTCTCGATGGGCGTCTCTCGATAGACTTCAAGCGATAACTTCCGTCACAAAAATGCTACGCGCGGTGTTTCTCTTAAAGAACTGGTAATTTTTCTCGGACTGATTATGTCGATCATGAAAGCATTTCTCTTGTTGGGATTTTTCGTTGCGTTGGTTTTGTCTTCGGCTAATTCGCCGCTGCGAACGGCGAGCGCGCAGGCTACCTCCGCAAAAGAACTCGGTGGGCTTTGGGAGGCAAAGCGGCGCTTCGGCTCTGAGGTCGGGGGGGACTTGATCGTCAGCCAATTTAACCGCGAATGGCGGGCGGAAATTGCCGGTCGCGCGGTTACGGTGAAACAAACCGGCGATACGATTTCCTTTCGCCTATCAGATGATAGAGGCGCTTTTCAGGGAAAGTTTGTTTCGCGCCGCGCGAAGATTGTCGGTCATTGGATTCAACCCGCGACCGTTGTGAACGGCACGTCCTACGCTTCACCCGTGACGCTCGTGAAGGACAAACAAAACATCTGGCGCGGAGAGGTTGCGCCGTTCGACGAGACGATGACTTTATACCTGATGATTAAGCCGAGAGATGACGGCTCGACGGGAGCGTTCCTCAAAAATCCCGACCGCAACCTCGGCAGATTCATTCGTATTGACCACATCGAACGCGAGGGAGATTCGGTCAAACTTTTCGCGGCGGATTCGGGCAGCGAGAAAGGGCGTGTGTTGGTCGAAGGCAGGTATTATCCTGACCGCGAAACGATGTCGATCTATTTTCCGTCGCGCGGCGGAACTTACGATTTCAGGCGTCTTGACCCGAACGAAGCGAGCGACTTCTATCCGCGCGGTCGTCCGACCGCAGCGCCCTACGTTTACGCGCCGCCGCTCGCCCTTGACGATGATTGGCAAACTGCCTCGCTCGAAGATGTCGGCATCTCGCGCGACGGAATCCGCAAATTCATCCAGATGATTATCGACACGCCGATTGATTCGGTCAGCTCGCCCGAAATTCACGGCGTCTTGGTCGCCCGACACGGCAAGCTGGTCTTGGAAGAGTATTTTCACGGCGAGCATCGCGAGAAGGTACACGACACGCGCTCGGCGGCGAAAAGCTTGACCTCAACTTTGGTCGGCGCGGTAATCAAAGCCGGGATTCCGCTCAAAGATTCCAGTCCGGTTTATCAAGTGATGAACGACGGCGTGTTTCCACCCGCGCTTGACCCGCGAAAAAAAGCCTTGACGGTCGAACATCTGCTCACCATGTCTTCGGGACTGGATTGCGATGATGCCGACCCGACATCGCCCGGCGGCGAAGATTTCATGACCGACGAAAGCGGTGCTACTGATTACTACAAATTCACGCTCGACTTAAAAATGATCCGCAATCCGGGCGAAAAGTCGGTTTATTGCAGCGTCCAACCTAATCTGGTCGGCGGCGTGCTGCAACGCGCCTCCAAACAAACGCTGCCGACGCTGTTTCAAAACCTTCTCGCCGAACCGCTCAACATCAAGCGTTACTACATGAATCTCGCGCCGACGGGCGACGCTTATATGGGCGGCGGCATGAGACTTCTGCCACGAGATTTTATGAAACTCGGACAACTGCATCTTGACGGTGGAGTGTGGAACGGTCGCAAGATTTTAACGCCGGAGTGGTCGCGCCGCGCCACTTCGCCGCTCTACGAACTTCGCAAACTCAGATACGGTTATTTATGGTGGGTGATTGAATATCCCTACAGAGGGCGGACGGTGCGCGCCTTTTTCGCGGGCGGAAACGGCGGGCAGGTGGTCATGGGAATACCCGAACTTGATCTGGTGATAGCGACCTACGGCGGGAATTACAACGACCCGGTGCTTTTCGTCGCGCAACAGAAATACGTTCCGCAGTATATTTTGCCCGCAGTTGACAACTAAGGCGTCGCCCCGACAAATCATTGGACGTGGGCGCGAAACAGCGACTTTGTTATCCGGCTTGTAAATTTTTCCGACGTTGCGTGATGGAGGTTTCGCGCCGCATCGACCCGTCGATCGACGGGTTGAACCCAATCAGAGCGGCGATGCCGTGACCATCACCAACCCGTAACAAACACTTCGCCGTCAACTGCGCTCAGTTGATGGCTAGTGAAGCGAGGTCGCCGGCGTCGAGTTCGGTGACTTTTTCGGGTTGGGGTGGGGGGGGCTGTTGTTTGTGGTTCGACTTGGCGGTGTACATGGCTTCGTCGGCGGCGATGAGGAGTTGGTCGAGGGTGTCGCCGTGCGTGCCGTAGGTCGCCGCGCCGACGCTGATGCCGACGCGCGCGTGCTTGTCGAGTCGGACATGCAGGGCGAACCGGGCGACTGAGCGCTCGATGCGCTCGCGCAACTCTTCGACCTGCGACGCGCTCAAATCCTGAACGATGGCGACGAACTCGTCGCCCGCGTAGCGCGCCAGAAAATCATACTCGCGGAGTTGCTGTTGGAGGATGCGCCCCACCTCGCGCAGCATCTGGTCCCCGGTCTTGTGCCCGAAGTTATCGTTGACCTGCTTGAAGTCGTCGAGGTCGAGCATGACGACCTGAAAGGGTCGCCCGGTGCGACGCGCGCGCGCCGCCTCTTGCTCGTAACGGACGTACATCGCACGCGCGTTCGGCAGCCCCGTGAGCGTGTCGGTGAGCGCGTTCGATTCGGCTTCAGCGTGGTTCATCGCGTTGTGAAGCGCATCGGAAGCGAGCCGCGCAACCGTGTCGAGCAGCCGCGTGTGGTCGTCTGAAAAACGTCGTGGCGCGGTTGAATAGACCGCGAGCGCGCCGAGCAATCGTTCGTCTTTGACGAGCGGCAACGCGACCATCGAACGGTAATCGCTCCCGGCGACCAAACCGACGCCGGTGAAATCGAGCATCGGGTCGAACTGATCGGCGACGCGGCGGTTGGCGAGCACGAAGCCGATGATGCCTTCGCCGAGCGCGACCGCGCGACCGCGCAGGGGTTCGGCGTTCTTCCCGGCGACGTGCGCGGCGACCGCGTAGCCTTTGATTTCATCGTAGAGATAGACCGCGCACGTATCGAACGGCACGATGTGGCCGACCTTGTTGACGAGCACGCTCAAGGTGTCTTCGATGTCGAGCGACGAGCCGAAGGTGCGCGCGATTTCGTAGAGCGCGTAAACTTCGCGGTGCGCGTTTTTGATCTGGTCGAGATAGGGCGGCGCGGAGTCGTGGAGTTGGGCGTGGTGGCGCGCGGCCTCGTTGTCGCGCGGCGACAACTCCGCGACCGCTTCGACCGCTTCGACCAGCGTGCGCGGCTCGCATTCCTCGCTCGTAAAACCATGATGATTGAGCCCCGCCTGCGAGACTTCCGACTCAAAGGCGGGCAGGTGCTTGAGAAACAGTTCGACGATGCGCGGGTCGAAGTGCGTGCCCGCGCCGCGCAGGAGCAGCCCGCTCGCCTCCTCGCGCGTCTTGCCGCGCCGGTACGGGCGGTCTTCGCGCACCGAGTCGAAGCAATCGACGACCGAGAGGATGCGCGCCGTGACGGGGATGGCTTCGCCCTGCAACGCATCAGGGTAGCCGCCGCCGTCCCACTGTTCGTGGTGGTGACGCACAATCGGCACGACCGGATACGGAAAGCCGACGCGCTCCAAAATTTGCGCGCCGACCGAAGTGTGTATCTTCATCCGCTCGAACTCGGCGGGCGTCAATTTGCCCGGCTTGTTCAGGATGTGATCGGGCACGGCCAGTTTGCCGACATCGTGGAGGAGCGCGCCCGCCTTGAGCGCTTCGATTTCGCCGCGCGAGAGTCCGAGCAGTTCGCCAAGCCGCGCGGCGTAAATCTGCACGCGCCGGACGTGGCAATGCGTCGTCTGGTCTTTGGCGTCGATAGCGGTGGCGAGCGCCTCGACCGTCGCCAGATGGATGCGGCTCATCTCGGCGGCTTCGCGCGTCTTCTGGTTCACCTGCTCGAAGTAAGTCTTGTAAGTCGCATAGCTCGCCGCGATGACGGGGACGCTCAACAGCACATAGACGAGACCGAAATTCAGAATCGCTTCGTACACGACGAGCGCGGCGATGCCCGCCGCAAAGAACGTCCACGAAGTCCACAGATAGCCGTCGCGCCAGAGCGCCCAGACCGGGCGTCGAACCTTGAGCGCGCACAGCGTCGCGATGGCGACGCCGTTCAGAAAATATTGCACCAGCGCCATTACCACGAGCGGCAGAAAAATTTGTTCGAGCGTGAGCGGCACGCGCATCCCGACCGGGTTCGCCCCGACGCCCGCATAAACCGCGAGCAACAAATAGAAAGCGCCCGCCGCGATAAAGACCGTCATCGCCATCGCGGCGGGCGCGGCGAGCCAACTCGTCGCGCGCTTGGTCGTCCGCAGCGAACTGATGAACGAGTCGATGACGCCGAGCACGACCGCCGCCGGGACGCCGAGAAAAATCGCGCCGAGAAAAATAAACGTGTCGCCCGCCGTGACGCTGGCCGTCGTGTTCGGGATGCGAATCGGTTTGAGGCTCGAGATGACGACGAAACTGGCAAGCACGAGAAGCTGTGCCCACTGCGCGGGCGTGAACCACAGACACTGGTAAAAGCCCCACGCGCCGACCGGCGCGCCGAACGCGACCAGCGCGAACCAGTAAGCTCTGGCTCCGCGACTGTAGTCCGACATGTCGATGAATTTCACCCGCATCCTCCGAACCATCGAAACCAGCGAAAGTCTCATCGCGGATGGCGTTTGCCTGAAGCCGCGAGCGCGTACCGCTTCTGTCCGTGCCCGCCGCCGAGCTTTCAATCGAGTCGCACGCTACGCACGTCCGCGCGCAGACAAGACGGCGCAGGCGGGGCGTTGGTAAAACGACCCGTCGCCGGATGCGGAAGCCCGGAGCAAGCAGGCTTTCGCAACCGGCGACGAGGGGCAAGAGGCAGGCATGTTTTTGTGGCACTCGCCTGCCCGTTGGGGTGAGAAGTGTTGCGCGTCGTCGTCAACGTGGAGACGCGCGCGGTCATCCTTGCGTTACGGTCGCATCGGGTTTTCAATTTTTAGCGGCTTTACGGACTCCGTGCGGAGAGTCCGCGAAGCGTCGCGTGGACGCCCCTGCAAGCCGCACACATATCCCTTAACAACCCGCGTGCCGCGCGCCGCCGTCGCTCCGCGCACGCTGTTTTGTTGAGATTGGTCGTGCGGCAGCGGCGACGAGATGGACGTTTACGCCGTCGTCGGTCAACGTGACGTGTCAGGATGACGAACCGGTCAGAATCGACCGACGCGCGACGGATGACGCCGCAACGTCGCAATAATGTGCTTTGCAAATGGGTGAATTGCTTGTAGCGCCAGCATCCCGCTGGCCAGCGTGCTTGAGTACGCTCCCGGGAGCGCCAGCGTCCCGCTGGCCAGCGTGCTTGAGCACGCTCCCGGGAGCGCCAGCGTCCCGCTGGCCAGCGTGCTTGAGTACGCTCAATGATTCGCGTTCTCCGAACGCTCAATGCGCGCCGGAGGCTCGCGCTCCCGGGCGGCGCTGCTCTTTTAGGTGCTACCCTCTATTGCAACTCGCTATCGAACAAATAACCGCGTCTCATCATGCGCGTTCTCTCTGATAGCTATCGGGTGTTAAAAAGC
>JBGTHJ010000125.1:0-2542 GCA_041746175.1 Pyrinomonadaceae bacterium
CAGCGCCGCGAGCACGATGCCGCCGCCGGCGTTGTAGAGTCCGCCGCGCGAAAAAGTAATCGCGCTCTGCACCAACAGGAAAATCGTCAATCCAAACAGCGCCGCCTTGTGCCGCAACTTGACCCGCTCGTCGAGCAGGAACCAGCACGCCACGAGCGCGCCGAGTCCGAGCGCCGCCGAAACTTGATTCGGGCCGAAGCCGCCGCTCGTCGCGCTGCTCGCTTCGCCCGCGAAAGTCAGGTTCGTGGCCGTCGCGGTGCTGTAGAGCGTGACACACGCCATTCCCACCAGCGGCGCGAGCATCGCCGTAAACATCGTCTTGAGTTGCGCGCCCGTCAGCTTGATGTGCGCGAAGAACCACGCACTGACCGCCAGCGCAAGCGGGCCGGAGAGGTTGAAGCTGATCTGCTGTTGTGCTTCGCTGAGAGGCATCCGCACCAGCGTCAGGGCGACTGAGGGCAGCAGCAGCGCGAAATAGATCAGGGGCAGCGCCGGCAGACGCCAGCGCGGGACGCGCACCAGCGCGACGGCGAAGAAGCAGACGCACGCATACTTGCCGAACTCCCACGGGAGGCGCGCGTCGCACATCCGCCAGAGCACCTCCGCCCCCGTGACGTACGCTCCTAAGTAGCCGACGCGCATCGGCCTGCGTCCCACGATTGCCCAACCCAAACCGACCCCGAACACGCCGAGTGCGTGCAGCGTCGCCAACTGTCCGTATTGCTTCATCAACAAGGCGAGCGGGATGTGCGCGGCGACGAAGGCGAGCGCGGTCACCCATCCGGCGCGCGTCCGCGTCCGGCGGTGCGCGTAAGGATTGCTGAATACCCGCGACTCTTCGAGATACATCCTCGTCTAACCTCGTCCTGTTCTCGACGCCAGCACCGCGTCGTACACTCCGCAAACCCGCTCGACGATTGAACCGGCGTTATAGAGCCGTTCGGAGCGTTGCTTGAATAGTCGCCCGTAGTTTGTGCGTCGCACGGGCGAGTCGAGCAGACGGATGAGCGCACCGGACAACGCCTCCGGGTCGCCCGGCGACGCGAGCAAACCGGCTCGTCCATTATCCAAAACCTCCGCACACTGCCCGACGCGCGTTGCCACCGTCGCCAGCCCCGCTTGCGCGTATTCGATCAACGCGAGCGGCAGCCCCTCCGCCATCGAACTCAACACCCCGACATCGCACGCCCTCAGAATGTTCGCCACGTCGCGCCGCTGTCCAAGCAGAGAGACGTGACCACCCAAACCCAAACTTTCGATTTCACTTTTTATCGATGCTTCGTAACCCGCATCGACGGCTGCGCCAACGATGAGCAAGTGTGCAGCCGAAACTTGCCGCACGACGCCCGCCATCGCGCGCACCAGCGTCAGGTGATCCTTCTGCGGTCGGAGGTTGGCGACGCACACGATGCGCGCCCCCGCGACACCCGGCAACTCCGGCGGCGTCGGCGTCCCGTTGACGTGCGGCGGCGCGCAGGTGAAATTCGGGATGTACCAGACGCGCTCCGCCTCGATTGACAGCTTGCGCCGCGACCATTCGGCGAGCGGTTCGCTGACCGCGATCACGCCGTCGGCGCGCTTCGCCACGGGGCGTTCAATCCATGCCGCACGCTCGTTCAAAGGAAGTCCGTAATGGTCGTGCCAGATCAGCGCCGAACGCCGCGCGAACAGCGAAGCCGCCCCCGCGATGAACACCGACGAGCCGTGCGCGTGAAGAATCTTGATATCGTGCGCGCGGATGTAGGCGACCATGCGGCGGAGAGCGGCGGCATCAAAGCGTCGGCGGCGCGCGAGCCGCAAACGTCCGACATCGGCGGCGACGGTCGCGTCCAGCACGCCTTCGCCGCGCGTCGTGCAGAGATGCGCGGCGTAGTGCGCGCGCGGCAGGAGGTTGGCGAGATTGACCGCCACCTGCTCGGCTCCGCCCGCCTCCAACGTGTCGATCACATGCATGACGCCGGTGCAACTCATAACTCGATCAAAAAACCGTCGGCGGATGTCGGGGGCGGTGGTGGTGGTGGTGGTGGTGGTGTCGTCGGCTGCGAGAAGCCATTTATCAAACATTCAGCCGCCAACGCTTCGCCCCCTCACGCTCAACCTCATCGCGCGGCTTATCACTGACGTTGACGCGCCAGTGCTCAGTCAGCAAATCCCGCAACGCATCGCGCAAGCCTTCAAGGGAAAATCGCTGTGCCCAACGCGCGGCGCGGCGGCTCATCCCGGAGTACGCGGACGGTGACGCGATGACGCGACCGAGCGCCGACGCCAGCGCATCGCTATCGCCCGGCGGCACGACGATGCCCCGCCCCTCTGCGAGCATCTCCGGCATCAAGCCTCTGTCCGAACCGATGCAGACGAGTCCGAAGGCCATTCCCTCGGCGAGAGATTTCGGCCAACCCTCGCTCTCCGAAGCCAGCACCAGCACGTCCGCTTGTTCGTAAAAGTCGAGCACTCGGTCGAACTCTACCGCACCACAAAAGCGCACCGTGTCGCGCAGTCCGAGCGCGTCCGCCCGCGCTTCGAGCGCGTCGCGCAGCGGCCC
>JBGTHJ010000126.1:0-4435 GCA_041746175.1 Pyrinomonadaceae bacterium
TGCGGAGGCGCGCGAGCACAAGCGGCGCGGCGCGCGGACGATTCTGTTCATCGACGAGATTCACCGTTTCAACAAAGCGCAGCAGGATGCGCTGCTGCCCGCGGTCGAAGACGGCACGGTGACGCTCATCGGCGCGACGACGGAGAATCCTTCGTTCGAGGTCATCAGCGCGCTACAGTCGCGCAGTCGCGTCCTCGTGCTCGAACCGCTGACGGAGAAAGAGATCGAGACGATATTGCGACGCGCGCTCGAAGACGCAGAGCGCGGCCTTGCGAATCTTCGTCCGGCGATGTCGCGCGAAGTTGTCGGGCGTCTCGCGCGTGCTGCCGCCGGGGATGCGCGCGTCGCGCTCTCCGCGCTCGAAGCGGCGGTGGAAGCGACCGCGCCGGATGCCGGAGGCGTGCGCGACGTAACGGATGAGACGGTCGTCGAAGCGATGGGACGCGCGCGTTACGCCTACGACAAGGGCGGCGAGGAGCACTACAATCTCGCCTCTGCGCTCATCAAGTCGCTGCGCAATTCCGATGTCAACGCCGGGTTGTACTGGCTCGCGCGGCTTATCGAAGGCGGCGCCGACCCGGTCTTTATCGCGCGGCGTCTCTGCATTCTCGCATCCGAGGACATCGGTCTGGCCGACCCGCAGGCGATGGTACAAGCGGCGGCGGCGGCGGAGATAACCCGACTCATCGGCTTGCCCGAAGCTCTCTATCCGCTCGCGCAAGCGACCATCTATCTTGCCCGTGCGCCGAAATCCAACGCCGTCAAGCGTGCCTTTCAGGCGGCGGCGGATGATGCCCGCGAGACGGCGCGCGAACCCGTCCCACTGCATCTGCGCAACGCCGTTACGCCGCTGATGAAGCGCGTCGGCTACGGCACGGGCTATCGCTACGCGCACGACGACCCACAAGCGCGCGAGGAAATGGAATGCCTGCCCGCCGCCTTGCGCGGCAGGGACTATTATCGAAAGGATGATGGATGATTGTTTCATTTGCTCTTCGATTCGTTGATGCGGTGCCTGACTATTTCAATGAACCGATGAACCGATGAACCGATGAACCATTTTTTGTGATGACTGACAAAGAGTTAGCTTTTCTGTATGACCTGTACGTGGCGACGGATTGGGGCGAGCGGTTCGCCGGGATGGTCGATGAGCACGTGAAGTTGCCCGCGCAGGGGCGTACGCTCTATGTGGCATCGGGGACGGGCGGGCACGCGCTGGCGCTCAGGGAGCGCGCCGGAGGGGATGTGGTGACGCTGGTTTGCGTCGATGAGAGCGAGGAACGTCTTGCACTCGCGCGCGCGAAGGCCCGGGCGGCCAAGCTGGGCGAACAGGTCGAGTTTCGTCAAGAACAGTTGGAGACGCTCAACTTCGATGACGAAGAGTTTCAACTCGTCGTCGGCGACGCCTCGATGGTCGCGCCCGAACGCCTACCGGAAGTGCTGGCGGAGATGTCGCGGGTCGCCGCGCCGGGCGCGGGTGTGGCCTTGAGCGTGGTGACGGCTTCGAGCTTCGGTGAGTTTTTTTCCGTCTACTGGGAATCGCTCTACAATACGGGGCAGGCTTTGCAAACTCCGGCGGTTGAAACTTTCATCAACGAGTTGCCGACCGTCGCCGACGTGGAGACGCTCGCCGCGCACGAGGCTCTGGACGAAGTTCAATCGTGGACGCAGGTCGAGGAATTCAAATACAAGTCGGGCGAGGACTTTTTAAGCGCGCCGCTGGTCAAAGAGTTCCTGCTGGGAAGATGGCTTGAGCCGCTCTCATCGGAAACCTCGCGCCCGAACGTCCTCGCAGAGATCGCTCGCATCATCGACGAAGAACGTCGCGGCGCACACTTCTCGTTCTCGATCAAAGCTACGGTCGTCGTCGGACGCAAAGCGGAGTAAAGACTTGGAGAAAAAGGCCAGACGGGGGAACGGGTAAAAGGCAAGAGCACGCGAAGGCGCTCGCTTTTCCTTTTACCCGTTCCCCCTTTTACCACTTTGCCCGCATGTTTTATCTGGGCTTGTTGACGGTGAATTTGTCGGAGGCGAGTTCGTCTTCGGCGAGGCGGTCGGCGGAGGCGGCGGCACGCAAGCGTTCACGTCGTTGCGCGGCGTCGATGGCTTCGTCGTCGTCTTCGCCTTCGGTGACGCCCTTTTTGAATTCGCGGATGCTCTTGCCCATGCCTTTGGCGAGTTGCGGCAGACGCGTGCTGCCGAACAGCAGCAGCAGGATGACGAGGATGATAATCAGTTCGGTGACGCCGATATTTGGCATGTTAATTTCCTTTCGTTAAATCAACGCGAGCGGGCGCAAGCGACGCAAGAGCGCGCGTCAGTCTTCGTGCACCGCTCCGTTGTCCGATTCATAAAACAGATATTTGCGCCACGTTTCGTCCGCGCGTCCGAGGTAGCGCATGATCTGGCGACTGACGTGGAGCGAGAACCCGCGCGGGCGTCGGATGAGATGCATCTTCGCTTCTTCCGGCGTGCGATTGCCCTTGCGATGATTGCAGCGCTTGCAGCACGCCACCAGATTATCCCACGTCGATTCGCCGCCGCGCGAGCGCGGCAGCACATGGTCGAGCGTCAACTCGGAGGGCGGCAGTTGCTTGCCGCAATACTGGCACGTCGTATGGTCGCGCAGCAAAATGTTCTTGCGCGACAGCGAGCGATTTTTGAACGGGATGTGGATGTACTCGGCCAGACGAATGACGGAGGGCGCGTGAATCGACATCCTGGCCGAGTGCAGGATGTGTCCGTTGTGTTCTTCGACGCGCGCCACGCCTTTGAAAATCATTACCACCGCGCGCCGTTCGTTGCACACGTTGATTGGCTCGTACGATGCATTGAGGACTAAAACACGTCCGGTCATATTGCTCAAAGATATTACGCGAGCGTAACGGAAAGTGTCAAAATCTACCGACTCCGGGGAGATTCTTCCGCGAACGTTGATGTCCGCCGCCGGATGCGACCGACGACAGCTTAGAGCTTTGATGTTTCGACGGTGTTGCCGTGCGCCGCACGTTTCACTTCGCGAAAGCGGTCGGTGGCTTCGACGAGCGCGTCGACGATTCCGTTTTCGCTGGCCGAGTGTCCCGCATCAGGAATGATTTTCAACTCCGCCTCCGGCCACGCGCGATGCAACTCCCAGGCGCTCATCATCGGGCACACGACATCGTAACGTCCCTGCACGATGACGGTCGGAATGTGTCTGATCTTCTCGATGTTTTCGACCAGATAATTGTCGGTGTCGAAAAATGCGTTGTTGACGAAGTAATGACACTCGATCCGCGCGAAGGCGAGCGCGAACTTGTCCTCACCGCACTTGGCGATTAGTTCGGGGTCAAGGAACAGCTTCGAGGTGCTCCCCTCCCAGATGCTCCACGCGCGCGCGGCTTCGAGTTGCGCCGTTTCGTCGTCGCCCGTCAGACGCCGATGATAAGCATGAAGCATGTCGTCGCGCTCGCTCTCCGGAATGACGCGCTCGTAGTGCTCCCACACGTCGGGAAAAATCGCGCTCGCGCCCTCCTGATAGAACCAGCTAATCTCTTTCGGGCGGCACAGAAAAATCCCGCGCAAAACGAGCGCATGGACGCGTTGCGGGTGCGTCTGCGCGTAGGCGAGGGCGAGCGTGCTGCCCCACGAACCGCCGAACACCAACCACTTTTCGATTCCCAGATGCTCGCGCAACTTCTCGATATCTTCGACCAGATGCCACGTCGTGTTGTCTTCGAGACTGGCGTGCGGAGTGCTCTGCCCCGACCCGCGCTGGTCGAACAGTACGACGCGATACGTCGCCGGGTCGAAGAAGCGACGATAATCCGCGATGAGTCCGCCCCCCGGCCCGCCGTGCAGAAACACGACCGGCAAGCCAACAGGATTGCCGCACTGCTCGTAATAAAGGTTATGCACGGGCGAAACCACCAAGCGCCCGTGCTCGAATGGCTCAATCGGCGGATACAAAGTTTTCATGCGTACATCATACAGAGGTTGAAGTTTAGAGGCTAGAGGCGAGAGACTCGGGGTCGGTCGTTATTGATTAGTCGACGGCAACTTCTCCGGCTCTTCGACTATCTTCCAGCCCTCCAAGCCTCCGGCCAGCCACTGACTTCACGCCCGCGCGACCGTGAGGACGAACACTTCGCGTGCGCCAGCGGCGCGGAGTGCGACGGCACACGCGGCGACGGTCGCGCCGGTCGTGAACACGTCGTCAACGAGGAGGATGCGCTCGCCTTCGACGAGACGCGGGCGGCACACTTCAAAAGCGTCTTCGACGCTTTCACGTCGCGCGCGGCGATCCATCCCGGCACGATGACGCTCGGTGTGCGTCGTGCGAATCAGGCTCCACTCGTCGAGCGGCAGATGCGTGCGCGCGGCCAGCGCGCGACAGAGCGCCGCCGCCTGATTGAAGCCGCGCTCGCGTTCGCGCGCGGGATGGAGCGGGACGGGG
>JBGTHJ010000127.1:0-19089 GCA_041746175.1 Pyrinomonadaceae bacterium
CCGCGCCGCGCGAAGGCGTCTTGAAGCAGCGCGATCATCTTGGTCGAAACCTCGACGCCGCTCGCGCCCGCGCCGACCACGACGAAGGTCGCCGCGCGGCGTGCATCCTGCGGCGCGGTTCCGGGCGGAATGCGGTCGAGCGCGTCGATCATCCGTTGACGAATCGCGTCGGCGTGCTCGATTGTGCGAAACGGCATCGCGTGCTGCTCCGCGCCCTCGCAACCCCAGTAGTTCGTCACGCCGCCGACGGCGAGCGCCAGATAGTCGTAAGCCAAACGCCCCTCACGCCCCGCGACTCCGACCTCGCGGGTGTTGAAGTCAACGTCGGTCACCGCGCCCTCGATGAAACGCACGCGCTCATCGAGCAACTCTTTATAGGTCGGGGCGATGTGCCACGCTTCGACCTCGCCGCTCAAGTATTCGTAGAGCATCGGCGTATGCAAAAAGTGATTCGCCTGATTGATGAGCGTCACTTCGCCCGCCCCCGCGAGTTCGAGCGCGGCGAACAGTCCGCCAAATCCGCCGCCAACGATGACAATCCGCGCCGGGTTAGAATCCATTGTGCCTCTTCCTTTTTTCGTGAACTTTCGTGAACTATCGAGTCGCGGCGGGGATGGTAGCAGAGGACGACAAAAGGCAAAAGGTCATCGGAGAAAAGCATCGCGTCGTGTTCCTCGATCACGGTGAGCCAAGCCAACTCCGCGCGCTCCGGCTCCCCGGGCGGCTTCCGCCGGATTGATGTCGCGCGCCCGAAGACCGGCAGCGACCGGCGCGCACTCGTGGGTCGAACAATCGGCTTGCGGTTGCCGGGTGCCCGGCGTAAACCAAGTGTGCTATAAAAGCGTCCGTCACAAAATATAGCCTTGCATCTAGCCTTGCGTCTGCCGCTTTCGGTTTCGAGAGGTGCGCGCGAAAAAAACCGGGGATTAGAGGATCAAATGAGAAGACCTGTTCACTTACTTTCCAAACTCACGCACGTCGCTGTACTGGCATTGGTTGCGCTCGCGGCGGGTTGCCAACAGCAGCCGTCGCAACAGCCGCCTGCGACGACCGATCCGACCGGCACGAATGCGACGGCGGGCGCGGCGGGTTGGGACGCTTTCGTCAATGGCTTTATCGAATCGTACTTCGTCGCCAATCCGAACTTCGCGGTTTATGCGGGGCGTCACGAATTTGATGGAAAGCTGCCCGATTGGAGCCGTGAGGGGTTGTCGCAAGAGGTCGCGCGGCTGCGCGCGGAACGCGGGCGCGCGACGGGGTTCGATGCGGGTGCGCTCGACGAACGTCGTCGCTTCGAGCGCGATTATCTGGTGTCGGTAATCGACCGCGATCTGTTCTGGTTAGAGTCCGCCGAGCGACCGTTTAAGAATCCGCTCTTTTATTCCGAAGCGCTCGACCCGAACGTCTACGTCTCGCGCGAATACGCGCCGCTCGCCGAGCGGATGCGCGCCTACATCGCGTACGCCAAAGCCATCCCGGCGGCGACCGCGCAGATTCGCGCCAACCTCCGGACGCCGCTCCCGCGCACCTACGTCGATATCGGTAAGACCGCTTTCGGCGGTCTCGCGACGTACTACGAAACGGACGTGCCGGGCGTCTTCGCCCCGGTCGCAGACCAACAACTCCAAGCCGATTTCAAGTCGGCCAACGACGCGGCGGCGAAGTCGATGAAAGATTTGGCCGCGTGGTTCGACGCGCAGAGCGCGAACGCCACCGACGCCTTCGCCCTCGGCCCCGAACTCTTCTCCAAAATGCTGCGCGAGACCGAGCGGGTCGATGTTTCGCTCGAAGAGATCGAGCGCGTCGGGCGCACCGACATGCAGCGCAACGTCGCCGCGCTGCGTGAGGCGTGCAACGTCTACGCGCCGGGTCGGACGATTCCCGAATGCATGGCGAAAGCCGAAGCGGTCAAGCCCGAAGGCGGGACGGTCGAGGGCGCGCGGCGTCAACTGGGTGAACTCAAAGCCTTCCTCGTCGAGAAAAATCTGGTGACGATTCCGGGGACGGAGGAAGCCCGCGTCGCCGAAGCCCCGCCGTATCAACGCTGGAACTTCGCCTATATCGACATTCCCGGCCCCTA
Source organism: Pyrinomonadaceae bacterium (assembly GCA_041746175.1). Classification (GTDB taxonomy): domain Bacteria; phylum Acidobacteriota; class Blastocatellia; order Pyrinomonadales; family Pyrinomonadaceae; genus JBGTHJ01. The sequence goes on from JBGTHJ010000127.1 coordinate 2,081, forward strand.
CGAAAAAGGTTTGGCGTCGGTGTATTACGTCGCGCCGCCCGACCCCGCGTGGACGCCCGCCGAACGCGAGGCGTACCTCCCCGGTCGCGCCAACCTGCTGTTCACCTCCGTCCACGAAGTTTGGCCGGGGCACTTTTTGCAGTTTCTCCACTCGAACCGCGCGCCGTCGAAGTTCGGACAGGTTTTCGTCGGTTACGCCTTCGCCGAGGGCTGGGCGCACTACACCGAAGAAATGATGTGGGAAGCCGGATTCGGCAACGGCGACCCGGAGACGCACATCGGCCAACTCTCCAACGCGCTGCTCAGAAACGCACGCTTTCTCTCGACCATCGGGCTGCACACGAAGGGCATGACGCTGGCCGAATCCGAGCGTCTGTTTCGCGAAGAGGCTTTTCAGGATGCGGGCACCGCGCGTCAACAGGCGGCGCGCGGCACCTTCGACCCCGCCTATCTGAACTACACGATGGGTAAACTGGCGATTAAAAAATTGCGTGACGACTGGTCGGCGACGCGCGGCGGGCGCGCCGCGTGGCGCGAGTTTCACGACAAGTTTCTCACCTACGGCGGGCCGCCCGTCCCGCTCGTGCGCGCCTCGATGCTCGGCGGCGCGGCAGGAGCGCCGTTTTGATGCGAAGTTAAAACCCGATCCGCCGCAAAACGACCCGGATAAAAGCTGACAAGCAACCCCTTCGACTCGCCTGATCGAACGGGTTTGCCTGAGCGAATCCGCGTTCGTCTGCGGCTAATCATTTCCGGTTTTGGCGCGCGGCGCAATCGCCCCGTCGCTTGCCAGCGCGCGAAACGTCGTGCTAAATTGAACCGCTTTAATAACTCTAGCGGTTGCCTGAAATTACAGGCAGACTGCGGTCTGGGAGGACCATCAAGACAGTGTCATTAGCAAGGGAAACGAAGGAAAGAATCGTCGGCGAATACCAGACGCACGAAGGCGATACGGGTTCACCGCAAGTGCAAGTCGCGTTGCTCACACAACGTATCAACGAACTAACCGACCATTTCAAAACACACAAGAAAGACAACCACTCGCGGCGCGGACTGCTCAAGATGGTCTCGCAGCGCCGGAGTCTGCTCGATTATCTCAAACGCAGAGATATCGAAGGTTACCACGGACTCATCGCGCGGCTTGGCCTGCGTCGCTAATCGAGCGGCGCGCTTCCTTGTGCGCGTCACGCCTGTTGCCTGAACCAAATCGTGGTAATAAACCAGACGAGGCGCCTAGCCTCTTTACAAGACGCCCGCGTCCACACCAAGCCCGCGAAAGATGCCGAACGTGACGGCGCGAGTCTTCCGTCGGGCGAACGCGAGGAATACCTGTAGCGACACAGCCGGAGGGCGGCGCAAGCTTCACGTCGGAAGCGGCGCCGCCTTTTCCATTGCGACTTTTACCGGAGGACGGGGGCGCCTCACGTAGCGCGCCCGGTTCGCTCCGGCGGAACAAAAATATCCCAAGTGCTCGGACGCGCGCCGGCGGATGAGACGCCGCGCACCAGAGAACCGTCCGAAGGAGAGAGAAAAACATGCCAGTCAGGAAATATCTGAAAGAATCAATCAAGCTGGGCGACAAAGAGTTGACCGTCGAAACCGGACGCGTCGCCAAACAAGCGGACGGCTCGGTCATTGTCCGCTACGGCGAGACGATGCTGCTGGTCGCCGCCGTCGGGGCGCAAACCCCGCGCGAAGGCATCGACTTCTTCCCGCTCACGGTCGAATACCGCGAGCACAACTACGCGGCGGGGCGCATCCCCGGCAACTACTTCCGGCGCGAGGGCCGACCCGGCGAAAAGGAAGTTTTGACCAGCCGTCTGATTGACCGCCCGTGCCGTCCGCTCTTTACCGAAGGCTATCGCAACGAAACGCAGGTCATCGCCTCGGTCATCTCGGCGGACGCCGACAACGACCCCGACGTGATCGCCATTACGGGCGCGTCGCTCGCGCTCTATCTCTCGGACATCCCGTTCCCGACACCGATTGCGGGCGTCCGCGTCGGCCTTATCGAAGGCCGCTACATCCTCAACCCGACCCCCGACGAAGTGCGCGAATCGCGTCTGCACCTGATCGTCGCCGGGACGGAAGAAGCGATCGTGATGGTCGAAGCGGGCGCGAAAGAGGTTTCGGAAGAGATCATGGTCGAAGCCCTGATGCTCGCGCACAAAGAGATCAACCGCCTGTGTCGCTGGCAGAAGGAACTCTACAAGGCGCTCGAAATCGAGAAGCGCGCGGTCGAAGCCCCGTCGCTCAACGAAGAGATGATGGGCGAGATCGAGCGCAACTACGCAGACCGCCTGCGCGAGTCGCTCGATACCGAATCGCAAGGCAAACTCGCGTCCTATTCGGCGGTCGATGCGTTGAAAAAAGAGGTCGTCGAGTCGTATCCCGAAGACCAACCCGCGCTCAGGCAGACCGCGAAGAAAATCTTCGACACCCTCAAAGAAAAAATCTTCCGCGACGATATCCTGAACAAGCGTCGCCGTCCCGACGGTCGCCGCTTCTCGGAGATTCGTCCCATCGAGTGCGAAGTCGGCTGGCTGCCGCGCGTTCACGGTTCCGCGTTGTTCACGCGCGGCGAGACGCAGGCCATCGTCACTTCGACGCTCGGAACGAAGCAGGACGAGCAGTTCATGGACGACCTCGAATCGGGCGAGATCAAGCGTCGCTTCCTGTTGCATTACAACTTCCCGTCGTTCTCGGTCGGCGAAGTCGGCAGGTTCGGCTCGACGAGCCGTCGCGAGATCGGTCACGGCGCGCTGGCACGTCGCGCGCTCGACGCGGTGCTTCCCACCGAGTCGGAGTTTCCCTATTCGCTCCGCATCGTCTCCGACATCACGGAGTCGAACGGGTCGTCTTCGATGGCGACGGTGTGCGGCGGCTCGCTCTCGATGATGGACGCGGGCGTGCCGATCAAGTCGGCGGTCGCGGGCGTCGCGATGGGGCTGGTGATGGAGGGCAACAAGTATGCCATTCTCTCCGACATCGCGGGCGCGGAAGACCATTACGGCGATATGGATTTCAAAGTCGCCGGAACCGCCGACGGTATCACCGCGCTCCAGATGGACATCAAAATCGCGGGCATCAATTCGCAAATCATGGCCGAGGCTCTGGAGCAGGCGCGCAAGGGCCGCTTGCACATCCTCTCGGTGATGGAGCAATCGATCAACCACCCGCGCGAGGATATGTCTCCGTATGCTCCGCGCATCATCCAGATCAAAATCAACCCCGACCGCATCCGCGACGTGATCGGACCGGGCGGCAAGATGATTCGCTCCATCGTCGAAGAGACGGGCGCGAAAATCGACGTTGAAGACGACGGCACGGTCTCGATTGCGACCGCCGACAACGAAGCGGCGCAGGCGGCGGTCAACCGCATTCGCGGGCTGACGGCGGAGGCCGAAATCAACGAAACCTATCTCGGCACGGTTTCGCGCATCGTTGATTTCGGCGCGTTCGTCGAAATCTTTCCGGGCACCGACGGCCTGCTTCATATCTCGGAGATCGCCGAGCACCGCGTCCGCGATGTGCGCGACGAGTTGAAGGAAGGGCAGCAGATCATGGTCAAGTGCATCGGCAAAGAGGGCAACAAAATCAAACTCTCTCGCAAGTCCGTGCTGCGACAGGAAAAACAGCAGACCGACGCCGCCGGTGCGGGTGGCGACGGCGAGTAGTCATGCGTCAAAAGACTAAGATTTTGACAGAAAAGAGGTTCGCCAGTCGCGGCGAACCTTTTTTCTCTTGACACCATCCGTGTTGGCGGTTTTAATTGGCACGCAATTTGGAATTCTCACTCTATTCTGCGTCTTTTCTCAGTGAGGAAAGCCAACCGACAGGCTTCCCGTCAAACTTGAGATGATAAAGACCTTTGGCGGGACGCGAACGGAAATCTTCGAGCCGGCAGGCGGTCGAAGAGGATGCGGAAGTCGGCGAGTCGTGAACCGACCGCGACTTGCGCGAAAGAGAATGCCGGTTGCTTCCCGACGCCACAGAGTAGAGTCGCTACCGCAGTTGCTGTCTCTTAATAATCAAATGTTTTTGAAGCGTCAAGGGAATCAAGGCATCGCCGAAAGTTCGATTGAAGGTGCCGGACGTGTTGAGGAGGGTGACCACAAAATGAGGCCTCTAGCTTTTCGCTACGGCGCCATGCTGCTCGTTATAGTTCTCGTCGCCGGCGTGCCGGCGCGTGCCGGTGGCATTGATTTCGCCGATGTCATGCAAGCGATTGCGGATAGCTCCAGCGGACGCCCGAAAACCGAACTGCGTCTGCGAGCCAGCGCCCAGCAGCAGACCGGACAAACACCCGTCACTCCGAACGCCCCTCCGACGCAGCAGCCCGGCACGGCCACCGGCACGCCGGTTGGCTCGACGACCGGCGGCAGCACATCGATTATTTCAGCCGACACGTCCCCCGCATCGCAACCGGAAGGCACGGTCGAGACGATCGAGTTGGGCGACGTGACGGGCACGATTTGCGATTGCGGCGAGATCGTGATTCCGGGCGCGGGGGGCGGGTTCCCGCTCTGGCCGCTGTTCGGACTCGGCGCGATCCCGCTCGCCTTCCTCCCCGGCGGCGGCGATGACGTTCCGCCGTTCAATCCTCCGCCGCTTCCGACTCCGACCATCCCGCCCGATCCGATCCCCGAACCGGCGACGCTGTTGCTGCTCGGCTCAAGTCTGCTCGCGCTCGGCGCGGGTGCGCGGCGGCGTCGCGCGCAGCAGGGAGCGACGCAGAACGAAGCCACAGCCATCGTCGAGGAGGTCTGAAAAACCCGTGTCGGAGCAAAAGCGCATGACTCGAACTTCTTCCCTGTTCACCAAACGAGCCTACAGCGTCGCGCTGGTGTTGATGCTGCTGGCGACGGTTTTCGCGCAGGCGCAAAACAGCAAAATCCCTTACGGGCGCATCGTGGTTTCGACCAACCCGGGCGGCTATCCGATTCTGGTCGACGGCAAGCCCGCCGGAGAAACGACGCCCTTCGCGCGCGACATCGACCTTCCGCCCGGCAGACACAATGTCGAGATTCTGTTCCCGAACGGCACGCGCTGGGCGCGCGATTTCAACATCGTGGCCGGACGCCGCGATTGCATCTCGCTCAATTTCACTCCGCGCACCATCAGCGTCCCGCGCCCGCCCGCGTCGCCCTGTCCGTATCCGGTCAACCTGTCCGCGCCGGCTTCGGTCACGGATGGCGACAGCGTCACCTTTACGGCTGATGTCGGCTACGGCGGCCCCTCGGCGCTCAACTACACGTGGACGGTTAGCCCGCCCGCCGCGCGCATCACCAGCGGCGCGGGCACGCCGACCATCACGGTCGATTCTTCGGGACTCGGCAATCGTCGCGTCACGGCCATCCTCGTCATCGACGACGGTTCGGGCGACCGCAACTGCCGCCAGACCGCGCAGGCCACGACCACCGTCATCGCCCTCGCGCTGCCGCCCATCCAGCCGCAACGCTTCGACGAGTTTCCGTCCGTCGCCTTCGATGACGACAAGGCGCGTCTCGACAATCTCGCTATCGAACTTCAGAACCGCCCCGGCTCGCAAGGCCACATCATCGTCTACGCGGGTCGCGGCAGTCGCGCGGGACAGGCCGCCAAACTCGGCGAGCGTTCGCGCGATTATCTCGTCAGAACGCGCGGCATCGATTCGAGCCGCATCACGGTTGTCGACGGCGGCAGACGCGAGCGCGACACCATCGAAATCTGGATCGTGCCGCAGGGCGCGACGCCACCGACGCCGACGCCTTCAGCCGCCACCACGCCGCTCCCCGCCGAGCCGCCACGCCGCTCGAACTCCTGAATGGATGGCGTCGGATTCGTCGCGCCGTGTGGTTCAAATATGCGCCGCGCTTCTTCACGGACGTTGAAGCGCGGCGCGTTTTCCATGAGTGTGATTGACGCTTTCGTGCGACGTGTGTTAACAAAGCCTCGCGCGCGTCCCCTGAAATTGAGTTGTTCCCCTTAACCGTTCCGAGTCACTTGAGTATTTCCCTTGACTCGTTCAAGTATTCCAAATTTTTGGAGGAGGATTCACAAATGGCTGAAGGTGAAGGCGCGGGTAGCACCGGCATCGTGGCAATCGTGGTGATTTTCGTCATCGTTCTACTGCTGGCTCTCTTTTTCTTTAGGGGGAGCTTGTTCGGCGGTCGCGGCGGTGGCACAGACATCAACGTCAATCTCAACACAAGATAAAAGCGTCGTTACGACCTTGTTGATCCAACACGGAAGAGAGGCGCGCTCACCGCGAGCGTTTCTCTCTTCTTTTCTTTTTCCGCGCGCCGCTGGTAGGATTGGTCGTCAATCGCGAATCATCAATCGAGCGGTCGTCAATCGTGAATCGTCAGCAGAGAAAGCTTTGCGTGTGAGAGAGGACAAGGGAAAGAAGTGTCAGCACCGAACATCGAAACCATTGTTTCGCTCGCCAAGCGGCGGGGCTTCGTGTTTCCGTCGTCGGAAGTTTACGGCGGACTGGGGAGTTCGTGGGATTACGGGCCGCTCGGCGTCGAGGTCTGCAACAACATCAAGGCCGTCTGGTGGAACTGGATGGTCTACGAGCGCGACGACATGGAAGGACTTGATTCGTCGATCATCCTCAATCGTCTCGTCTGGAAATATTCGGGACACGAAGAGACGTTCAGCGACCCGCTGGTTGACTGCCGCGAGTGCAAAAGCCGGTTGCGTGCGGACAAGCTTGAGGGCGCGACCGAGGGCGACGACATCGCGGAGTCGGTGCGGGAGCGGCGTCTCAAATGTCCGAACTGCGGCTCGACCGACCTGACCGCGCCGCGTCCCTTCAATCTGATGTTTCGCACGACGCTCGGCGCGGTCGCGGCTGAAGACGATCCGGCGGCGCTCGCCTACCTGCGCCCCGAAACCGCGCAGGGCATCTTCGTCAACTATCTCAACGTACAGCAGTCGATGCGCCGGAAGATTCCGTTCGGCATCGCGCAAATCGGCAAGTCGTTTCGCAACGAAGTGACGCCCGGCAATTTCATCTTCCGCACGCGCGAGTTCGAGCAGATGGAGATGGAATACTTCGTCCGCCCCGGCGAAGACGAGCGCGTCCATCAGGAATGGATCGACGGCTGTCTCGATTGGTATACCGGACGGCTCGGGCTGAGCGCGGAAAACCTCCGGCTCTACGAGCAGCCGAAGGAAGAATTGGCGCACTACGCCAAGCGCACCGTCGATATCCACTACCGCTTTTTCCCCGAACGCGAAGAGGCAGAGAAGCAGTGGGACGAACTGATGGGCATCGCCAACCGCACCGACTTCGACCTCCGCGCGCATTCCAAAAATCCGCTCAACGCAGACGGCAAGCGCACCAACCCCGACTCGACCGAAGACCTTTCGTACTTCGATGAAACGACCAAGCAGCGTTTCTATCCGTACGTCATCGAACCCGCCGCCGGGGTCAATCGCTCGATGCTCGCCGTCTTGATGGATGCCTACACCGAGCGCACCACCGACAAGGGCGAGAAGCGCGTCATCCTCAAGCTACATCCGGAACTTGCGCCCATCAAAGTCGCGGTGCTGCCGCTCGCCAAGAACAAGCCCGAAATCGTCCAACTGGCGCGCGGCATCAAACACAAACTCCAACCCGCGATGCGCGCCGTCTACGACGATACGGGCGGCATCGGCAAGCTCTACGCGCGGCAGGACGAAATCGGCACGCCTTTCTGCGTCACCGTCGATCATCAATCGCTCGAAGACGAAGCCGTCACCGTCCGCGACCGCGACACATGGGAACAGGAACGCATCAAGATCGCCGAACTCGAAGCACACTTGAAAAAGCGGTTACAGGTAACAAGCGACAGGTAAGCAGGAGCACTCCTGTCTTCATCCCGGCGCTTGTCAGCCGTCACGTTTCTTATGGCAATCAGGAAACTACGAAACCAGAGCACCGAATCGCGTCTGCTGCTCGAATCTGACGAGCCGGTCGAGTTGCCGCCCGCCGAGATTGACGAGGGCATGGTGATGATCCAGTTCGACACGTTCAAGCCGCACCTGCCGGAACTGCTCGCGGCGTTGCGCGAGGGCACGCTGGCCGAGCCGGTGCCGGTGATGCTCGACGGCTCGACCTTCGTCATTCACGGCGAGACGCGTAGCTTTTGGGTCAAACTCTGGCACGCGTCCGACGAACTAACCCGCATCGCACGCGCGCAAGTTATCGGCTGTCTGCCCTCGACGCGCGGCGTCCAAATCCTCGTCGACGACCCCGAATACTACGCGGACGAAGACGACGCGGACGACGCGGACAACCAAGACGACGCTGACGAAGACGACGAATAAGTCCAAAGTCCAAAGTCTAAAGTTATCGACCCGTTACCGGCTGTGAACTTTGAGCTTTGAACTTTGTGAATTGATGGGCGACATCCCGAAGAAAATTTTGGAGTTGGCGGAAAGCGTCCGCGCGGTGGGCGGGCGGGCGTTGCTGGTCGGCGGGTGCGTGCGCGACCGGCTGATGGGCTGGTCGGAGACGAAGGATTGGGACGTTGAAGTTTACGGCGTCGAACCGGCGCGACTGCGCGAACTGCTCGACCGCCTGCCGGGGCGCGTCAGCGTCGCGGGCGAAGCCTTCACGGTTTACAAAGTCGGGGCAAATCTCGATGTTTCGCTCCCGCGCCGCGAGCGCAAGGTCGGGCGCGGTCATCGCGGCTTCGTCATCGAAGGCGACCCGGCGATGTCCATTCCCGAAGCGACGCGGCGGCGCGACTTCACCATCAACGCGATTCTCGAAGACCCGCTGACCTCGGAAATCATCGACCCTTACGATGGCCGCGCCGACCTCCGGCGCAAAGTGCTGCGCGCTGTCTCGCCGGAAAGTTTCATCGAGGATTCGCTGCGCGTTTTGCGCGCCGCACAGTTCGCCGCGCGCTTCGGGTTCGACATCGACCCTGCGACCGTCGAACTCTGCCGCACGATTGATCTCACAGACCTGCCGCCCGAACGCATCTGGGGCGAGTTGGAAAAGTTGTTGCTCGCGGCGCGTCGTCCATCCCGAGGTTTCGAGTGGATGGCGAAACTCGGCGCGACCCCGCAACTCTTTCCCGAAATACAATCGCTGACCGGCGTCCCGCAGGAGTTCGACTGGCACCCCGAAGGTGACGTTGACGTTCACACGTGGTTGGTCGTAGACCGCGCGCGCGAGTTGATTAACGACCTCAATCATCCGCGACAGGTCGCGGTGATGCTGGCCGCGCTGTGCCACGACTTCGGCAAGCCCGCGACGACCGAATTTATCGAAGGTCGCTGGCGTTCGCGCGGTCACGACGAAGCGGGCGTCGCGCCGACCGAGAGCTTTCTCGAACGTCTGAAGATTTTCACGCTCGACGGCTACGACGTGCGCGCGCAGGTCGTCGAACTCGTCCGCGCGCACCTGAAGCCGGGCGAGTTTTATTACAAGCGCGACCAAATCGGCGACGGCGCTTTCCGGCGGCTCGCGCGCCGTTGCGAACTGGAGTTGCTCTATCGCGTCGCACGCGCCGACACGCTCGGACGCAACGCCGCGTGGGTCGCGCGCGACAAATGGTTCGACGCCGTGCCGCAGGAGTGGTTCATCGCGCGTGCGCGCGAACTCGCGGTCGAGCACAAACCGCCCGCACCGATTTTGATGGGACGCCACCTCCTCGAAATGGGCTTGTCGCCGTCGCCGCGCGTCGGGCAAATCACGCGCGCCGTCTACGAGATGCAACTCGACGGGCGCGTCCGCACGCTCGAAGAAGCGACCGAAGCGGCGCGCGAGTTGATCGGCGACGAGCGGCAGTAAGAGTTCAATTGAAGATTGATTGGAAGCCAGAAAAATTGACGCACGGAAGTCTCGCGCCAAAGCGCCGACGCTGTGGATGGCGACTTTTGTGCGGGTGCGCGGCTGGTGTAAGATGCTCGCCAGAGCATCATCCAATTTTGCTGCCATAAGGTTGTACGAATCAGCGCGCGTGGGCGTGTGCGCATCACGCGTCAAAAAAATCCGTTTTGTAAGGAAGAACTGAGAATGATTGACTTTGAATTGACCGACGACCATAAATCGATACGCCAGACCGTACGCGAGTTTGCGCAGAAGGAAGTCGCGCCGCGCATCAAGGAACTCGACGAGAAGCAACACTTCGACCGCTCGATACTCGACAAGATGGGCGAGTTGAATCTGCTCGGCGTGTGTATCCCCGAAGAGTACGGCGGGGCGGGCTTCGATTACGTCGCGCTCGGACTCGTTTGCGAAGAACTCGAAGCCGTCGATACTTTCATGCGCGTCGTGATGTCGGTGCATACCGGCTTGAACAGTCTGACGCTCTACGCGTGGGGAACCGAGGAGCAGAAACAAAAGTACCTCGTCCCGCAAGCGAAGGGCGAGAAGATCGCGACCTACGGACTGACCGAACCGGGCGCGGGGTCGGACGTGATCGGCTCGCGCTCGACCGCGCGGCGCGAGGGCGACGAGTGGGTTTTGAACGGCGAGAAGATGTGGATTAGTCTCGGCGATGTCGCCGATAACTTCCTGTTCTTCTGCTGGACGGACGAAGAGAAGCGACGCGCGCGTCAACATTCCGGCATGTCGTGTTTCATCGTCGAACGCGGGATGGAGGGTTTCACGTCGGGCACGATTCACGGCAAGATGGGCATCCGCGCGGGCAACACCGGCTATTTTTCTTTGCAGGATGTGCGCGTCCCCCACGAGAACATGGTCGGCAAAGAGGGCGAGGGTTTCAAGATCGCGATGTTCGCGCTCGAACAGGGACGCTACACCGTCGCGGCGGGCGCGACCGGCATCATCCGCGCCGCGCGCGACGCCTCGATCGCCTACGCCAACGAGCGCGAGACGTTCGGGACGAAAATCGCCAACCACCAACTCGTCAAACAGAAGATAGCGAACATGGAAGCCGACTATCAGATGTCGCATCTGCTCTGGCTGCGCGCGGGTTATCTGAAGAACGAAGGCCGTCCCAACGTCCGCGAAACTTCGCTGGCGAAATGGCAGGCGACCGTCAGGAGCGAGCAGGCGGCGTCGATGGCGATCGAGGTGCACGGCGCGAACGGTTACTCGAACGACTATCCTGTCGAGCGTTACCTGCGCAACTGCAAAGCGGCGGTCATCTACGAAGGGACGCGCGACATCCACACGTTGATGCAGGCTGATTGGGCGCTCGGCCTCAAGAAAGAGAAGGCGGCGCGCATCACGCTGCCGCCCTACCGCCCCGCCGGAGCGCGCGACGCGGTCGCTGCCGGTTGAGCGATTCGCAGGACAGACGCCATGATGGACGGAGTGATTTTGACCGATGGACGCTGACCGAAGCGCGACCACCACCACCAACCGGCGGGATGCTTTTGGTTGTTGTTCATCCCGGCTATCGTGTCAATGATCTTGTAAATTGAGTTCGGCGTTGAAGGAGCAAGAGAACAGGGAGTCATCCTTTGAGATGACTCCCTGTTTTGTCAGCAGCGATTCCGGGAAGAGAGCGTTTGAAGCGCGTGCTGATGCGCGAGCGGCGCGGCGTGTCGATTTGTTAGGCGAGGACGGTGACGGTCAGGGTTTGCGGACGCCACGCGCCGTCGTGCTCCATGACCATCACGGTCTGCTCGGTCTTGTTCTTGTCGAGCGATTTGAGATATTGCGAATAACGCGCGCGGTCGCTTTCGTGAATCGAGACGACGTTCACCTTGATGACGCAGCGCATGTCGGACGTGCTTTCAATCGTCTCGTCGGTGACGGCTATCAAGTACCCGACGCCCGTTTCGTCTTCGTCCAACTCGGCGTAGCTGACGGCGGCGACGCGAAGTCTGACCGCGCCGTCGGGAAGTCCGAGCACGACCTGAAACGTATTGTCGCGGTTCATCAAAGAACGATTGCCGAAGCGGATGAAGGGGCCGACGAGTTCGAGCGCGTCGAGGCTGATATTGCGCGTGTGGCCGGTGAGTTTGACGGTGCGCGCTGTGCCGTCGGGGTTGCGCACGTTGGTCGGCATCGAGAGGATGAACGGAATCTGTGCGTCGTGTTGGATCGCGGCGTCTGATTCGTAGCGTTGGTAAGCGGCGGAGGTCATCATCTGCAAATCACTTTCTAAAATCCCTTTGAGTTTCGACAGCGCCCCGTCCGGTTCTGACGGCCACTCTCTGCATTACAAGCACCGTGCCACCCACGCGGCGCACGGCCAGCGGGCTGTTTCGCGGTGAAATCAAGACAAAGCGCGGCTGCGTCGCGTCTCGACGAAACTCGACGGTGGCTCTGTTAGGTCAACTTGAAGCGGCGCGTCGGTCAGTTTGACGATGAAATCGGAGAATAACGGAAACCGAGGTTGACGGGTGAGGAGTGTTCCGGTCATGGCTTCTGCTCCTGCTCATATCGCTTCTTTGTTTCTTCAATCGCGAGGCTACAAATTCCGCCCGCGCTCTGTTAGTATGGCGCAGCCTTTCTATTTGCCGGCGGTCGCGACGAGCGGAAATTTCACGGCATACTTTTATCGAGCAGGAGAATAAATTGATGGGGCACGAGCTTAACACGGGACATGTCTCGCTGGATTTTTTGCGCGTTTGTGAGGCGGCGGCGATTGCCTCGGCGCGGACGATGGGACAGGGCGACCGTAAATACTCCGACCACGTCGCCGTCGAGTCGATGCGCGAAGTGATGGATACCGTGCCGATGCGCGGTCGCATCGTCATCGGCGAGGGCGAGCGCGACGAAGCCCCGATGCTCTACATCGGCGAGGAGGTCGGCAAAGGCTTCCACGCCGACGCCCCGCTGGATTACCCCGAGGTTGACATCGCGGTCGATCCGCTCGAAGGCACGAACCTTTGCGCGCTCGGCGCGAACAACGCCATCGCGGTGCTCGCCGCTTCCGAGCGCGGTGGACTCTTGAACGCGCCCGACATCTACATGGATAAAATCGTCGTCGGGCCGTCGTGTCGCGGCGCCATCGACATCGACGCGCCGGTCAAAGACAACCTGAAGAATATCGCGCGGCGGCTTGGTCGTGATGTCGAAGACCTGACCGTTATCGTGCTCGACCGGGAGCGCCACAAAAAGTTGATTCAGGACGTGCGCGACGCCGGGGCGCGCATCCGTCTTATCACCGACGGCGACCTCTCGGCGGGAATCTCGGCGGCGGTCGCGGGCACGAATATCCACGCTCTGATCGGCATCGGCGGCGCACCCGAAGGCGTGTTGACCGCTGCGGCGTTGAAGTGTCTGAACGGCGAGATTCAGGCGCGGCTCTGCTTCGACCCGGAAAAGCTGGCCGGCGACGGCAACAAGGTGCCGCCCGAGGCGGAGGTCGTCGCGCGTCTCATGGAGATGGGCATCGCCGACCCCGCGCACGTCTACGACACGAACGACCTCGCACCCGGCAAAAAAATCATCTTCGCCGCGACGGGCGTCACCGACGGCGCGCTGCTCAAAGGCGTGCGCTTCTTCGGCGCGGGCAAGCGTACGCACTCGCTGATCATGACCACCGAGTCGCGGCATATCCGCTTCATCGACACCGTCCACGTCGAAGGCGGCCCCGACACCGTTATCAGGTTTTAGGGCGGAGGGCGGAGGGACGCGGGATGAAGAAGAAAAGCTAGCTACTCATCCTTTTTTACACGGCTCTCTTTCCTCCGTCCGCATCACTTGAAAGTCATGCCTCTTTCGATAGCACATTATGTTCCGCAGAGCAGCGGCGGCGGTCGCGGGCGTGCGCTGGCGGCGTGGGGCGTGGCGTTGGCGGTCGCGGTCGGACTGCTGGCGTTGATCGCTTTGGCTACGCTGGCCGAAGCGCGTGGCTACGTCGCTTTATCGAGCATGTTGCGACGTGCGTTCGGCGTCGTCTGTCATCAGATGCCGGAGCGCTCGTTTTATCTCGCGGGACATCCGTTGGCGGTGTGCGCGCGTTGTTTGGGAATCTACGTGGGACTGGGGGCGGGCGCGCTGGCGTATCCGCTGGTGCGTGCGGTCGGGCGGACGGACGCTCCTGCGCGCGGGTGGTTGTTCGCGGCGGCAATCCCGACCGCGGTTGATTTCGCGCTCGGCTTTTCCGGCGTCTGGGAGAATACGCATCTCTCTCGCCTTTTGACGGGCGCGGTGCTCGGTGCGGTCGCGGTCTTCTATGTCGTTCCGGGGATGGTGGACTTGAGCCGAACCGGATGGCGACAAATCTACAAGTCGCGCTCTTTCGACGAGCGCACGGCATCTTGAAAACAGGCGCGTGTTGCTTTGCGACGAGCGACCGGCGACGGTATCATCTTGCGGCGACAGCCGGTCGTTCGCGAGTCGTCCGCCGGGGCGAGCGCGCACGCATGTGCCTCGGTCACAATCGGTTCCGACTCCCAACTTGAAGGTGCAAACAAGATCATGGAAAACAAAATAAAGCCGGCCCTCATCGGAGGTGTCATTCTCGGTCTCTTGTCGGCCATTCCGTTTGTCGGGGTGGTCAACGCCTGCTGCTGCGCGTGGGCAATCGTCGGCGGCCTTGCCGCAACCTATTTTTACGTCAAGGATTCGGCCACCCCGGCGCGACCCGCCGACGGTGCGGTGCTCGGTGTGATTGCGGGCCTCATCGGTGCGGTGATTTACGTCATTCTCGGCATCCCGCTCGGCATCCTGACGGGCAACGCGACCCTCGCTTTGATCGCCAGCATTATGGGCAATATCAATCCCGAAGCGGCCATCGCGATGGAGCAGCAGGCAGCGCTGATGCAGAATCAATCCGTCGGCGCATTGATCCTCTCTTCGATACCGGGCGCGCTCATTGGCGCGGTGCTGCTCATCATCTTCGCCACCATCGGCGGACTCATCGGCGTCCCGCTGTTCGAGAAACGCAAGGGTGGCGGCGCGGGAGTTCCGCCGCCTCCGGCTCCGGGAGGCTATGCCGTCGGCGGCGGCGGCGGTTATAACCCCGGCGCGTAACGCATGCCTCTGACAACACACTGACGCGCCCGCCCCCGTCGAAACTTCCGACGGAGCGGGCGCGCGTGGGTATCGTTTGAGACCGACGGTGCACGGGGGCGTCGGTCGTTTGAAGATGAAACACGGAAGCTCGTCGTCGTCCTGCTCGCCGGTCGTCGTTTAGAACCGTCCGTCGAGTTTGAAGGCGACGGGCGCTTCGGTTACAATGTGCGCGCACTGAAACGGGCAGCGCTTCGGAGACGAACGCGCTGCTCGTTTCGTGTGACGGCGCCGGAGGGTGCGGCGGACAGACGAGTTGTCCGAAACCGCGCGGCGCGTTCATCAAGCCCCGGCGAGGTCGTCGAAGCTCTACCGCAGTTGAGAAATATCCAGATGTCACTTCCCGCCTTTTTCGCGCTCGTCCCGGACGAATTGCTCTACAAGTTTATCGACGACGCGGTCGCCAAAACGTCGTCGAACATCAGCCCGCTCTACCGTCTCGACGCTTTCGACTGGACGATCCTCACGCTCTACTTCTCGATGCTGTTCGTGCTGTCGGTCTACGGCGCGTACCGCATGAAGCAGGTCGCCGACTTCTGGCGTTACCGACGCATCGAGCCGAAGCCGAAAGCCGCGTTCAGCGAGTCGGAGTTGCCGCACATCACCGTGCAGCTTCCGCTCTTCAACGAGATGTACGTCGTCGAGCGTCTGCTCGAAGCGGTGACCGCCATCGACTACCCGCGCGAACGGATGGAGATTCAGGTGCTCGATGATTCGACCGACGAGACGGTTGAACGCGCGCGCTCGACCGTCGAGCAGTACCGCGCGAAGGGCTTCGACATCCACTACATCCATCGCGGCGACCGTACGGGCTTCAAAGCGGGCGCGCTCGAGAACGGACTCAAGACCGCGAAGGGCGAACTGCTCGCCATCTTCGATGCCGACTTCGTACCGCGTCCCGACTGCCTGCGCAAACTCGTCCACTACTTTACAGACCCGCTCGTCGGGTGCGCGCAGATGCGCTGGTCGCACATCAACGGCAAATACAATCTGCTGACCCGACTCCAAACCATCATGCTCGACGGCCACTTCGTCATCGAACAGACGGTCAGGAATCGCACGGGCGGCTTCTTCAACTTCAACGGCACGGCGGGCATCTGGCGGCGGCGCGCGATTGAACTCTCGGGCGGCTGGCAGCACGACACGCTGACCGAAGACACCGACCTCTCGTTCCGCGCACAGTTGATGGGCTGGCGTTTCGTTTATCTGCTCGACGAAGACGCGCCGTCGGAGATTCCCGTCGAGATCAACGCTTTCAAAGCCCAGCAGCGGCGTTGGGCGAAGGGCGTGATGCAGGTCGGCATCAAACTGTACCCGCGCATCTGGCGTGCGCCCTTGCCCTTCCGCGTCAAGTTGGAGATGTTCTTTCGTCTGACGGGCAACATCAGTTATCCGTTGATGATCGTCACGAGTTTTCTGCAATTCCCGCTGCTGCTCGTCCGCTATCAGCAGGGCTTTCATCATCTGATGCTGTTCGACCTGCCGCTGCTGTTCTTCTCGACGCTCTCGGTCGTGCTCTTTTACGGCTCGGCCATCTTGTATCTCGACAAGGGCAACAAGCGTCGCCTGCTCGACCTGCCGCTCGTAATGGCCGTCGGCATCGGCATCGGCTTCTCGAACGCGCGGGCGGTGATCGAGGCTCTGCTCGGCATCAAGTCGGAGTTTGTGCGGACGCCGAAGTACCGCGTCGAGCAGACCGACGACGCGACCTGGAAGGGCAAGAAGTACAAACGTAAGCGCGGCTGGCTGCCGCTGCTCGAACTCGCTTTCGCCGTCTACTTTCTGCTCGCCATCCTCTACGCCGCGCACATGGGGCTGTGGGGGACGATTCCTTTCCTCGGCCTGTTCTTCTTCGGCTACGCCTACATCGGCATGATGAGTCTGCTGCAATCCACGAGCGGCAAGCGTTTGCAGTCGCTCTGGCGTCCGCTCGCCATCGGACGGAAGGTTTGAAACGAGTTCGCCGACTCGTTGGCCTCCGGACTGCTCGCAGTTGACGCCGCGACCGACATCAAACGAGCGGATTCCCATCCCCGACTCGTTGCCAACAAAAACAAAGAAGCGCGGCGCTTGATGAGCGCCGCGC
>JBGTHJ010000128.1:0-3193 GCA_041746175.1 Pyrinomonadaceae bacterium
CTGTTCATGCACGCCCCCGCCACCACGACGAGCGGCGCGCTCTCGCCCAACGCCGCGCGCAGAGGTAACGCCGCATCGGCGATGTTCCGCACGCGCGCGTCTTCGTCGTAAACCAGCCCGACGACCTCGACCGCGATGGCATCGCTCAAACTCGAATGATGCCCCTTGCAAAATCCGATGACGCCGCCCATGTTCAAGAGGTGGAGGCGGTCGCCCGCGCTGATCGTTTCCGGCACATCGCCGACGAAACCCTTCAACGCGCGCCGACTGCCGAGCACGCCCGCAATCACGTCGCCCGGATTGATCTTCGCCAACCGCCCCGACGGAAGTTCCAACTGATTGTAAGTCGCGCTGTCGGTCACCGCGCGAACGACGACGACATCCCCCGCGCGCGGTCGCGCCGTCGCGCCAACCACCGCCAGCGTCCGCGACAACCCCAGCGGCGATGTCGCCGAACCGATCTTGTCCGCCTCGATGATCTTCACCGCCGCGCCCGCATCTTCAAGCATCTTCGTCATGTCGACTCCTTGATTCCTGACCGGTGATGGGTGACAGGGTGAAAGCCTGCACGTTCCCCTTACCTGTTACCTGTCACACGTCGCCCGTCACTCGTCGCGCGTCAAGTTCTTCCGCATTCTCAGCCGCAGCGCGTTGAGCTTGATAAAGCCTTCGGCGTCGTGTTGGTTGTAGACGCTGTCGGACTCAAAGGTCGCGAGGTTCTCATCGTAGAGTGAGCGCGGCGCGCGACGCCCCGTTACGACGACGTTGCCGCGATAAAGTTTCAGACGCACTTCGCCGGTTACGTCCGTCTGCGTCTCGTCAATCAGGCGACGCATCAACTCGGATTCGGGAGCAAACCAGAACCCGTAATAGACGCTTTCGGCAAACTTCAACGCGAGCGAATCTCTCAACCGCAAGACTTCCCTGTCCATCGTGATCGATTCGAGCGCGCGGTGCGCCGCTTGCAGAATCGTCACCCCCGGCGTCTCGTAAACCCCGCGCGACTTCATCCCGACGAAACGGTTCTCGACCAGATCGACGCGCCCGATGCCGTGCTCGCCTCCCGCGCGGTTCAACCGTTCGAGCAACGCAATCGCGCTCATCGGCTCGCCGTCGAGACTGACCGGCACGCCCCGCGTGAAACCGACGACGACCGATTCCGCCTCGGCGCGTGCCATCTCGGGAGCTTTGGTCATCTGAAAAATATCGGGCGGCGGCTCTGCCCACGGGTCTTCGAGAATGCCGCCCTCGTACGAGACGTGCATCAGGTTACGGTCGGTCGAGTACGGCTTGGCGTGCGTCGCGGTGACGGGGATGTCGTGTCGTTCGGCATACGCGATCAGGTCGGAACGTCCCTTGAACTCCCACTCGCGCCACGGAGCGACGACATGGATGCCCGGTTCGAGCGCGTAATAGGTCAACTCGAAACGCACCTGATCGTTACCCTTGCCCGTCGCACCGTGCGCCACCGCGTCCGCGCCTTCGATGCGCGCAATCTCGATCTGCCGCTTCGCGATGACGGGGCGCGCGAGCGATGTGCCGAGCAAATAGACGCCCTCGTAAACCGCGTTCGCCTTGACCGCCGCCCACACGTAATCCTGCACGAACTCTTGCCGCAAATCTTCGACGTAAAGCTTCGACGCGCCCGTCGCACGGGCCTTCTCCGCCAGACCTTCGAGTTCTTCACCCTGACCCACGTCCGCGCAATAACAGACGACCTCGCAGCCGTAATTCGCCTTCAGCCAGTGCAGCATCACCGACGTGTCCAGCCCGCCCGAATACGCCAGCACGACTTTTTTGATCTCTTGATGTGCCACTCATTCGCTCCTTCGTCAGCTACTCGAACCATCAACTAGCCGAACAACTCCCAGACCTTTTTGATGGCCGCCCGTTGCGCCTTTCTGTTTGTGACCGCGACGAATATCGTATCCTCGCCCGCCAGCGTCCCGACGATTTCGGGAATCGCCGCGCGATCCAATACGACCGCCACCCCCGATGCCATCCCCGGCTCGCACCGCGCGACGACCAGACAATCGCCCGCCGCGTCGAGACTGATCAGCCCGTGCGCCGCCGCTCCGTTCGCGGCGACCGGCACGACGTAGCGTCCGTGCTGCTTGACGATGCCGAGTTCTTCCAGATCGCGCGACACGCTCGATTGCGTCGCCACCACCCCGGCGCGCTCAAGCTGCGCCGCCAGTTCGCTCTGCGTCCCGATAGGCTTGGCCTTGATGAGGCTCAAAATCTTTTGTTGTCTACGTTCCTTCTCCATAATTTTTATGCACTGATTTTGCATAGACGTTGCATAGATGCATAAAATACCATTTCGGCTGCGCTGGATCAAATTAAACACGGGTTTTTTTTAACCGGGACGACAACATCGGGGGATGCGCGTAAAATGAGCCATCGCCGCGCCGAAGCGTGCGCGGGTTTGTGGGTCGCGGAAACACTTATTGAAGTCAAGACGAAGGAGTCAACCAACGATGGCGCTTGAGATGAGAGAGACTTGCGAGCGGTGCGGTGTAATGGTCGGTCACGGCACCGAGGCTTACATTTGTAGTTACGAGTGTACATTCTGCGATCTGTGCGCGAGCCGGATGGCGCGAATCTGCCCGAACTGTAGCGGCGAATTGGTGCGGCGTCCGCGCCGCCGGGCGCAGGCACAGCCTTCGACGAAGGCTTCGCCGAAAACATCGTCGAAGCCTTCGACAAAGGTTGCTTGAAGCGGTGAGAGTCGATGAGCGAAGCGAAGAATTTATGGGGCGGGCGTTTTACGGGCGCGACGGATGCCGGGTTCGCCGCGTTCAATCGTTCGTTCGGTTTCGACCGGCGGCTGTTTGAAGCGGACGTGCGCGGGAGTTTGGCGCACTGCGCAGGCTTGCGCGCGGCGGGCGTGCTGACGGACGAAGAGGCCGTGCGCATCGACGACGGTCTGCGCACCATGCTTGAGCGCGCCGCCGCCGATGCGCGCTATTTCGACGAAGATGCGGCGGCGGAAGATGTGCATTCGTTCGTCGAAGCGCGGCTCGTAGAGTTGGCCGGCGATGCGGGTCGGAAGTTGCACACCGGACGGAGTCGCAACGATCAGGTGGCGACGGCTTTGCGGCTCTGGCTGCGTGACGAAATTGACGCGGCGAGCGTGCGCGTGCGCCGCGTGCAAGCCGCGCTGCTCGCGCTGGCCGATGCGCACGCGGGC
>JBGTHJ010000129.1:0-8002 GCA_041746175.1 Pyrinomonadaceae bacterium
CCTTCTGCACGACCATCTCGAACTTCTCGCCCTTCAACAACGCGACCGCGAGCGTGAGCGCGAGCGGCGATTCCGGGCGCAACGGCTCGACCCGCTCCTGCACTTCGAGCGCAACAACACCGCTGCCGCTCTCGCCGCGCCCGCGCCCGGTCTCCGCGACGACGCAACGATATTCTTTGCCCGCGCCGTCGAAGGCGTACGCTTCGTCGCCCGCACGCAGACGCAGTACGTCGCGCAGGTGGCGCGCTTCTTCCGCCCCAAGCGCGACGCGCTCGCCCGCGACGAACACATCATGCGGAACGTAGAATCTTCGCCTCGTCATTTCTATGTTTACGAGTCTCTCAAACCGTCAGCGCGACCCACTCGCCATCCGACTCGATCTCGTATTCATCGATGCCGAGCGCGGCGAGATGCGTGCGAACGAAGTCGGTCTGCGTGGCGAGGATGCCGGAGAGAATCAGACGCCCGCACGTCGCGCCGACGAGCGCGGGCAACAGCGGCACGATCACGTCCGCCGTCAGATTGGCGCAGACGCAATCAGCCGACGCGGTTGCTTCTTCAACCGTGCCGGCGCGGAAATCGATGCGCCCGCCGACGCCGTTGAGCGCGGCGTTCTCGCGCGCGATTTCGATGGCGACGCTGTCCGTGTCGCAGGCTTCGATGTGGGCTTTGGGGAAGAGACGCGCGGCGGCGATGGCGAGGATGCCCGTGCCCGTCCCCACGTCGAGAAAGCTCGCGCCCGTGAAATGTTTTTCGATGGCGGCGAGACACAGACGCGTCGTTTCGTGCGTGCCCGTGCCGAAGGCCATTCCCGGCTCGATACGAATCAGAATGCGCTCCGGCGTTTCGGTGATGTCGCTCCACGGCGGCGCGATGATGAACCGCCCGACCTCGACCGCCTGCCAACCCTTTTTCCACTCGGCGAGCCAGTCGCGCGCGACGACCTCACGCGCCCGCATGTCGCGCACGGCGGACGGTGGCAACCCGTAAATGCGCAACGCCTCCAACAGCACGGCGCGGACGCGTTCGCGCTCCGGCGGGGCGTCGAAGTAGGCCGCGACGCGCAACAGTTCGCCCTCCGTTTCGGTCGTCTCCGTGCCCGCCGCGCCCGCCTCCGCAAGGGCGTACTCAACCGCCTCGCGGGCTTCCTCCGTCGTCGTCACATCGAGTGCGTACCACATCACATTCGGCAAGTGACGTGTGACGGGATCAAGACGTGTCTCGATACCGTCACACGTCACACGTCACTTGCTACGTTCCTTTCCACCGATGCCGAGTTCGTTGAGCGTGCGTTCGCTGTTGCGCCAGTTCTCTTCGACCTTGACGAAGAGTTCGAGATAGACGCGATGACCGACGAGCCGCTCGATGTCTTGACGCGCCCGCGTGCCGATTTCTTTGAGGCGTTCCGCGCCCTTGCCGATGACGATGCGCTTCTGCGAATCGCGCTCGACGAAAATGGCGCAGTGGATGCGCGTCAGATCGGCGCGGGTCTCGTCGTACTTTTCCGTCACGACCGCGGTCACGTAAGGAATCTCGTCGCCCGTCGTCTGCAAAATCTTCTCGCGGACGATTTCCGCGACGAGGGCGCGCATCGGCTGATCGGTCAACTCGTCTTCGCCGAAGATGGGTTCGCCGGCGGGCAACTGCTTGATGATTTCCGCGATGAGCGCGCCGACCTGATCGCCCGTCCGCGCCGACATCGGCACGACCTCGCGCCACTCGTATTCTTGTCCGTACCACTCGATCAGCGGCAGCAGTTGCGACTTGTCGGAGAGCTTGTCCGTCTTGTTCAAGAGCAGCATCGCGGGCTTGCCCGTCTGCTTGACGAGGTCGAGCACGAAACGGTCGCCGTTGCCGGTCGAGGCGGTCGCGTCGCGGATCAGCAACAGCAGATCGACGCCTTCGAGCGCGCCGTGCACCGCCGCCATCATCCGGCGGTTGAGGAGGTAGCCCGGCTGATGCACCCCCGGCGTATCGACCAGCACGACCTGCCCTTCGGGTCGGGTGATGATGCCCTGAATTTGGTGGCGCGTCGTCTGCGGCTTGTTCGACACGGCGGCGATCTTCTCGCCCACCAGTCGATTCAAAAGCGTTGACTTGCCCGCGTTCGGTCGCCCGATGAGCGCGACGTAGCCGCTGCGATAACTTTCTTTTTGCATGTCGTCGGTCATCTGTTTAGCCTGCGTCTTTAGCGAGAGCTTGTTCGCCGTTGAGTTTTAGAACCTCAAGCGTCATCTCGGCGGAGGCGTACATGTCTTTCACGTCGAGCCATTCTTTGACGGTGTGGATGGCGCGCATCCCGGTGCCGAGGTTGGCGCATTCAATCCCTTTTTTGTTGAAGATGTTGGCGTCGCAGCCGCCGCCCGAAGCGAGCGTCTTCACGTCGAGTCCCATCCGCGCGGCGGCGGACTTGACCAGTTGAACGACGCGCGAATCATCCGCGACATCCATCGCCCAATATTCGCGCGTGATGTGTTCTTCGATGCGCGCCTTCGTCGTGACGCCTTCGACCGTGACTTCATGTTTCGCGGCGGCATCCCGGAAACATTGCAGCATGTGCGCGGTTTGGGCTTCGAGTTTGTCGTCATCGAGCGAGCGGGCTTCGCCGCGACAGACGACGAGGTTGGTCGTGATGTTGGTCGCCTTGCCGCCTTCGATGACGCCGATGTTGGCGGTCGTCTCGTCGTCGATGCGTCCGAGTTTCATGTTGTGGATGGCTTCGGCGGCGATGCGGATGGCGGAGATGCCCTGCTCCGGGGCGACGCCCGCGTGCGATTCGAGACCGTGCACGCGAAACTCCATGTGATTGGCCGACGGGCCTTTGGTGAAGAGAAAACCGGGGTCGTCGGAATCGAAGACGATGCCGTACTTCGATTTCAACTTCGACACATCGACGTTCTTCGCGCCGAGCAGTCCAACCTCTTCGCAGATGGAAAAAATGGCTTCGATGGGAGCGTGCGGGACGGACTGCTCTTGCAGACAGCGGATGGTTTCGAGGATGACGGCGCAGCCCGACTTGTCGTCGCCGCCCAGAACGGTCGTCCCGTCGGTGCGGATGATGTCGCCTTCGACGATGGGTTTTACGCCTTCGCCGGGCACCACCGTGTCCATGTGCGCGCTCATCATGATCGTTTCGGCGTCGGGAATCGTGCCGGGAAAACGCGCGATGACGTTGCCGCTGTTGCCGCCGACTTTGTCGCCCGCGTCGTCGATTTCAACCTGCGCGCCCAACTCCTCGCAATATTTTTTGATGCGCTCGGCGACATCGCGCTCGCGGCGCGAGTGGCTGTCGATTTGGACGAGTTCGAGCAGAAGATTTTTGATGCGCTCCTGATTAATCATTTGGCCTCCGTGAAATCATGTATCCCGAATCGTAAACCGTGACGACCTGAACGAGTGCGATCCATCCACGATTTACCGACGACTTGCTTGCGGCAGATTTTCTCAATCCTACTACAGGCATCGGCGCGCACGCTATGCTTTCAGCGTCTGCGGCTTGTGCGCGGGCGCACGCTTTCTGCCGGTCAGTCGTCGAGTTGCTCAAGCGCGCGTTGAAGTTCGGCATGTTTGACGGCGAGGAGTTGTTCGTCGGCATCTGCGGGGACGTAAATCGGCGGGGCGATCAAGACGCGGGCGCGCGTGAAGGGCAAGGGGATTTGGCAACGATCCCAACTCGACATTTCCCGGTGACGCGCGGCGTTGACGGAGAAGGGCAACACGGGGCGTCCGGTTTTCTTGGCGAGGAGCGTCGCGCCCATCTTGGCGACGTGGCGCGGGCCGCGCGGACCGTCGATCATGAATCCGGCGGGGCAACCCGCGCGGACGAGCCGAATCATCTCGACGAGCGCGCCGATGCCGCCGCGCGTCGAACTGCCGCGCGATGCGCCGTAGCCGAAGCGTTGGATGAAGCGCGCGATATATTCGCCGTCGAAACTCTGCGAGGTCATCACGACGATGCGTCGTTCGCGCCAGAAGTAGGTGGCGAGAAACACGCGGTCGTGCCAGCAGGTGTAGATCGGGGCGCCTCCGTCGCGCGTCGCGGCCAGCCAGTTGTCCCAACCTTCGACCTCGAAACGCACGGTGCGTCCGATTATTCGGATGAGCGCGTAGAAAACGAGGTCGGCGGCGCGAATCAGAAAGCGCTTCTTGAAGGGATACGGCGAAAGGTCGGCGAACGCATAGGCGCGCTCGATCCGTTCGTCACCCGTGCGCCGCCCGCTGGCCGCCGCGTCGTCGCGCGTCGGAGCTTTTTGAACTGCTTCTGGTTGATCGGCGGAGGCCTGCATGAGTGCGAGAGTCTAGCAGAAAACGGTTGCCCGTAGTCAGCGACGCCGAGCGCGAACAGTTGTCTTACGCCGATGTGCGTGGCGCAGAAACCCGCACGGAGTAAGGGCGCAATCGCAACCACTGACACCCTTACTGCGTGCGGGTTTCCGCAAAGTCGTTGAGTCACCCATCTTGAAATCCAAACTGACCCACCACCCAATCTGCGGGCCGCCGGTTCTGTGCTATATTTCGGAACACCGCGCCGCCTCGTCGCGTACAGCGTAGCGGATTGGTTGCGAAATTTTTCAAGCAGGTTGTCGCGACAGTCCGTTCCCAAGCGCTCCCCCAATTTAACTCGCGGTTAGCTTTCGATGGAAAAGCGACGCATCCTTATCGTTGACGGCAATGAAGAACTCCGCACCGTGTTGGTGGGGGTGCTGTCCGAACTCGGCCACGACGTGACGGCGACGGGGAGCCGCGACGAAGCCGTCGGGCGCGACGACCTTGAGGACTTCGACCTCATCATCAGCGACCTGACCGAGGATGCCGACAGCGGCGTCCAAATCCTCAGCGAGATCAAACGCAAGCGGCTGCTCGTGCCCGTCGTCGTCTCTTCGGAAGAGGCGCAGCACGAGGGCGTCATCAAAGCTTTCAAACTCGGCGCGGCCAACTTCCTGCGCCGTCCCTACGACCACGACGAACTCCGCTCGATCGTCGAAAAGACGCTCGGCTACAAACTCCGCTTCGTCGAAGACCTCAAAGTTTTGCCCTACGTCCACGAAAAAATCGAGTTCGAGTTACCGAGCGACTTGTCGCTGATGAACGGCGTGCTCCATTACCTCATCGAACGCGTCGCGCGTCTCGGCGTCATCAAACCCGACCGCTCGAATCTGTTCATCGCGCTCGACGAGGCGTTCGTCAACGCGGTCAAGCACGGCAACAAAAACGACCCCTCGAAGATAGTCCGCATCAGCGCCGACCTGACGCCGCAAGAGGCGCGCTTTACCATCGAAGACGAGGGCGAAGGCTTTGACCCCGCGACCATCCCCGACCCGCTCGACCCCGCCAACCTTTTCAAAGCTTCGGGGCGCGGCGTGCTGCTGATTTACAACATCATGGATAAAGTCGAGTACAATGAGCGCGGCAATCGTCTGACGATGGTGAAACGCCCGGAAGACTCGCTCGACGCCGACTTGATCAAATCACTTGCGCCCGATGACTTATCCGCCACGAATGGTTAACGCCCACGACACCCGCGCCGACGCCGACGCCGCCAACCCCGCCGCCAACAACCCCGATACCGACCCGCTCCCGCCGTCTCCGACACCGCTTCCCTCGCTGCTCAAAGAGTGGAAGTGGTGGCTGCCGCTGGCCGTCCTTGCGCTCGCGCTCGCGCTCGTTTTCAGAGACCCGTTCGCGGGCGATTGGGACGCGCTCGATTACACCGTGCTGGCGTTGCGGGGCGAGCCGTCGTCGATGCTGTTCGGACGGATGTTGTTTATCTACACGAACCACTTTTTGTTCCGCTTCGTTCACGCGGTTTTCGGGTTGCCGCCGGAAAACGCTTACCTGCTTTTCAAATACTTCGTCATCGCGCAAAGCCCGCTCGCGGTCGTCGCGGTGTGGACGCTGGCGCGCGACCTCGCGCGTTCAAACCGGACGGCGACGGTGGCCGCGTTGTTGCTCGTGCTGTCGCCGTTCTACGTCATTTATAGCGGACAGGCGATGACGGAGATTCCGTCGATTCTGTTGCTGGCCGTCGCGCTCACGATGCACCTGCGCGGGTTGCGACAAAGAAAAGCGTGGATGGTATTGCTCGGCGCGACGCTGCTCGGCGCGGGCGTGAATTTGCGCGAGGGCGTGGCCTTGTACGGGTTGTGGCTGGTGTGCGCGCCGCTCGCGTGCGGGTGGCGATTCCGCGCGCGTGAACTCTTATTGACGGCGGCGGCGTGCGTCGTGTTCTTCGTCTTCGCGCTGGGGCCGTTCGCGTACTGGTACTTCTTCGACATCAACGGCTACCAAAGCGCGTGGTGGGGATGGGTCGAATCGTCGCGGATGGAATCGGCGCTGCATCCGGTGTCGCTCGCCAACTTTCGCATCCTCGCGTTCTGGTTCTTCGTCGCGTCGCCGCTCGTCGTCGTGCTGCCGTTCGCGTTCTTTCTTGAGTGGCGCAAGCGCGGGTGGTCGCCGCTGCTGTTGCTCGCCGTCGTCGGGATGTTCGCCGACCTCGCGTTGATCTCGCACTACAGCACGGTGATTAACGGGCGTTACCTCTTGACCGGACTGCCCGCGCTCGTGCCGCTGATGGCCGACTTTTTGATGCGGGTCGGACGCCGCGTCGGGGAACGCATTTCTGGCCGGCGGCGGGCGACGGCTGAGAGCGACGGGGTTGGAAATGAAGTGCGGGCGTTTGCGTTGGCGGCGTCGGTGGTCGTCGCGACGGGGCTGTGGATCGGTTACAAGTCTTATCAGGCGGCGTGGGGGACGATTCAGAGTCACGGGTTGACGCAAGGATATCGCGCGCGTCTCGAAGAGTTGCCCGACGACGCGATTGTGATGGCGGGCGCGCAGACCGTGGCGGTGAGTTTCTGGCGCGGCGTCGGGGCGGGCAACTGGGGCTGGATCGGGACGGGCGGCGGTTGGCCGGGCGACAAACTCGTCGAAGTCATCGAGAATCATTTGCGAGACGGACGGCGCGTCTTTCTCGACGCCGACCCGCACGTCTGGTCGCCGAAGGGCTGGCAACTCGAAGAGACGCGCGCCGTCGCCGCGCTCGAACAACACTTCCGCTTCCGCCGCGTCTCCCAAACCATCTACGAAATCCGTCCCCCCGACGACCCGTCGGCGCGCGACTCGCCGGATTTGCAAAAGCTGTTGCCGGAAAATCGAAAATCGTAAATCGAAAAACAGAAGGCAAGGGCTTGTCCTAACGATTCACGATTTACGAAGCAGTTTATGCCCTACGAGATTTTTTTAGCGTTGCGTTATTTGCGGATGCGGCGGGGGCGGCGCGTGGCGCAGGTGAGCGCGTTGGCGGCGGCGGTCGGGATCGCGTGCGGGGTGGCCGCGTTGATCGTCGCGCTGGCGTTGGCGAACGGTTTTCGCGACGAGTTGCAGGACAAGATTTTGCGTGGCACGGCGCACCTCAGCTTGATGCGCGCCGACGGCAAACCGTTCCGGGAATGGCGCGAAGTGGCGGCGGGTGTAAGTGCGGTTGAGGGCGTCGTCGATGCGAGCGCGACGCGATACGACGGGGCGTTGTTGAGCGGCGGGCGGGGCGTGACGTACGCGGTCGTGCGAGGCGTCGATGCCGAGTCGGGGCGCGTGCTGGCGGAGATACGGCGGACGTTGGTCGCGGGCGAGGTCGAAGAGTTATTTCGTCCCGCGCCGTCTGATGTTGAGAGCGTCGGTAGCGGAGATGGTTTAGCGCCGCCGGACGGAGCGCGCCGGAGAGACGGACTAGACGCGGGCGCGGGTCAAAGCGAGCAGGACGACGAGCCGACGGCGCAGGCGTTGATCGGAGAAGCGTTGGCGGCGCGGACGGGCCTGGAGCGCGTCGGCGACGAGGGCTGGATCGTGACGGGCGAGAAGACGCCGATGCCACCGGGGTTCGCGCCACGCGCGCGGCGTGTGCGGGTCGCGGGCATCTTCCGTTCGGGGCTTTACGATTACGATGCGACGTGGGTCTATCTTTCGCTGGCGGCGGCGGGCGAAGTCGCGGGCGCGGCGGGGACGG
>JBGTHJ010000130.1:0-9776 GCA_041746175.1 Pyrinomonadaceae bacterium
GACGATCCGACCACGCGCGGGGGCGGGCGTCGCGCGCCAGTCGCGAAAGGCGCGGGCGGCTGATTCGACCGCGCCGCGCGCCTCTTCGCGCGTCGCCAGACGAACCGTGCCGATCACGTCGTCGGTATTCGCGGGGTTGATGTTCTCGAACGTGTTGGTTGAGACGGATAACGTCCACTTGCCATCGATGTAGTTGCGATAAGTCGTCATACGGTGTTCAGTTTTGAGCTTTCAATTTTCAGCAAAATGAACGGTCTTAAACAGACATGGAACCAAATCTGAAAACCGAAAACTGGCCTTTGGAGTAGTGGCGTTGGAGAATGGAAGCGTTTGCGATAAAGTTTGATTCGTTTCGTCAACCCGGCTCGCACGGGCGTCGTTCGCATCGCTTCGACCGAGCGAATATATATCAGACCGCGCAGACGTGACAAAGCCAAAAAGCCGTCGCCGGAGAATCGATGGAAGAAAACGTCCCGCAACTGCTCGAACGTCGTGCCGCCGCGACCCCCGAAAAGGTCTTTCTTTTTTCGGAACGCGACGGACGCCGCTACACCTACGCCGAATTTCGCGCGGCGGTCGCACGCACGGCGCGTCTGTTGACCGCGCACGGCATCCGGCGCGGCGACGTGGTTAGCCTGCTGATGCCGAACAGCGCCGAATACGTCATCGCCTATTTCGCGTGTTTCCATCTCGGCGCGCTCGCCGGCCCCATCAACTCGTTGCTCAAACCCGAAGAGATCGCCTACGCCGTCAACGATTCGGAGGCGAAAGCGGTGCTTGTCGACCCGGAATTCCGGGAACGCATCGACGTTGTTCGCAACGACTTGAAGACGCTGCGCGCCGTGATTGAGTTCGCCGACGAAGCGCGGGCGACGGTTCAGCACGTCGGTGTCGAAGATGAACCGGCGGGCGAAATCGCGCTCGCGCACGCCGACGAAGCGATCATCATTTACACCTCCGGCACGACCGGCAAACCGAAGGGTTGCCTGCTCACACACGGCAACCTCATCGCCAACGCGCGACAGATCGCGGGCTGGCTCGGCTTCGGTGCGGACGACCGTCTGCTGACGGTGATGCCGCTCTTTCACATGAACGCGGTGTCGGTGACGACGTTGAGCGCGCTCTACGCGGGCGCTTCGACGGTCGTCAGCCCGCGCTTCTCCGCATCGCGTTTCTGGCAGATCGTCGCGGAATACGAAGTGACATCGTTCGGTTCGGTCGCGACGATGCTCTCGATGCTGCTGGCAAACTACCCGGAGGGCGTGCCCGAAGGATTGCGTGCGACGA
This sequence comes from Pyrinomonadaceae bacterium, assembly GCA_041746175.1. GTDB lineage: Bacteria > Acidobacteriota > Blastocatellia > Pyrinomonadales > Pyrinomonadaceae > JBGTHJ01. Next base: position 1,288 of record JBGTHJ010000130.1, read on the forward strand.
AGTTGCGTTTTGCGATGTGCGGCTCGGCTCCGGTGCCCGCCGAAGTCTTGCGACGCTTTGAAGAGACGTTCGACTGTCTCGTCATCGAAGGCTACGGACTTTCGGAATCAACCTGCCGCTCGACGTTCAACCCGTCCGACGCGCGACGCCGCCCCGGTTCGTGCGGCGTCGCGATAGGCAACGAGATGATGGTGGTTGATGAAGACGACCGCGAAGTGGCCGATGGCGAGTTGGGTGAAATCGTGCTGCGCGGCGAAAATATTTTCAAAGGCTACTATCGCAACCGGGAGGCGACCGCGCACGCCTTCCGTAACGGCTGGTTCCACACGGGCGACATCGGCCACCGGGACGCCGACGGATTTTTCTACATCGTCGACCGCAAGTCGGACATGATTATTCGCGGCGGCGAAAATATCTACCCGCGCGAGATCGATGAGACCCTCTACCGGCATCCGTCGGTTGCGGCGGCGGCGACCATCGGCATTCCTGATGAACTCTATGGCGAAGAAGTCGCCGCGTTCGTTGTGCTCAAAGACGACGCGCGCGTTACCTCTGACGAGTTGATCGCATACTGCCGCGCGCATCTCGCCGACTTCAAATGCCCGAAGACCATCCGCTTCCTCGCCGAGATGCCGAAAGGCCCGACCGGCAAAGTCTTGAAGCGAGAGTTGGCGCGACAGTTCGCCGTGTGATTCAAAGTTTTACTTGGTTCGACCCGCGCACAATATATTCGTATTCATCCTGAAAAATTTGTGGAGAGTTACATGAAACAACTTGCTGCTCTGGTGCTGTCTCTGACGCTTGCTTCGGTGCTCGACGGTTTCGCGGTGCAAAAGAGAACCCCGGACGTTCGCGTCGCCGCGCCCGCATCGGCGACGATCGTGCGACGGGAGAAGATAGCGCAGGCGGCAGCCGCGCTGCGCCCGCAACTCATCGCGCAACGCCGCGACTTCCACATCCACCCGGAGTTGTCGAACCGCGAGGAACGCACCAGCCGCGTCGTTGCCGAACGGCTCAAGGCGCTCGGACTGGATGAAGTCAAAACGGGCGTCGGGCGTCACGGCGTCGTCGCGTTGTTGAGGGGCGCGAAGCCGGGCGCGACGGTCGCGGTGCGCGCCGACATGGACGCGCTGCCGATTCAAGAGACGATTGACGTGCCGTACAAGTCGCAGACCCCCGGCGTCAAACACGCGTGCGGGCACGACGTACACACGAGCGTCGCGCTCGGCGTCGCAGAAGTGCTCAGCCGGATGCGCGGAGAAATGTCGGGAAGCGTTAAATTCATCTTCCAACCCGCCGAGGAAGGCCCGCCCGCCGGAGAAGAAGGCGGCGCGGCGTTGATGATTAAAGAGGGTGCGCTTGAGAACCCGCGCCCCGCCGCGATCTTTGGTCTGCACACGATGCCGACGGTCGAAGTCGGCGGCATCGCTTACACGTCGGGCGCGATGATGGCCTCGTCCGACCGCTTCCAGATTACGATTCGCGGCAAGGGTTCGCACGGGGCGCAGCCGCACAACGGCATCGACGCGGTGGTCGTCGCGGCGGAAGCGGTGACGGCTCTGCAAACGATTCGCAGCCGCCGCATCGACCCGATGGAGCCGCTCGTGATTTCGGTCGGGATGGTGCACGGCGGCAACCGCTTCAACATCATCGCCGACGAAGTGAAACTCGAAGGCACGATGCGCACGCTCAACGAAGAGGTCCGGACGCGCGCCAAAGTGTTGATGAAAGAGGTGCTGGCGAGCGTCACCGGCGGGCAGGGCGCGACCTCCGAGTTAACATTCTCTGAAAACGCGGCGGTCACTTTCAACGACCCGCAGTTGGTCGAACAGACGTTGCCCGTGATGCGCGATGTGCTTGGCGAGAACCAAGTCTTCGCGCGCCCGCCGTTGATGATTGCGGAGGATTTTTCTTACTATCAAAAGGTCGTTCCGGGCTTCTTTTATTACCTCGGCGTCGGCAACAAAGCCAAAGGCATCACCGCGAATCTGCACACGCCGGAGTACGATGTTGACGAAGAGAGTCTGGTCGTCGGCGTCAACTTGATGTCGAACGTGCTGCTCGATTATCTCGACCGCCAAACTGTCAAAAAATAGACGAAGGATGGAGAGAAGAGAATTGAAAACTTCATGGAGAGTTGCGCGCCCCACGCTGGTTGGCGCGCTGATGTGTCTGGTGGTGACGGCTTCCGTCGTCGCTCCGTCGAACGCGCAGACGCGCCGCGCGCCGCAGGTCGCCACCGCGTCGAGTACGACGACGACGCCCGCCGTCAAACACGCCTCGCCCGTCCCGTCGCTGCGCGAACAGGCGGAGACGCAGCAGCAGTGGTTGAAACTGCGGCTGGAGCGCGTGTTGCCGACCTTGATGCGGCGGCACGGCGTCCAGATGTGGCTGGTCATTTGCCGCGAGTACAACGAAGACCCGGTGTTCTATTCGCTCGTTTCGCCGACCGTCTTCGCCGCACGGCGGCGCACCATCTACGTGTTTTTTGACAGGGGCGAAGGCGCGGGCGTCGAACGGCTCGCGCTCGGCGGCGGCTCGAACGGCGGGCTTTACGCGGTCTATCGCGACCCCGAAATCGAAGGCCGCGAGATTTACGGCGAAGGCCAATGGGCGTTGCTGAAGAAACTGGTCGCGGAGCGTAACCCGCAAACCATCGCGGTCAATATCTCGCACACGCACGCCTTCGCCGACGGGCTTTCGGCGGGCGAGCGCGAGAAGTTGGAAGCGACGCTCGGCGCGGAGTATACGCGGCGCATGGTGCGCGCGGAAAATCTCGCGCTCGAATACGTCGAGACGCGCGTGCCGGAGATGCTCCCGACATATCGACGGATGATGGAGACGGTGCACTCGCTATTGTCGCGCGCGTTCTCGAACGAAGTCGTCAAGCCGGGCACGACCACCGACCACGATGTCGAATGGTGGCTCAGACAAGAGGTCAACAACCTCGGTTTGGGGACGTGGTTCCAACCGTCTGTGCGCGTCCAAAAGCCATCGAAGGCGGGGATTCAAATGCTCGCCGAAGACGCCCCCGTCGTGATCGACAGAGGCGACGTGCTCCACGTCGATTTCGGCATCACGGCGATGCGTCTCAACACCGACACACAGCACATGGGTTACGTTCTGCGTGAGGGCGAACGCGACGCGCCCGCCGGAATCAAACGCGCGCTGCTCAACGCCAACCGTTTGCAAGACCTCTTGATGGAGCGGATGAAGACAGGCAAATCGGGCAACGAAGTGCTCGCCGACACGCTCGCCGCGATGCGCGCCGAAGGCATCGACGGCAGCATCTACACGCATCCCATCGGCGATCATGGACACGGCGCGGGTCCGCTCGTCGGTTTGTGGGACAGACAGCAGGGCGTGCCCGGTCGCGGCGATACGCTCCTGCTTCCAAGCACCTGGTTCTCCATCGAACTCGCCGCGACGACGCCCGTCCCCGAATGGAACAACGAAAAACTCTGGGTCGGACAGGAAGAGGACGCCGTGATCGACGAACAAGGGAAAATCTCGTGGGCGCTCAAGCGTCAGACCGAATTTCATCTCGTCAAATGAGATAATCCTTCAGGGGCAAAAGCGCAGAGTCAAGACCCGTTTTTTTTCTTTTGCATTTTTGTCCTCACCAAGCATAATCTCGGCTCGAACCGAACAACCGCGATGCGTCGACACGGTGCATCGCGAAGCGTCTAATCTTTTCGAGGAGGCCAACCATGTCAACGTCTGTGATTCTGATTATCATCCTGATTCTGTTACTCGTCGGCGCGGCGCCCGCGTGGCCGCACAGTCGCGGATGGGGATATTATCCGAGCGGCGCGCTCGGACTCGTCCTGCTCATCGTGATAATTCTTCTGCTGCTCGGAAGGATTTAAGAACACGCCATCAGAAGTTACAAAGTCGAAGATCGGAGCGTCAAAATAGAATGCGCGCGTGCGGCTCAGGACATTTGGACTCCGGCCTTATGGCGAGTTGCAATAGCATGTAGCACCTAAAAGAGAGTCGCCCCCTTGGGAGCGCGAGCCTCCGGCTCGCTTTGAGCGTGCTTGGGGCACGCCTGCCAGCGGGACGCTGGCGCTCCCAGGATTTACCCAATTGCAAAGCACAATAGAACTTCGATTTATGGCCGGAACCGAGAGACGTTTGCCGGAGAATATCGGGGGCGAGTTTTATTGTCGATGCCCGCGCATCTTGCGAGTTGCGTCGCGTGGATGGAAGCAGTGAGATAGCGCCGACGCGAAGCGTTCGGGCGGGAAGCGATCCGCTAATACAGTTGCGCCGGTGCGTGAATGCTTGATTTCACGCACCGGCGCAACTGTCGTAAAGGGGCGCGTAGTTCTACGCTCCGGGTTTGGTGTCGCGGCTTGGCGGGTGTCGCCGCCGTCGTTGCCACCCGGCGAGGATGATGAAGAGACCGGCTGCGCCCGCGCTCCCACCGACCGCGACGGTCGCGCGTCGGCGCGCCGGGGTGGTGGTCAGGTCGGGGAAGTAGAGCGAAATCGCCTTGACCGCGTCCGAGCCGGACGAAGGCTTGGCGGGTTTGGTCGCCGTGCCTTCGGCGGCAGTCGTCGGGTCGCGGCGTTTGGGCGGCGGTTCGGACATCGTCTCGGTGTCGAGCACGGTGCGGAGCTTGCCGTCCGAGAGATAGAGTTTGTGCATTTCGGGAAGGGTGAAGGGACGCGCGCCGCGTCGTCCGAAGACGGCGAGTTGGTTGCCGCTCTCATCGACGGCGCGGTCGCGGTCGAGTCCTTTCGAGATGCCGATGGCCGGGCCATGCGTGTGGAACGAAGCGATTAGTTTGGGTTGCGGCGCGGGGCTGAACCCGGCGAACTCGGCCATCGTTTCCGGCGATGTCAGTTGGAGGATGCGCAGACCGTTGTGGCCGTCGGCGACGTAGGCGAAGAGGCTCGCGTTGGTCATCGCGACCTTGACCTGATGCGTGTCGTTGAGTTCGCCTTCGGCGTCGTACTTCATGTAGAGCGTCGGCTTCTCCGGTTGCTCGACGTTGATGATCGCGATGCCTTCCTTGCCGTTGGCGACGTAGGCGTAAGTGCGCGCCACGTAAACGTCGTGCGCGTGCGCGAGCGGGACTTCCGCGCCTTCGATGATGCGCGCCTGTTCGGGCAGCGTCACGTCGAGCACCTTCAAGCCCTCTTCATCGACGATAAAGCCGTAGCGGAATTGGATGGTGATGGCGTGCGGGTGTTTGAGTTGTGGCTCGCCGAACTTGCCGACGATGCGCGGGTTGAGCGGGTCGTTGATATTGACGATGACCAGCCCCTTCTCGGTCGTGACGTAGGCGTAGGTTCCCGCGATGGTGATGTTGTTCGCGCCTTCGAGCGCGCCGTCGGGATTGAAGGTGACGGCGCGTTTGAGATAGTTGTTGAGCGGGTCGCCGTCGAGCAGGGTGGCGGCGTTGACGAGAATCAAGCCCTCGTATTTATCCGCGACGTAGAGATAAGCGTAGAGCGGATGAATCGCCTGTTCTTCGTTGCGGAGCGGGTGCGGGCGCGTGGCGCGCTCGCTCTCCGGCAGGGCTTCCCACTCCTTCCGCATTTTGTCGGCCACGTCGGGCGTGACGAATTTGCCGTCGGCAGTCAGACGCGCGCGCGCCGGGTCAACCCCGAGCGTGGTCGGCGAAGCGACGGCGGTCGCGTACTTCGTATCGACGTAAAACTTCTGGCCGAAGGGCGAGACGGGCGCGGTCGTGATGCGTTCGGAGAAACCCTTGTGGTCGATTTGCGCTACGTCGTAGACGCGCAAGCCGCCCTCGCCCGCCGCCACATAAGCGTATTCGCCGCGCACCTGAATCTGCAAGACCTTCGGGTTGCCGATGTGCTCGAAGAAGGTCTTGAGCTTGCGCCCGCCCTTCTCGAACTTGGCGTAGTTGTCGGGGTAGGCGACCTTGTGAAGCGTCGAGCCGAAGACCGCTTGCGGTTCGGCGTGTTCGGTGACGGGGATGACCTCCATCGCTTCCTCGGCGGCGACGTAGACGTAGCGACCCATGAAGTTGACGAAGTTCGTACCCTGGAGAAGCAATTGCGCCATCCACGCATTGTTGTCGCGTTTCTCTGAGACGTGGCAATCGGTGCAACCCATCGTCTCTTTTGTGCGGACGGTGTGCGGAACGTGCGTGCTGAAGGATTGCCCGCTAAAGCCTTCGGCGGAGATCGTCTGCTGCTGCGAATAAATCCACTCGCGGTTCTGGTTTTGCGAACTGACGATGACCGCCGAACGCGACGCGACGGGCGCGACCTTGTGTCCCGTGACCGTGCCGTCGCGACCGAGCATAAACACGTCGTCGCGGAGCACTTGATAATTATAGGTCGTGAAGTTACGGGTGTCGTCGCCCTCGTTGTGACGGTTGGGCATCTTGCGATTGGCGGTCATCGAAAGGTGACAGCCGAAACAACTCGTCATCCACGACGAATGGCACGAGAAGCAGGTCATCTGGCTGTCGGGGTGCGCGAGCTTGGCTTCTTCTTCCTCTTTCGGCACGTCGCCCCACGACTCCATCCCGTCAGTGTCCATCCGGACGGTTTTGGCGTAGTGCGATTTCCAGTTGTAATCGGGCTTGCCCGGCGTGACGGTATCGGCGGTTTGCGGGACGCGCCACCAGCGACCGGGTTCGACCAGCGAATTCTGGATGATGTCGCCCTTGCTGACCGGCACATCCTTGTCGAACAGCTTGCGCGTGCCGTCGGCGGTGATGCGCTGGAAGACCGCGATCTTGGCGTTGTTGGCGTCGCGCGCGTAGAGGTTGTTGGCGAGGCGACGTGTGCGGTCAGAGGCGGGCGCGGCGAGCACACGCCCGCGCGCCGCTTTGTCGAGTGTCGGTTGGCCGTCGACCTCTTTGACGCTCTGACCTGCGGCGGGGCCGGAGGTGATAAGCGTCGCGGCTTTTTGAATCGAGCCGTGACAGTCGATACAGCCGATTTCGATGGCGGCGCGGGGTTCGTTGTAGAGGATGCCGTTGCCGTGTGTGTCTTGCCGGAAGTGGCAATCGATACAGTGCATCCCTTTCTCAAGATGGATGTCTTTGAGATGGACGGGCTGACCGGCGGGCGTGGTCGTCGTGTCGTCGTTGTCGGTGTCGCGGTAGGCGACGGCCTGCGCCATCTTCTCCGGCGTCACGTCTTTGACCGGCGCGCCGTTGACATCAACCATGTTGCCTTTGCGATCTTTCTTGAAGACCGCGCGGTACATCCAGCCGTGACCGTGAAAGTCGGCGAACTGCGTGCGCGTCAGTTTCGAGTTGAACTCAGGCGTGCCGGTCTGTTGCAAAAATTCCGGGTCAGACCATCTGCCGCGCAGCGACGAACCTTCGGGGTTGCGGTCGAGGAGAAACTGTTCTTCATCCTGCGAGGGGTTTTTCTGCTTGGCGGGATACATCTTATCGCCGTCGGTTTCGTTGTCCCACCAAATCATCCCCATGTAGGTCGTGACCATGTTCGTCCCCGGGTGCATGTGACAGACCATGCACTGCGAGGTCGGAATCTGGTTGGTCAACTGATGCTTGACGGGATGCCCCGATTCGTTGCGGCGCGAATCAAAACTGCGGTCGCCGGTTGCGGTCGTCCCCAAATTGCCGTACTTGGCGAGTTCCGGGCCGGAATGGACGATGCTGCGGTCGTTGGCGTAGAGGACGTGACAGGCCGTGCAGCCCGACGAGCGGAAGTCGCCGGGATGGTCGTTCGAGCCGAGATGGTTGAGCGTCGGGTCGAGCAGCCGCGTCTTCTGAATGCCGAGATAGACGGGATCGGTGCGTTGGAGCGTGCCGAGTCCGCGCGGGCTGAGTCCTTTGTCGGGGCGTCCCGCTTCTTCTTCGCGGTCGGGCAGCCCGACTTCGAGTCGCCGCCTGCCGCCGCGCTCGAAAACGCGGAGCATGTTGGCGGGTTGCGAAATCTCCCAACGAGGCAGCGGGTCGAGAAACGCGAGGATGCCGCGCAGACGTTGGAGCGAACTACTCGGTTGCGGAATCTGGATGAGAGTTTCGGGGGAGCCGTCCGCGCTGTAGCTTTCACCGAATTGCGTGTCTTTGATCGGATAGCCGCCGTTGTTGTAGAGCGCCGCGCCCCACAGCATCGCGCCGTGACGCATCATGCTGGTATGGTTGGCGGCCACCTCCGCCGCATGACAGGCCGAGGAACTGCACGTCAGATCGGTGACGCGAAAATCGCCGGGGTTGATGAAGCGGACGAATTCGCGGCTCTCGCGGTTGAGCGCGGCGTTGGTGCGGACGGGGTTCGCGCTCGTCGCCTTGCCGTCGCGCTTCCACACGTTGGGGTTGCGCGGCGGGACGTGCGCCGTTTTCTCGGTCGTCCCGAACGGGTTGCCGCCGTGACAGTAAGTGCAGGAAAGTCCCTGACCGTCTTTGCCCTCGTTCAACTTGCCGTCGCGCGTTTCGTGCATCGGTTCGGTGTTGCCGTGACACGCGATGCAGCCTTCGACTTTGGGCGCGGCGGTGGCGGTTTGCGCGGGCGCGGCAGCATCGG
>JBGTHJ010000131.1:0-10926 GCA_041746175.1 Pyrinomonadaceae bacterium
CCGCCTCGCCGCTGTTGTTGAGCGAGACCGCGATTGTCGCCGCGCTCGCCCGCGCCACGCTCGGCGAACGGAGCGCGGTCGACTGGCAAACGCTGGCCGCCGACTACGACCGCATCCGCGAGAAAATCGCGCAGGTCGTCCCCGGCTTCGACGATTTTAACCGCCGCGTCCGCGCCCACCCCGGCGGCTTCTATCTGCCCAACCCCGCGCGCCAGCGACGTTTCGCCACCGCGACCGGCAAGGCAAATTTCACCGTCCACGAACTCCCCCGACGCGACCTCGCGCCCGGCCAGTTTTTGATGATGACGATTCGCAGCCACGACCAGTTCAACACGACCATCTACGGACTCGACGACCGTTATCGCGGCATCCACAACGAACGCCGCGTCGTCTTGCTCAACGCCGCAGACATCGACGCGCACAACCTCTCCGCCGGACAGGTCGTCGATCTGACGAGTCACTTCGAGGGCGAGCAGCGCACCGCGCGACGCTTCATCGTCGTGCCCTACAGCATCCCGCGCGGGTGCGCCGCGACCTACTTCCCCGAAACCAACGTGCTTGTTCCCATCGGCAGCGTCGCCGACAAAAGCAACACGCCCGCGTCGAAGTCGGTCGTCATCAGCGTGCATCCGTCCGATGCGGCGTTGAAGTTCGACTACGACCACGTTGACGGTCAGGCGCGGGCGGCGCGCGACGCATGAGAGCGATTTTTTTGAGACCGACAATCCCGGCAAGCTTTACCTCGTTTGTGTTTTGCGCTGACCGGGCTTTGAGGAAAGGTGCGGTCGAACTCGCTCCGGGCGGGTGCGTGCTCGCGGAGGCTTCTCATAAAGTGATTTTCGAGTGTGACGGCTCGGCTTTCCATTTTTTAGACGGGGGAGAAAAACGTGGCGTTGATTGGTGCGAATGAGTTGAAGCGAAAGATGCTGATTTCGGTCGAGGGTCAGCCGTTCACGGTGGTCGAGGTGTTCTTCGCGTCGCCGACGGCGCGCGGCGCGGCGACGATGGTGCGGACGCGTCTGCGCCACCTGCTGACGGGCGCGGTGCAGGAAAAGAGTTTTCGTTCGAGCGAGAAGTTCGCCGAGCCTGACGTGCAACTCTCTCCCGTCTCATTCCTCTACGCCGACGGCGAAGGCTTTCACTTCATGGACGAATCGACCTACGAGCAGTTTCTGCTGCCCGACGAAACGGTCGGCGACGACCGGGGTTATCTGAAAGACGGCGCGACGCTTCAGATTCTGAAGTTCAACGGCGAGGCGGTCGCGTTGCAGTTGCCGCAGTTCGTCGAGTTGGTCGTCGCGTCCGCCGAACCGGGGATGCGCGGCGACACGGCTTCGGGCGGCGCCACCAAAAACGCGACGCTTGAAACGGGGCTGGCGGTGCGCGTCCCGCTCTTTATCAAAGAGGGCGAGACGGTGCGCGTCAGCACGCAGACGGGCGAGGTCGCGGGGCGCGCGTGAGGGCGCAAAACGGATGACCGGGGAGAAACATGCAGCAGGCAACAAACGCAAACAACAGGCGGAGCGCGGCAGCCAACGCGCAGCAAGCAGAGAGAAAGCGCGGCATGAAGAGTCCCGGTCGTGACCGCTTCGGGTCTTCCGCTTTCCGTCTTCTGTCGGTGCGGGATGCGGGTCGAACCGCGACGTTGGTTGTCGTCGTCGTGATGTGGCTGGCGTTTGGATTGCGCGTCGCGCCGTCGGGTGTGTTCGGTCAGGCGCGGCAGGGCGTGACGAGCGGGAAGCGCTACGCGCGTCTGGTGATTCGTCACGCGATGGTGGTTGACGGCAATGGCACGCCCGCTTCGGGGTTGAAAGACATCGTGATTGAGGGCAACCGGATTACGGCCATCGTGCCGCTCGACCCCGTCGCGTTGAAGGAGGGCAAGGCCAGGCGTCCGGCGGGCGATGTTGAGATCGACGCTGCCGGGAAGTATGTGCTGCCGGGATTGATAAACGCGCACGCGCACGTGCAGGACGAGCGCGGAGGCATCCCGCAGCCGCTCGAATACGAATTCAAACTGTGGCTCGCGTGCGGCATCACGACCGTGCGCGATGTCGATAGCGACTTGAAGAAAACGCTCGCGCTGCGCGACCAGAGCGCGCGTGGCGAAGTCGTCGCGCCGCGCCTGTTCGTCTATCCGGTCTTCAACGAAAGTCCCGAACCCGAAACCGTCGCGCAGGCGATTGCGCGGGTTCAAGAGTACAAGCGGATGGGCGCGGACGGCATCAAGATGTACGGCACGGATCGCGACATCATGGAGGCCGCCATCACCGAAGCGCGGCTGATCGGTTTGCGCGTCGCGCACCACATCGGCGTCGAAGAAACCAACGTGTGGGACGACATCAAATTCGGCACGACCAGCATCGAACACTGGTACGGCATCCCCGATGCGGCCATCGAAGACGGCAGACAGAATTTCCCTTCCACCTACAACTACAACAACGAGGTCGACCGCTTTCGTTATGCGGGTCGGCTGTGGCGCGAGGCGAATCAGGAGCGGCTGATGAAGGTGCTCGACGCGATGGTTGGAGCGGGCGTCGCGTGGGTTCCGACGATGGACATCTACGAGGCCAGCCGCGACCTCCAACGCGCGCAGACGCAGCCCTGGTTCGCGGACTACCTCCACCCGACGCTCGAAGCCTACTTTCGCCCCGACCCCGCGCATCACGGCTCGTACTTCATCGGTTGGAGTTCGACCGACGAAACCTACTGGAAAGAGAACTATCGCATCTGGATGGCGGCGTTGCGCGAGTTTGAGCGGCGCGGCGGCATCATCGGCGTCGGCGACGACGCGGGTTTTATCTATCAGCTGTACGGCTTCGGCCTCATCCGCGAACTCGAACTACATCAGGAGGCGGGCTTCCACCCGCTCAAAGTCATCCAGCACGCGACGGGCAACAACGCGCGGATTCTCGGCGAAGACAGTCGTCTGGGGCGCGTCCGCGCGGGGTATCTCGCAGACCTCATCGTCGTCAACGGCAACCCGCTCGAAAACCTGAAAGTCCTCTACCCGACCGGCATCGAAGAGATTCGCGACGGCCAGGTCGTCCGCACGGGCGGCGTCGAATGGACGATTAAGGACGGCATCCCGTATCACGCCCCGACGCTGCTCGCCGACGTGAAACAGATCGTCGCCAGAGCGCGTGCCGAACGCGGCGCGAAGAAAAAATGAGCTAACTCAAAAACAGTCGATTGGAGAAAATATTTCGTGAGCACGCAACCAAATAAAATCATCTATTCGATGATCGGCGTCGGGAAGAACCACGACAAGCGGATGGTTTTGAAAGACATCTATCTCTCGTATTTTTACGGCGCGAAGATCGGCGTCATCGGCTTGAACGGGTCGGGCAAAAGCTCTCTGCTGCGGATTCTCGCGGGCGTCGATAAAGAGTTTACGGGCGAGACGGTGCTGTCGCCCGGTCACACGGTCGGCTTTCTCGAACAGGAACCCCGCCTCGACGAAACCAAGACCGTCCGCGAGATCGTCGAGCAGGGCGCGCAGGAGACGGTCGATTTGTTGAAGGAGTACGACGAGATAAATGTCAGGTTCGGCGAGGAGATGTCGGACGACGAGATGAACAAGTTGCTCGAACGGCAGGGCGCGGTGCAGGAGCGGCTCGACGCGCTCGACGCGTGGGACTTGGACGCACGCCTTGAAATGGCGATGGACGCGCTGCGGTGCCCGCCCGGCGAAACGCCCGTCAAGGTTCTGTCGGGCGGCGAGAAGCGTCGCGTCGCGCTCTGTCGTTTGCTGTTGCAGAAGCCGGACATCCTCTTGCTCGACGAGCCGACCAACCATCTCGATGCGGAGTCGGTCGCGTGGCTTGAACAACACTTGCAGCAGTACGCGGGCACGATTATCGCGGTCACGCACGACCGCTATTTTCTCGACAACGTCGCCGGGTGGATTCTCGAACTCGACCGGGGGCACGGCATCCCGTGGCAGGGCAACTACTCTTCGTGGCTCGAACAAAAACAGGCGCGCCTCAAGCAGGAAGAGAAGCACGAGAGCGAGCGGCAGAAGACATTACAGCGCGAACTCGAATGGATTCGCATGTCGCCCAAAGGCCGGCAGGCGAAAGGCAAGGCGCGCATCAATTCTTACGAAGCCCTGCTCAATCAGCAGTCGGAGAAACAGGCGCAGGAGTTGGAGATTTACATCCCGCCGGGGCCGCGTCTCGGACAGATTGTGATCGAGGCCGACGGCGTGTCGAAGGCTTACGGCGAGCGTCTGTTGGTCGACGCGATGACGTTCAAGCTTCCCCCCGGCGGCATCGTCGGCGTCATCGGCCCCAACGGGGCGGGCAAGACGACGCTGTTCCGGATGATTACGGGGCAAGAGCAGCCCGACGGCGGGACGATTCGCGTCGGCGAAACGGCCAAACTCGCCTACGTCGATCAGAGCCGCGACGCGCTCGACCCCGACCAGAGCATCTGGCAAGTCATCTCGGACGGACTCGATGTCGTCCAACTCGGAAGCCGTCAGGTTAACTCGCGCGCCTACGTCGGGCGTTTCAATTTTTCGGGCAGCGACCAGCAGAAAAAAGTCGGCACGCTCTCCGGCGGCGAGCGCAACCGCGTCCACCTCGCGAAGATTCTGAAGGAGGGCGCCAACGTCCTCTTGCTCGACGAGCCGACCAACGATCTCGACGTAAACACGATGCGTGCGCTCGAAGAGGCGCTGGAAAATTTTGCGGGCTGCGCCGTCGTCATCAGCCACGACCGCTGGTTTCTCGACCGCATCGCGACGCACATCCTCGCCTTCGAGGGCGAGAGCCGCGTCGAGTGGTTCGAGGGAAACTATTCGGCCTACGAGGAAGACCGCCGCGCGCGGCTCGGCGCCGAAGCCGCGCAGCCGCACCGCATCAAGTACCGGCAACTGACGCGCGGTTGAGAAAATCAACATGGATGGTCAGGACAAACGGGGTTAAGCTAAAAGGTGACGCGGCGATGCCGGTGGTTCTTACACGGGTCTTCGTTTTTGCCGGTTGCCTTTGTTCTTCTGCTTTGCGCTTATCCTGTCACTCCGGTCTATCCAAAGATTTATAACTACGAAACGGAGGAGCGTGTAAATGAAAGCAACGTGGAACGGAACGGTGTTGGCGGAGAGCGATCAGACGGTGGTTGTCGAGGGGAATCATTACTTCCCCGTCGAGTCGATCAAGTGCGAACATTTTCAGGAGAGCGCGACGCACTCGACGTGTCCCTGGAAGGGCGAGGCGAGCTATTACAACATCGCGGTCGATGGGGAAGTGAACCGCGACGCGGCTTGGTTCTATCCGGAACCGAAGGCGGCGGCGAGCGAGATTAAAAACCACGTCGCGTTCTGGCGCGGCGTGCGGGTCGAATAAGAGGAACGCCAATGACGAGAGAGACAACAGAGAACTCCGCGCCCGACTTGCGACGGGCGTGGACGGACTTGCGCGCGGAGCATCCGCACCTGCGGATTCGTGATGCGGCGGCGCGGTTGGGCGTGAGCGAGGCGCAGTTGCTCGCGACCGGGTGCGGCGAGCATGTGACGCGGCTCGCGGGCGAGTGGGGCGCGCTGCTCAAGTCGTTCGACGCGCTCGGCCCCGTCATGGCCTTGACGCGCAACGATGTGGCTGTGCACGAGAAGAACGGCAGATACAGCAACGTCCAAATCTTCGGGCCGATGGGTCAGGTGCTCGACGAAGGCATCGACCTCCGGCTGTTTCTGCGCCACTGGCACATGGGTTTCGCCGTCCGCGACGAGATGCCCGACGGCGGAGTGCGCCACAGTTTTCAATTCTTCGACGCCGACGGTGGAGCGGTTCACAAAGTTTATCTCGACGGCGAAAGCGATCACGAAGCGTTCGAGACGCTGACGGCGCAGCACGCGAGCAAAGACCAGTCGGACATGCAAGAGACGGTGGCGACGGTCGCCGGCGTCGAGCCGGAAACCCCGGACGCGGATGTCGATACGGAAGGCTTTCGCGCGGCGTGGCGCGAGTTGCATGACACGCACGAGTTCCACGTCCTGTTGAAAAAATTCGGCGTCACGCGGACGCAGGCTCTCCGCATCGCCGGGACGGATCTGGCGCGACGTGTCGCCGCCACGAGTTTCAGAGCGACTTTGGAGCAGGTCGCCGCACAAGCGACGCCGATCATGGTTTTCGTCGGCAACGCGGGCGTGATTCAGATTCATTCGGGGCCGGTCAAAAACATCAAACCGGCGGGGGGCTGGCTCAACGTGCTCGACCCCGGCTTCAATCTACATGTCCGCGAAGACGACATCGCGGCGGTCTGGGTGGTGCGAAAGCGCTCGCGCGACGAGTGGGTGACATCGCTGGAGATGTACGACACGGCGGGGCAAAACGTCGTCCTGCTCTACGGCAAACGACAGCCCGACCAGCCGGAGCCGGAAGGCTGGCGCGCCGTCGTCGAGTCGCTTCCGACGTTGGATTGAGCGACGAAAGAAAGGCCGGAACCGGATTTTGATTCGCGGTCAATCGCCGCTCGGATTTCTCTCACCGCGCGGGTTCGTCCGATTCGTCACGGGTTTTCGGGCTTTCGTCACAAAACGCTTCGCGCGGGCGGATGCGTCGCCTAGAGTGACGCGCGCTCACAAATCCGGACGCGCGGAGGCGTCTCTTCTGTCATAAACTTTAAGTCGGGCGTGGCGAAACCTCGCGGCGATGTTTGCGTCTTAGCGGCGTCACAATCCACATCTCATCAAGACTTGAAACTTGCCAACGTCTTTTTTCGGCAAACCAAATTTCGATAAGGAGTCCATCAATGCGTTTTCTCAACCGACGGCTTACGGGGGCGTTCGTTCTGGCGCTCGCGCTGAGCTTTGCGGCATTCGCCCGGCAGCAAGCGAACAATCGCGGCTTCGACGTGTCGAATCTGGATACCACGTGCAAGCCGTGCGAAGATTTCTATAAGTTTGCCAACGGCGGCTGGCTGGCGAAAAACGAAATCCCCGCCGCCTTCTCGACGTGGGGGACGAGCAGCAGCCTCCGCGAAAACAACATCAAGGCGTTGCGCGACATTCTCGAAGCGTCCGCCCAAAACACGAGCGCGCCCGCGGGCAGCAACGAACAGAAGATCGGCGCGTTCTACGCGAGTTGTATGGATGAGGGGAGAATCGAGGCCGCCGGAGCCAAACCGCTCGACGCCGAACTCAAGGCCATCGACAAAATCAAAGATGCCCGCGACCTGCCCGTCGCGGTCGCGCGGCTGCACGACATGGGCGTCAACGTCCTGTTCGGCTTCGGCGCGGTGCAGGATTTCAAAAACAGCACGAGCGTTATCGCGGTCGCGGGGCAATCGGGTCTGAGTCTGCCCGACCGCGACTACTATTTCAAGGATGACGACAAGTCCGGGTTGCTGCGCGAGCAGCACGTCGAGCACATCGCGGCGATGTTCGGGTTGCTCGGCGACGCGCCGGAGAATGCCGCCGCGCACGCCCAAACCGTCGTCCGTATCGAGAAGCAACTGGCGCAGGTTTCACGCGACCGCGTGGCGCGGCGCAATCCCGAAAAGCAGTACAACAAAATGGGTCTGGCCGAACTTCGCAAGCTCGTCCCGGGCTTTGATTGGGACGCCTATCTGAAGGGGCTGAAGGCTCCGCGCTTTACGGAAATCAACATCGCCCAGCCCGAATTTTTTGAAGGCCTGGGTAAAATTTTGACGAGCGCGCCCATCGCCGACCTGAAGACATACATGCGCTGGCAGTTGATCCACAGTCAGGCGGGTCTGCTCTCGTCGAAGTTCGTCAACGAAGATTTCTCGTTTTACGGAACCGCCTTGAACGGCACCAAAGAACTCCAACCGCGCTGGCGGCGGTGCGTCGTCGCGACCGATCAGAATCTCGGCGAGGCGCTCGGCGAGGTCTACGTCAAAAAGGCTTTCAGCCCGGAAGCGAAGGCGCGGATGCAGACGCTGGTGCGCAACCTGATTGCCGCGCTCCGCGAAGACATCACGACGCTCGATTGGATGACCGACGCGACGCGCAAGCAGGCCATCGCCAAACTCGACTCCTTCGTCACCAAAATCGGCTACCCCGACAAATGGCGCAACTACTCGTCGCTCAAAATCGAGCGCGCTTCCTACGTCGATAACACCGTTCGCTCGAACATGTTTGAGAACCGGCGCGACCTCGCGAAAATCGGCAGACCGGTTGACCGCAGCGAATGGCAGATGTCGCCGCCGACCGTCAACGCCTATCACAACCCGCTGATGACCGAGATCGTTTTTCCGGCGGGCATTCTCCAGCCGCCCTACTTCGGCCCGAACTCCGACGACGCCATTAACTACGGAGCCATCGGTGCGGTTATCGGCCACGAACTGACGCACGGCTTCGACGATCAGGGACGCAAGTTCGACTTGCAGGGCAACCTCAGAGACTGGTGGACGCCGGAGGACGCGAAGAATTATCAGGCACGCGCCGAATGCGTCGAAAAACAGTTTGCGGCGTTCAGGGTGGCAGATGGCCTGAGCATGAACGGCAAACTCGTGCTCGGCGAATCAATCGCCGACCTCGGTGGGTTGAAGATCGCTTATCTCGCGTTCCAGAAATCGCTCGATGGCAAACCGCGTCCCGAAGCCATCGACGGCTTCACGCCCGAACAGCGTTTCTTCCTCGGCTGGGCGCAGGTCTGGGGACGGAAGTACACCATCGAAGCGACTCGCAACCAGATCGCCAACGACCCGCACCCGCTCTCGCAATTTCGCGTCAACGGGCCGCTCTCGAACATGCCGGAATTCGCGGCGGCGTTCGGTTGCAAGAACGGCGACCCGATGGTGCGCCCCGCCGCCGACCGTTGCGAGGTGTGGTAACGAACGAAACTGCGCGGTGCTGCCAGCCAGCAAACAACAAGCGGCAAGGTCTCAAAGATTCCTTGCCGCTTGTTGTTTGTTGCCCTCGCACGTCGCGGTTGATTCGTCGAACTGATGTTCGACACACGTCTGACGCTTGCGCGTCCACAGCCGTTGAGCGGCGAAAGCGCCTGAGGTGGCGAATGGACTGTGAAGTTTCCCGGTTAGTGACCGGCGACCGCGCCGATGACACGCGTGCGCGCGGGGCGGCGGTCGTGTTTGGCGCAAGCACGCGTCAGAGCTTGCTCGACGCGAACTTCGACGTTGCATTCGGGCTGGCGGCAAACGGCGGCCAATTCGGAGATGACGAGGTATCGCGCGCGTTCAAGCATCCGCTGCTCTCTGAACGAGAGCGGTTTGAGGTGGCTCAGGTAGGTGAGATTCTTGAGCACGTCGGCGACCTCGAAGATGTCCCCGGTGCGCATCTTTTCGGAAAAATCCTTGAAGCGGTCTTTCCAGTCATGAGGCGGCGAGGCGAAATCGTCCCCCAGATTCTTGACGAGCATCTCGCACTCGCCCGAAGTTATCGGAGACCTGAGGCCGACTTCATTGGCGTTTGCGACGGGAACGAGAACGACTGAGTTGGTGGCGGCGAGGCGAAGCGTGTAAAAGGGAAGGGACGTTGCTCCTATTTCTTTTTGCTCGATTTGCTCGATGATTCCGATCCCGTGATTGGGGTAAACGACTTTCTGGCCGACTTTAAAGCCCACCATACACCTCCTATAGTGCAAAAAAACAAGCTCCGTCGCGTTAGGGCGTTGGGGCAGCCCCGTGATCGTGCGACACAGCGCGCGTCGGTTCAACTAAATTCTCACAAAAGTGTAACAAGCAGTCTCGCGAAGCGTCAAGGTTGACTCGAACGAAGAACGGACGTTTTCCGGTAGGTTCACTATGTCAGCACTTAATAAAAGCGGATTGCCCGCGCTATTCCAATCCTGCTCTCGTAGCGGTCGGGGCGGCATTCGTATCGACGGCAACGGCGGCGTCGGTGGGGGAAGTTACCGGGGCGGTGGCAGAAGAGATCGGGGCGGCGGCGGGCAGTTCGACGGTGAAGGTCGAGCCTTGACCGGGAGTCGAGCGGACGCGCGCTTCGCCCCCGTGCGCGCGCGCGAGGTGCTTGACGATAGCCAGCCCCAAACCCGTCCCGCCAAGCGCGCGCGAGCGTGCGCGGTCGACGCGGTAGAAACGCTCGAAGATGCGTTTGATGTGTTCGGACGCGATTCCCTCGCCCGTGTCGGCGACGCTGATGCGGTCGCGTGCGCCGCTCGACTCGTGCGTGACGACGATTTCGCCGTCGTCGCGGTTGAACTTGATGGCGTTATCGACGAGGTTGGTAATCATCTGTTCGAGCCGCCGCGCGTCGGCGTGCACGACCGTCGCGGCGGCGACCTCGTTGCACAGACGCGCGCCGCGTTCGTCCGCCCGCGTCGCGAGCGTCGTAAAAACTTCATCGACGAGCGAGCGCAGACGTACCGGCGCGGACGCGACTTCGACCGTCCCGGCTTCGATGGCTGAGAGTTCGAGGATGTCGTCGATGAGATTGTGCATCCGCTCGGCGTTGCGGCGAATCACGGCGAGGAAGCGGCGGTTGTGGTCGGCGTCGTCAATCGCGCCGGATTCGAGCGTTTCGACGAATGTGATGATGGCGGTGAGCGGCGTGCGCAGTTCGTGCGAGACGTTGGAGAGGAATTCCTGTCGCACGCGTTCGAGACGTTCGAGCCGCGTGATGTCGAAGAAGACGCCAATCGCGCCGCGCCCGTCGCGCTGCGCCGTTGAGTGCAGCGGCGCGACGCGGAGGTCGAAAGCGTGCCGCCCGGCGTTGCTCTGCGTCTCGACTTTGACCTCGGAACGCTCGCCGCGTTCGACCGCCGCGACGAACGCCGCATGAATCGACGGGTTGCGCGTCAACTCGCTCAAACGCCGCGTGACGAACTCTTTTTCGCGCGTGTCGAGCAGCGCCCGCGCCGAACGGTTCGACGCGACCACGCGCATCTTCTTGTCCACCACCAGCACGCCCTCGCGCAAGCTGTCGAGCGTCGCTTCAAACAACACGCTGCCAACGCTCGGTTGTTCGGTGCGCACAAA
>JBGTHJ010000132.1:0-8071 GCA_041746175.1 Pyrinomonadaceae bacterium
CCGCGTCGGGCGCAAGCGCGACCACTTCGACTCCGGGCGTGCGCGCGAGCGTGTCGGCGACGAAGTTTGACGACCCCGCCCCGCCGCTTTCGACCGCGACGCGAATCTTCTCCGGCCCCGTGTTGCGAAACGCGATGCCGAGCACGACGCCGAGCAGAATCGGAAAAAAGAAGACCCAGAAGACCGCCTCCGGCTCGCGCAGGAAATCGCGCGTGCGGAGCAACGTCAACTCGACGAGCGGGTTGGATGAGCCCTTCTCAGGCATCGCGCAACATCCTTCCCGTCAGACCGACGAACACGTCTTCGAGCGTCGCCTGATGCGTCGCGAGCGTGACGAGTCCGGCGCGCTGGCGTTCGAGTTCGGCGAGCAGCGCGGGTAGCGCGATGCCGATGTCCGAAACCGTCAGCGCGTAACCGCCCCGCTTCGCGTGTACGCCGCGCACGCCCGGTAGCGCGGCGACCGTCTCCTGATCGAGCGCGCCCCGCGTGGTGAATTCGACGATTTGATCCGCGCCGAGCGAGGCGATGAGTTCGTCGGGCGTGCCGAGCGCGATCACGCGCCCGTGATCGAGCACGCCCACGCGGTCGCACAAACGCTGCGCCTCTTCCATGTAGTGCGTCGTCAAGAGCACCGTCCCGCCGCTCGCCTTGAACCGCTCGACGATGTCCCACAGCGTCAGACGCGCCTGCGGGTCGAGTCCGGTCGTCGGCTCGTCGAGAAAAAGCAGGTCGGGGTCGCTGACGAGCGCGCACGCGAGCGCGAGTCGCTGCCGCTGTCCGCCCGACAGTTTGCTGACCCGCGCCCCGCGCTTCTCTTCGAGTTGAACCATGCCGATAACTTCCGCGATCGTGCGCCCGTGTTCGTAGAAACTGCGAAACAGCCTGACCGTCTCTTCGACCGTGCCCTTGTCCGATAACTCGGTCTCTTGCAACTGCACGCCGAGCCGTCCACGCAGCGCGCGGTCGTCGCCCGTCCCCCACACGTATCCGAGCACTTCGACCGTGCCGCCGTCGGGCGCGGTCAGTCCTTCAAAAATCTCGACCGTCGTCGTCTTGCCCGCGCCGTTCGGCCCCAGCAACCCGAAGCACTCGCCCGTGTGCACTTCGAGATCAAGCCCGTTGACCGCGACGACATCCGCGTACCGTTTGACCAACCCGACGCAGCGCAACGCCGCGCCCGTCCGTCTCCCAATCTGTTTCGCTTCACCCGTCGCGCGCATCAACTGCTTCGCCCCCCCCCACACCGTAAATTCAGACGCCGCGTCCGGCGTGCTTTCACCGTGCAGGCCGGACGCGAACGCGAAGCGGCACGCGCGCTACTGCGTGATGCCAAACTGACCGAGGATGAATGCGTAGTCGAAGGCGACATCGCGGAGCGCGTCGTAGCGTCCGGAGGCGCCGCTGTGCCCCGCGCCCATGTTGGTCTTGAGCAGCAGCGGGTTCTTGTCGGTCTTCAACGCGCGCATTTTGGCGACGTACTTGGCGGCTTCCCAGTACGGCACCTGACTGTCGTTGAGCGACGCCTTGACGAGCATCGTCGGGTAATCCTTCGCCGCGATGTTGTCGTAGGGCGAATAAGATTTGATGTAGGCGTAGGCGTCCTTCTCGTTCGGGTTGCCCCATTCAAGATACTCGCCCACCGTCAGCGGCAGCGCCGCGTCGAGCATCGTGTTGACGACATCGACGAAGGGCACTTGCGCGACGAGCGCCTTGAACAACTCCGGGCGCAGGTTGGCGACCGCGCCGATGAGCAGTCCGCCCGCGCTGCCGCCCGTCGCGACGAGCCGCTCGCGCGACGTATAACCCTCTTTGACGAGATACTCGCCCGCCGTGATGAAGTCGGTAAAGGTGTTCTTCTTCCGCAACATCTTGCCGTCGTCGTACCATTCTTTGCCGAGGTCGCCGCCGCCACGAATGTGCGCGATGGCGTAAACGACGCCGCGATCGATCAGGCTCAGACGATTCGCGTTGAAGGTGACGTTGGACGAAATGCCGTACGAGCCGTAACCGTACAACAACAGCGGGCGCGTGCCGTCGCGCTTCAAATCTTTTTTGTAGACGAGCGAGATTGGCACTTTAACGCCGTCGGCGGCGGTGGCGTAGATGCGTTCGGAGTGGTACTGCGTCGGGTCGAAGCCGCCGAGCACGGGCGTCTGTTTCTTCAACTCGCTCTTGCGCGTCCGCATGTCGTAGTCGTAGACGGAACCCGGCGTCGTAAACGATTGGTAGTCGTAGCGCAGCACGCCGGTCTCGAACTCCGGGTTTCTCCCGACGCCGCTGCTGTAAACCATGTCGGGAAATTCGAGATAGTGAATCTTGCCGTCTTTGAGGTCGGTGATGCGAAGTTTCGGCAAACCGTTCTCGCGCTCGGAAACGACGAGGTGGCCGGCGAAGGCGTCGATATCTTCGATCATCACATCTTTGCGCGCTGGCACGACCTCGCGCCAGTTGCGCTGCGGCGTGGCGGTGGGCGCGGTAATCAGCCGGAAATTCCGCCCCGTGTCGTTGATGCGGACGTAGAAGAACTCGCCGTGATGCTCCGGATAGTATTCGACGTTTTCTTTACGGGGCAGCATCAGCTTGAAGGCGTCGGTGGGTTTGTTGGCGTCGATGTAACTGACTTCGGTCGTCGTCGAACTCGCGGAGACGGCGAAGATGTAGCCGCGACTCCGCCCGCGATAAGCATAGACGCCGTAAAGTTCGTCCTTCTCTTCATAAACCAGCGCGTCCTTTTCCTTCGCGTCGCCGAGCGTGTGGCGATAAAGACGATAGTCGCGCTTGGCGGCATCCTCCGTGACGTAGAACAGCGTCTTGTTGTCGTTCGCCCAGAATGCCGACGCGACTTTGCCGAGATCGTCGGCCAGCAGTTTGCCCGTGCGGAGGTCTTTGATATGAAGGATGTAATCGCGGAAACCGTTCGTGTCGATGGAATAGGCGAGGAGGCTGCCGTCGTCGGTCACGGCGTAAGTTCCGAGCGCGGTGTACTTCTTGTCTTTCGCCAGTTCGTTGAGGTCGAGCGTGATTTCTTCGGCGGCGTCGAGACTCGCCTTCTTGCGCACGTGAATCGGGTACTGCTTGCCCTGCTCGGTGCGCGAATAATAAAAGTAGTTGCCGATTTTGTAGGGGACGTTCGAGTCGGTTTCCTTGATGCGCCCGACCATCTCTTTGTAGAGCGACTCCTGAAAGGCTTTGGTCGGCTCCATGTAGGTTTCGGTGAAAGCGTTTTCGGCTTCGAGATGCGCGAGCATCTCCGGGTTCTTCTTCGCGGTGTCGCGCAGCCAGAAATAGTCGTCGGTCAACGTCTCGCCGTGAATCGTCGTCGTCTTCGGCGACTTCTTAGCCACCGGAGGCGGCGGAGTTGTGATCGTCGTAGTCATTGGATTTGTTTGTGCCATCAAATTGATACCGCCAAGAGAGAATATCGCCAGCGCCGCCAGCTTATACAGGTTTCGCATGTTTGAAATCTCCGAGAGGAACCGGGTCATTTTGGATTCGAGCGGACTTGCACGAGCGCAAGAATGTGGACGCGCGCTTCGTTGTTTGAACTTCGCCGCCGCCACCCGTGCCGCACGCCGGGGCGCAACGTTCCAAACGCATTCTTATCGCGGAGGTGCGTTGCACGTCGGTCAACTTAATACGGAGCGTGTGGCTTCTGAGTTTCGCACAATAGAACTCCGCGCGCACGCTCTCAATCGCGCACGGACAGCGCCGGAGCGTTCGTCCCTCTTCGCGGACGGCGGCGCGCCAACTTCGAGACCGATAGACGAGACCCCGCGTCGGGCGCCGCCCGATGCGGCGCGGTCGTGTTTTTGCCGGAAGGGTGTTTTCTTTGAACGTCCCTTCCGTCCGTCGCGCGTGTTTGCGAACTTTGTTCTTCTCGTCCATTATTGTGCCGCAGCCGGACACATTCTAAAGACAGAACGGAGATATGAGGGTATGGACTGGGTAAGCGACCCGCAGGCATGGATTGGACTGTTGACGTTGACGGTTCTCGAAATCGTTCTCGGCATCGATAACATCATCTTCATCTCGATTCTCGCGGGCAAGCTTCCCGCCGAACAACAGAACCGGGCGCGAACGGTCGGACTCGCGCTGGCGATGATCACGCGCATCGCTTTGCTGTTTTCGCTGACGTGGATCATGCAACTGACGACGCCGCTTTTCAATGTTTTCGGTCTGGGAATTTCGGGACGCGATTTGATTCTCATCAGCGGCGGGTTGTTTCTCATCGGCAAGAGTACGCACGAGATTCACGGCAAGCTCGAAGGCGAGGCGGGCGCAGCGGGCGCGCGCGTCGCGCCGTCGTTTAAGAGCGTGATTTTTCAGATACTGCTGCTCGACATCGTTTTCTCGCTCGACTCGGTGATTACGGCGGTCGGGATGGTCAACCGCATCGGCATCATGGTCGCGGCGGTCGTCATCGCGGTCGGGTTCATGATGTTTTTTGCGAAACCCATCAGCGACTTCGTTCATCGACACCCGACCGTCAAGATGCTCGCACTGGCGTTCCTGCTGCTCATCGGCACGACGCTGCTCATCGAAGGCTTCCACCAGCACGTTTCCAAGGGCTACATCTATGCGGCGATGGCCTTCTCGGTTTTAGTCGAGATGCTCAACCTGAAGATGCGGAAGGCGAAAGCCGCGCCCGTCGATTTGCGCGATCAGTACATCGGCGGGGGGGCGAGTTCCTGAGATGCGCCACCCGCACACGCTCGACGCGACGCGCGCCGCGCTCGTCATCATCGACATGCAGGACGCCTTTCGCCAGTCCATTGCGGACTTCGCGGCGACGGCGGCACGCATCGCCACCGTCGCGCAAGGGGCGCAACTGCTCGGCGTGCCCGTCGTCGTCACCGAACAGTATCCGAAAGGATTGGGGCGCACGGCGGAGGAGATTCGCGCCGTGCTGCCCGCCGAAAACGAGGTCATTGAAAAGACCGCGTTCAGTTCATGCGGCGCGGGAGAGTTCGTCGCACGGCTCGCCGCGACGGGCGCGCAACAGGTCATCGTCTGCGGCATCGAAGCCCACGTCTGCGTCAATCAAACGACGCACGACCTGCTCGCGCGCGGCTTTCAAGTCCATCTCCTCGCCGATTGCATCACCGCCCGCGCCGCGTCAAACCGCGAAGCCGGACTCGCCAAGATGCGAGCCTCCGGCGCGCTTACGGCGTCGGTCGAGATGGCTCTCTTTGAACTCATGCGCGACGCGCAACACGAGCACTTCAAGGCGGTTCAAAAACTAATCAAATAAAACGCACCGGATAACCGGCGACAAGACACAGCCTGTTCTTCCACGTCACCCGTCACGATTTCTTATGGACTTACTGGCATCACTCAACGAACAACAACGCGAAGCCGTCACCACGACCGAAGGGCCGCTGTTGATTCTGGCGGGCGCGGGGTCGGGCAAAACGCGCGTCATCACCGTCCGCATCGCGTATCTGATCGCGGAGCGCGGCGTCGCGCCGAATCAGATTCTCGCCGTCACGTTTACGAACAAAGCGGCGGGCGAAATGCGCGAGCGCGTCACGCAACTGATTAAGGGTCAGAGTTTGTCGAGCGCTCCGCTCATCGCGACCTTTCATAGTCTCTGCGTCCGCATCCTTCGCCGCGACATCGAGACGCTCCAGCAAGGCTACACGCGCTCGTTCACCATCTACGATCAGGACGATTCGGTGCGCGTCGTCAAAGCGTGCGTCAAGGATTTGGGCTTCGACGACCAGCGCACCGGCGCGCGACAGGTGCAGAGCGCGATTAGTCATGCCAAGAACAGCGGACTCGACGCCGAGGCTTACGCGGCACGCGTCGAACACGGCGACGAAAAGCGTTCGGCGATTGCGCGCGTCTTCAAGCGATACGAGCAACTGCTCGTCTCGAACAACGCGCTCGACTTCGACGACCTGTTGATTAGGACCGTCCAACTTCTACGGCGTAACGAAGATGTCCGCGCGCGCTACAACGAGCGCTTCCGCTACATCCTCGTCGATGAGTATCAAGACACCAACAGCCTGCAATTCGCGCTCATCCGTTTTCTGACTGAGAAACAGGAGAACATCTGCGTCGTCGGCGACGAAGACCAGAGCGTCTACAAGTGGCGCGGGGCCGACATCACCAACATTCTCAACTTCGAGCAGCACTATCCCGACACCAAAGTTATCCGCCTCGAACAGAACTACCGCTCGACCCAGACCATCCTCGACGTGGCCGGGGCGGTCGTCAAAAACAACACCGAGCGCAAGGGCAAAACGCTCTGGACGGCCAACCCTTCGGGCGAGCGCATCCGCTACTATCAAGCCTTCGACGCCGACGCCGAGGCGCGTTTCGTCGCCGCCAAAATCGAAGAGCACAGCCGCATCGACAACCAGATTCGCGCCGCCATCCTCTACCGCACCAACGCTCAATCGCGCGTCTTCGAGGAAGCCCTACGACGCGCCGGAATCGCCTACAATATCGTCGGCGGGTTCTCGTTCTACGAACGCGCCGAGGTGCGCGACATCGTCTCTTACTTGAAACTCGCGCTCAACCCGCACGACTCAATCGCCCTCATGCGCGTCATCAATAGTCCGGCGCGCGGGCTTGGCAAGCAGACGCTCGACGAGCTTGAGCGGCGCGCGAAAGACTACGGCGTGTCGCACTGGGAGACGATTGCGATTCTCACCGAACCGGGCGCGGGCGTCGGGGTGTCGCCGCGCGCGTTGGCGGCGTTGAAAGGTTTTCAAGAGATCGTCAAGCGGCTCGTCGCGCTGGCGCAGAAAGATGCGGCGTCGGAGGTGGTCAAGGCGGCGATTCTCGACACGGGTTACGAACGCGCGCTCAAGGGCGAGAACACCGAAGAGGCCGAAGGGCGGCTGGAAAACTTGCAGGAACTCGTCAACGCCGCCGTCGATTACGACGCGCAGGAGGACGGCGGACTTCGCGACTTCATCGATGCCGCCGCGCTCGTCTCCGATTCCGACCAGTACACGCGCGACGCGCACGTCACGCTGATGACGATTCATTCGGCCAAGGGTTTGGAGTTTCCGCTCGTCTTCATCGTCGGGATGGAGGACGGTTTATTCCCGCACTCGCGCGCCGCCGCCGACCCCGCCGAACTCGAAGAAGAACGGCGTCTTTGCTACGTTGCCATTACGCGCGCCGAAAGATTTCTCTACGTCGCGCACGCGATGAAGCGGCGCGTCTACGGCGAGGAAATGGCTTCCGAGCCGTCGCAGTTCCTCAACGAGATGCCGCTCGAACTGATGGACGACTTATCGCGCGGCGCGTCGTGGCTCTCGTTCGCGCGCAACTCTGCGACGCTCGAAAACAAGCACGCCGCACGCGCGCTTCGCGGCGAGACGCGCGAGAGACAAACCACAGCCTATTCCGGCAAGACCTACGATAGCGTCGATTCCATCGCCGAGTTTTTCCGCCAGCGCGGCGACAAATTCACCCGCCAGACATCCGCCCCGGCAAACCCGACGGCGACCCCGGCAAGGCCGTCCGCATCGCCGCCGCAACCGACCATCAAACGCCGTCCCGCCGCGACGGGCAGCGCCGCGTCTTCATCATCATCGGCGGCAGCGACGGCGGGCGGCGACTTCGCTCCCGGCTCGCACGTCCGCCACCCGAAATACGGTCGCGGTCTCGTACTGCGACGCGAAGGCACGGGCGATGCGGTCAAACTCACCGTCAGTTTCCCCGGCTTCGGCCAGAAGAAGCTCATCGAAAAATATGCGGGGCTGGAAAAAGCCTGACGGCCATCTGGCGAAACATGGGCGACGAAAGCTCCGCAGCTATCATTCGTCAGATAGCCAACAACCTTCGTCGAATCCGACGATTGATCGTCGAAATTTTCTCGCCCGCCGTCCGAAAGCGTCTATTTTTCTCGCTACCCCAAATTCGCGCGACCTGTCATAATCGGCGCATGTCGGAGGGTGCTACGTCTAGCCGTCCGGTTCGCGCGGAAGCTTCTCTCCGCCGACGAGCCGTCCTTTTTTGTCATGATACAGCCTGATGGGAAAAATCAAATATGAGGACACCAAAGCGCGCAAGGCAGTTTGTCTGTTTGCTCATCGCCATCGTATTGACGGGC
>JBGTHJ010000133.1:0-15905 GCA_041746175.1 Pyrinomonadaceae bacterium
GGCGCGACTCCGGTCGCCGCCGGACTGCTCCGCGCGCTCGAAGTCGCCAAACGCGCCGTGCGTCAGGGTACGCGACGAGTCGTGCTCTACGTCTTTACCGACGGGCGCGCCAACGTCGCGCTCCGTGATGTCGCGAGCGCAGACCGCAACGCGCGCAAAAGTTTAATCAGAAACGAACTCGAACAGCTTGGCGCGGCGTTGCAACGCGCGGGCGTCGTCTCAACCGTGATTGATACACAAAATCGCTTCACCTCGCGGGGCGAATCTCAGTCGCTCGCCGCCGCGCTCAACGGACGACTCGTACAACTCCCCGCGCTGGCGACGGATGACAACATCGCCGCCGCGCTCAATGTCTCGTCGGCCTCAAGTTTATGAAAGATGATTTGCTGCCCCATGCCGGAGCGAATGAAGCGCGTGACCGCCGCGTGCTCGACCTCTACGAACAGGTCGTCGAGGTCGAGCGGCGTTTGATCCCGACCGGCTTGCACGTCTTCGGGAATGCGTCGGACGCGGACGAGAGTGCGGCTTTGTTGCGGATGGTTGCGTCGTTCGACCGTCCCGAAGCGCGCGCGCGGGCGCTGACCGACCTCGTCGCTGAAGGGTTGGGCGTGGGTGCCTACGAGGAATTGTTGCGCGCGAGCGCGGCGTCGGAAAGCGACATGCGCGAGCGCGAGCGGGTTGAGCGAATAGTCGATGCGGCGATTGAACTCTACATGAATGAGGGGCCAGAGGCGGCTCTCGAATGGCTCGCGCGGGAGGCGCATGTCGAAGCCGTCGAAGCCGCGCGCGTGTTCGCGGTTCTGGAAACGGTGCGCGTGCAACTGAAAACGAATCGAGAGTTGGACGCATTCGTCCGTGCGGTGCGCGGCGAGTATATCGAGCCGGGGCCGGGCGCGGACATCGTACAGAATCCGGGCATTCTCCCGACGGGTCGCAACACCCACGCGATTAACCCGTACAGCGTACCGTCGAACGTGGCGTTGGCGCGCGGCGAACGCGTCGTCAATCTTTTGCTCGAACGGCATCACGACGAACACGGGCGTTACCCGCGCGCGATGGCGCTGGTGTTGTGGGGATTGGACAACATCAAGACGCAGGGTGAAGGCGTGGCGCAGGCGCTCTGGTTGCTCGGCGTCGCCCCCGTGCGCGACTCGATGAACCGCGTCACGGATGTCGCGCCGATTCCGCTCGAATGTCTGGGGCGACCGCGCATCGACGTGGTGATGACGGTGTCGGGCATCTTCCGCGACCTGTTCGGCGCGACGATGGGGCTGCTCGATAAAGCGGTCAGGTGCGTCGCCGAACTTGACGAGCCGGCGGAATGGAATTACGTCCGGCGGAACGTGCTCGAACAGTTGGCGGCGTCCGGGGGCGACTTCGACGAGGCCGCGCTGCGTGTCTTTTCAAACGCGCCGGGGAACTACGGAACCAACGTCAACTTCATGGTGATGGATTCGCAGTGGGATCAGGCGGACGCGCTCGGCGACCTGTTCGTCACGCGCAAGTGTTTCGCCTACGGGCGCGACCGTGAGGGGCGCAGCGTCGAAGGACGCGAGGCGCGCGACGCGATGAACAGCGCGCTCTCGCGGGTCGAGGCGACCTACCAAAACATCGACTCGTTTGAAATCGGCATCACGGACGTTGACCATTACTTTGAATATCTCGGCGGCGTCTCGAAGGCGGTCGAGAAGAGCGCGCAAGCGCGTCCGCAGATTTATCTTTCCGACGCGCTATCGCGCGAGATGAAAGTGCGTTCGCTCGAAGAGACCATCCGGCTTGAAACGCGCGCCAAGACGCTCAACCCGAAATGGTACGAAGGGATGCTGAAGCACGGTTTTCGCGGGGTCGCGGAAATCGAGAGCCACGTCGCCAACACGTTCGGTTGGAGCGCGACCGCCGACGCTGTGGACGATTGGGTATACGCGGAAATGGCGCAGACCTTTGTGCTCGACGACACGATGCTTGAACGCCTGCGCCGTCTCAATCCGCACTCGGCGCGCTCGCTCGTCGGTCGCCTGCTCGAAGCACAGGGACGCGGTTTCTGGAAAGTAGAAGCCGGCATCGTCGAACGCCTCCACGATATTTTCGCGACCCTCGAAGACGAAATCGAAGGTGTCGCTTGATGACGACCGCCGAAAGTCGAGTTGTCGATTAAAGGCCGCGCGATGCGTGGTTGCCAGCCCACATTTGAAAGAGAGACTTACCCCGATGAAAACGTATTTGATGCTGTTTTTGATGGCAATTATTGTAATGTTCGCGGGCGCATCGCCGGGCGCGGCGCAGGGTGTCGCTCCCGCCCCGACGCCGCAGATTGGTGGCGGCAAGGGCTTGACGCTGGATGCTGCGGGCGAGCCGCGAGGATGGCCGGGAACCGCGAAGCGGTACGCGCTCATCGTCGGCGTCGATAAATACGACGACACGCAGATTACGACGCTCGGCGGCGCATCGAACGATGCAAAAACCTTGAAGGATGCACTGGTACGGTATGCGGATTTTCCCGAAGAGCAGGTGACCTTGCTCGCCTCCGACCAACCCTCCGAACGACTGCCGACGCGCGGCAATATCTTGCGCCGCCTGTCAAACCTGAAAGGCGTGATGCCGAAGGACGGGCTGCTCGTCATCGCTTTTTCAGGACACGGGACGGAACGCGATCAACAGGCTTTCCTCTTGCCTTCCGACGCGCAGGTGAGCAACGACATCGACCTGCTCGAACAGACCGCGATCAACGTCACGCAGGTCAAAAGTCTGGTCAAAAAGATGGACGTGGCGCAAGTGGTGATGATTCTCGATGCCTGTCGCAACGACCCGTCGGGACGCGCCGACACCGACAATCCTTTGACTCCGGCCTACACGCGCGGCTTCAACTTCGATGTCCGCAACCGGGAGGTCGAAGCGTTTGCGACGCTCTACGCGACGGCGGTCGGGCATCGCGCTTACGAGTACACGGAAAAGAAGCAGGGCTATTTTACGTGGGCGCTGGTCGAAGGCTTGAAGGGCGGGGCGGCCAACACGAGCGGCGAAGTAACGCTGGCCGGACTCGTCAACTATTTGCAGGATCGCGTGCCGAAACGCGTGATGCTCGATCTCGGTGCGGGCAAGCAGCAACGACCGTTTGCCGTCGTCGAAGGCTATCGCGCCGACGACCTCGTAATCGCCGCCGTCGGGCGCAAGCCCGCCGCGTTCAAAGAACAGAACATCCGCCGCCTGCTCGAACTGACGAGAGCCGCCGAGATGGGCACGCTCGGAGCCAATCAGCAATTCGAGTACGTCAAGCAAAACTTGCCGCCGGAAATTCCGCCGCGTCTGATCGCGCTGTTGAAAGAAGAGATCGACGCGGTCAACTACGTCGAGATGATGTTGCCGATTTACGACAAGCTGATGAGCGATGCCGAGGTCAACGACCTCGTCGCATTCTACGAGTCGCCGCTCGGACGAAAAGTCATCGGGGTCATGCCTCTGATCGTTGAAGAGGCGCGCATCGCCGGAGAGGAGCGCGGCAAACTGGCCGGGCAACGCGCGTACGAAAGGCTCCTCGCCGAAGGGTACACGCCGGAGAGCAAACCTCCGGCGACGGATGCCGCATCGCCGCCGCCCGGCAAAGGCGACAAGCCCGAAGAGTTGAATCGACGCTGACCAGACGGAGCCACGCGCTCGACGAAGTATGTTGACATCTCGAAAGTGAATATGTCGAAGCGGATAAAGATCACGGTGCTCTACGTCGGGTCGAGTCTGCTCGCGCCGCTCAAACAGGCCGAGCGCGACATCGAAAATCGTCACGCGCTTGGCCTGAGCGTGGCCGCGCACAATCTCGGCGCGCCGCTCGACGCGGGCGAGTGGCGCGGAATCGAGCGCGATTTTAGCGAGTCGGAACTCGTCTTCGTGTTCCACGTCACCGACGGCGAGAACGCAATGCGTCTCATCGAGTTGTTCGGCAAGTACGAGATGCGTTTGCGCGCGGTCGTCGTCATCAACTGTATGCCGGAGTTGATGCGGCGGACGCGGATGGGGAAATTGCGTTTCGGGCAGCGCAACGGAAGCGATGCGGCGGACGCGGCGGCAGAGAAAAGCGTCGGCGCGGCGAGCCGTGCGTCGCGTCTGATGAAGACCGCCGCGACGTGGATGGGCGAGCAGGTTCGTTCGGCTCGCGGCAAAAAGTCGAGCGGGCACACGCAGTACTTACGTCTGGTCGAGCGACTGCCTGCGCTGCTGCGATTTGTGCCCAACGCTGGTCGGCTGCGCGACATCAAGCATTACCTCCAAATGTTTTGCTATTTCCTCCAACCGACGCCCGCCAACATCCGTGCGATGTTGCTCTACGCGCTCAAGCATTACGCCGAAGATGCGCGGCTCGCAAATGTCGAAACGCCGCCACCGGAGTCGATGCCCGCCGTCGCGATTTACCACCCGGACGCGCCCGCGCTGTTCGAGTCGTTCGCGGCTTATCAAAGTTGGTACGAACGGCGTCGTCGCAGTTCGCCCGACGCGCCCGCGCTCGTCCCCGCTCAAACCATCGGGTTGCTCCTGATGCGGCCACAAATCGTCAGCGGCACGCGCGCGCATTACGACTTTTTGATCCGCGCCATCGAAGCCGAAGGACTCGCCGTCCTGCCCGCGATCTCGACCTTTATGGATAACCGCGATGCGTGTGGACGTTTCTTCGTCGCGCCGGTGAATACGCGGGGCGAGAAAAATCGAGAGCACAACGCGGGGCGCAAAGTTGACCGGAGCGTCGCGGCTGAGAGCGACGTTGACGCGGGCGACGACGGGATGGGCGTGCGTTCGCGTGTCAGTCAAATCGTTTCGCTGACGGGGTTCAGTTTTGTCGGTGGCCCGGCGATGAACGATAGCGAAGCGGCGGTCGAATTCCTGCGCGACCTGAACCGACCGTTTCGCTCCGCCGTCAGTCTCGACGTGCAGACGGTCGAGTCGTGGCAGGAGTCCTGGACGGGGCTGAATCCGGTGCAGGCGGGAATGCAAATCGCCATCCCGGAAATCGACGGCGCCACCGAACCGTTCGTCTACGGCGGCATGACCGCGACGGGGGCGTCGCCCGTCCCGCTCGAAGAGCGATGCCGGAGAGTGGCGCGGCGTCTGCGTCGTTGGAACGAACTGCGGACGCTTGAGCGCGCCCGCGTCAAAGTCGCGCTCGTCGTCTTCTGCTTTCCGCCGAACAAGGGCAACACGGGGACGGCGGCGGAGTTGGACGTGTTTCAAAGCGTGTGGGCGACGCTCGCGCGGCTAGCGGGCGAGGGCTACGCGGTTGACGTGCCCGCGAGCGCGGACGTGTTGCGCAAGATGTTGACGGGCGGCAACTCGGAACGCTACGGCGCGGCGTGCCACGTCGCGCATCGAATGACGACGGACGAGTATCGTCGTTTGTGCCCGTACGTCGAAGAGATCGAAAACGAATGGGGTTACGCCCCCGGCGCGATCAATTCGTTCGGCGGCGAGTTGTTGATTCAGGGACTCACGCTCGGCAACGTCTTTATCGGCGTCCAGCCATCGTTCGGTTACGAGGGCGACCCGATGCGCTTGTTGATGGCTCGCAGCGGCGCGCCGCATCACGGTTTCGCCGCGCTCTACACCTATATCGAAAAGGTGTTCAAGGCCAACGTCGTGGCGCACGTCGGGACGCACGGCGCGCTTGAATTTATGCCGGGCAAACAGGTCGGGTTGTCGGGCGAGTGCTGGCCTGACCGGCTCGTCGGCGAGGTGCCCCACGTCTACATCTACAGCGTCAACAATCCATCGGAAGGCGCGATTGCGCGCCGCCGGTCTTATGCCGAACTCATCTCGTATCTCACGCCGCCCGTCGATGATGCGGGAGTTTATCGCGACCTCGCCGCGCTCAAAGAGCTGCTGCTCGCCTATCGTCAAGCAACCGACGAAAGCGAGCGTGAGCAACTTTTCGCGGCGGTTGAAGAGAGCGCTGTCAAGCTCCATTTTGAACCCACCGCGAACACCGAACGGAGCGGCGCGCGACCATCAGGACTGCCAGTTCCAACTCGGCAAACTGAATTTGTTCAGCCCGCCGGGTGAGAATGTAAGCAACGACAGCGACGCGCCGTCACGCGTGCGGCGCGGACTTCGGGTTTATACTGTGATTCGTCTCCCCCAAGAAAAACGTCCGACCTATTGTGCTTTGCAATCGGGTGAGTGCCGGGAGCGCCAGCGTCCCGCTGGCCAGCGTGATCCAGCACGCTCAAAGCGAGCCGGAGGCTCGCGCTCTCAGGGGGCGACTCTCTTTTAGGTGCTACATGCTATTGCAACTCGCTATCACCAACAATCAAACGTGTCAGTGAAAGAGGGAATTGGTATGAAGTTTATGCGCGTCTCGATGGCGGCGGGTTTGCTTGGCGGGGCGGTGTTGTGGATGGGATTGACGAGCGGCGGAGCGGCTAACGCATCGCTTGCGAGAACGAGAACGAACCCGCAGTCGGAGTTGCCGGTGATAGCGTTGTCGTCGCCGGTCACAGGCTTTACGCAGCCCGTCAGCATCACGCACGCGGGCGATAACACCCCTCGCGTTTTCGTCGTCCAACAGACGGGACAGATTCGCATTATCAAAAACGGCGCGCTGCTCCCCGCTCCGTTTCTCGACATCGCCGGACGCATCTCGACCGGCGGCGAGCGCGGCCTGCTCGGACTCGCTTTCCCGCCGGGCTACTCGAACAAGGGTTATTTCTACGTCAACTACACGAACACGGCGGGACACACCGTCATCGCGCGCTTCGAGCGCAACCTGAACAACCCCGATCTCGCCGACCCGGGCAGCGAACAAATTGTTCTCACCATCGACCAGCCGTTCGCCAATCACAACGGCGGCCAACTCGCCTTCAGCCCGCGCGACGGCTTGCTCTACGTCGGCATGGGCGACGGCGGTTCGGGTGACGACCCCGGCAACCGCGCGCAGAATCCGGCTGAACTGCTCGGCAAAATTCTGCGCCTCGACGTTGAGCGCGGCAGACCCTACACCTACACCGTTCCCGCCACCAATCCCTTCATCAACACGCCGGGCTTCCGTCCGGAGATTTGGACGCTCGGACTGCGCAACCCGTGGCGTTTTTCCTTCGACCAGGCGACCGCCGATCTCTACGTGGCGGACGTTGGACAGAACGCATTTGAAGAGGTCAACTTTCAGGCAGCGGCGAGCGCGGGCGGAGAAAATTACGGCTGGCGGATCATGGAGGGCGCGAACTGCTTCAATCCTCCCACTGGTTGCAGCGCGGCGGGACTCACGCTGCCCGTCTGGCAGTACGACCGTCGCGGCACGGGCGATTGCTCGGTCACGGGCGGCTTCGTCAGTCGCGGAGGGCGATTCCCGCGTATGCAGGGACGCTATTTCTACGGAGATTTTTGTAGCGGTCGAATCTGGGGGCTGAGGTTTGAAAATGGCGCATGGGTCAACTCGCTCATGCTCGACACCACGCTGCAAATTTCGACTTTCGGCGACGACGAGGCGGGTAATCTCTACGTCGCCGGATACAACAACGGCACGGTTTACACCATTACCGATTCGGTCACCGCCCCGACGCCACAGACGCCGACAGTCCAGTTTAGCGCGGCGACTTACACGGTCGCCGAAGGCGCGGGGCGGGCGACCGTGACCGTCATACGCACGGAGTCCTCCGTCCCGCTCAGCGTCGATTATTTGACGAGCGATGGCACGGCGTCCGAACGGACAGACTATTCAACCGCGCTCGGCACGCTCCGTTTTGCCGCCGGAGAGATTTCCCAAACCGTCAGCGTCTTCATCACCGACGACGCTTTCGCCGAAGCTCAGGAACGGATAAATCTAACGCTGCGAAATCCCTCCGGCGGCACATCCCTCGGAATTCAATCGAGCGCCGAAGTCGTCATCGACGACGACGACGCGACGACGCCCGCGACAAACCCGATTGACTCGACCGACTTCTTCGTCCGCCAACACTACATCGATTTCCTCAACCGCGAACCGGACGCCGCAGGGTTTCAGTTCTGGCGCAACAACATCGAGTCGTGCGGCGCGGATGCGCAGTGCCGCGCGGTCAAGCGCATCGATACTTCGGCGGCTTTCTTCCTCTCCATCGAATTTCAGCAGACCGGGTTTTTCGTCTATCGTTTCTCAAAAGCTGCGTTCGGCGAGTCGCCGCGCTTTCGCCTGTTCACGCCCGACACGCAGGAGATCGGCAGAGGCGTGGTCATCGGTCAGCCCGGCGCAAACGAGCAACTCGAAACCAATAGACAAGCCTTCGCTGATTCATTCGTCGCGCGCCGCGAATTCATGTTGCTCTATCCGCAGAGCCAGACCCCCGCGCAGTACGTCGATGC
This sequence comes from Pyrinomonadaceae bacterium, assembly GCA_041746175.1. Lineage (GTDB taxonomy): Bacteria > Acidobacteriota > Blastocatellia > Pyrinomonadales > Pyrinomonadaceae > JBGTHJ01. The sequence continues at coordinate 8,311 of JBGTHJ010000133.1, forward strand.
TTTGAACGTGCGCGCGGGCGGTGTGCTCTCGACGACGGAACGCGATGCGCTCGTCAGAGGCTTGACCAACGGCACAGAGACGCGCGCCACCGTCCTCCGCCACATCGCCGAAGACACCGACTTTGTTAGCAATGAATTTAACTCCGCGTTCGTCCTGATGCAGTATTTCGGTTACCTTCGCCGCAATCCAGACGACGCGCCCGACAACAATCTCGCGGGCTTCAATTTCTGGCTCGACAAGCTCAACGAGTTCGGCGGCGACTTCCGCCGCGCCGAGATGGTCAAAGCCTTTATCACTTCCGCCGAATATCGTCAGCGGTTCGGACAGTAGACCGCCGCCGCTCGTTGAACGAATTTGCAGAAACCCGCACTTCGTCAAGGGTGTCAATGGTCGTGGCGGGCGGACTTGCGCCCTTGACGAAGTGCGGGCTTCGGCACCTCGAACATCAGCGTGAAACTTATTCATAACAAACGAAGGTCGTGCGGGCGGCCTACGACGACCGGCGGGCTTCAGCTTTTCCGATGGCTGCTTTGAAGTCGTCGGAGGTCATACGATGTTTGAATGCCACCGTATCGTCGATGACGACGACGGGAATGTCCACGCCGTAGCGCCGGACGAGCGCGGGTTCAGCGTCGATGTCGATCTCCTCGAAGGTGTAGCGACCCGCACCGCCCGCCGCGATGATGTGCCGCCGCGCTTCGTCGCAGAGGTGGCAGCCGGGGCGCGTGTAAAAAATGACGTGCGGTTTATGGGTCATCGCTTCCAGAGTGTCGTGCCTCGTCGGGTTGTGCGCGGGGGGGCACGGCACGCGGCGCACAGAGTTCTGTCAGGTGGAAATTTAATCTTGCCAACTGGCACTCGAAAAGAGTATAAAAGCGGCTAGCCGAGCCAGCATACAATTTATTTCCGGCGCGGCGCACTTCATGTCACGCAAAGCAACTGAATCACAACGCGGAGAGGTTTTCCTCTTGCACGGAGGGTTGTACCCGCCGTGTTTGCGCTACGGGTGTAGCACGTTGGCGGCTGTTTCACTAGCAAAATAGCCGTTGTAACCAAATCCCTCGATGGAGGTCGCGGCGTGGATAGCGAAAAGATTCCGACCCCCCCGGACGCGAGTGCGAACGCGACTCCGTCTGCCGACGCAATTCCGTCCGGCGCATCGACGCCGACCGACGCGGCGTCCACCGAAATCCCGGCCAAGACTCCGCCCGCCGCGCGCGTCGCTTCAGGAGCGGCCAATGCCGCCTCGACGCCGACCCCATCCGTCACCAAAGGCGTCCCGCCGTCCGCCGCGAAGCCGTCCGCCGCGCGTCCGCCAAAAGGCGCGGTGGTGCAGAGCGCGCCCGAACCTCCGGTCAACAAGTTGCGCCGTCGTCTGATTTGGGCGAGCGTCGCGGGGTTCCTGCTGACGAGCTTTTACATGTTCCTGCGCTTCTTTCTGCCGCGCACGATCTTCGAGCCGTCGAGCGTCTTCCGCGTCGGGTTTCCCGGCGACTACGCCGTCGGCGTCGATACCAAATATCAACAGCAGTACCGCATCTGGGTGACGAAAACTTCCGACCGCCTGTTCGTCATCTACGCGCGCTGCACGCACCTCGGCTGCACCCCCGACTGGAAGGCGAGCGAAAACAAATTCAAATGCCCGTGTCACGGCAGCGGCTACGATAGCGAGGGTATCAACTTCGAGGGACCCGCCCCGCGCCCGATGGATCGCGCGCACGTCGTACTCGACGCCGAAGGTCAGGTCGTCGTCGACATCGCGCGGCTCTACGAATGGCCGAAGGGCGGCCAGAACAGATTTGACGAGGAGAACGCTTTCATTCCGTTGTAATTCAACGACCCCTGACGTTTGACCACTGACGATGGACTCGAACTTTACCATGACTGATGGTTAACAGATAACAGAGCTGCGGAGATGGTCAAACGTCCATCGTCCATCGTCCGCCGGAGAAACAGGTATGGAGCCGGAACGTCCCGGAGAGCCGAAGGATGGCACGCAGGAAGACGTGAAGGGAACTGGCGCGCGTCTGCTTGAAAAGGCGCGCGAAGAGAGCCTCGCGCTCAGAGACCGCGCGAAAAAGGAGGCCGAGACTTACAAAGACCCGCAGCAAACCCAACTCTGGAAATCCATCTTCCGTGTCTCGCACGACCGCTCCGACCCGCGCAACCGCTCGCTCGCGGTTCTCTCGAACGTCTTCCTTCATCTCCACCCCGCCAAGATCAACCGCGATGCGGTGCGCTACGGCTTCACGTGGGGGATGGGCGGCATCACGTTTTATCTCTTCATCGTGCTGACGTTCACGGGCGTGCTGTTGATGTTCTACTACCACCCGACCAAGGTGCAGGCGTTCCGCGACATCCTCTATCTCGAACACGACGTGCCGTTCGGCAAACTTTTGCGCAACATGCACCGTTGGGCGGCGCACCTGATGGTGATTACGACGTGGCTCCACATGCTCCGCGTCGTGATGACGGGTTCGTACAAGCGCCCGCGCGAGTTCAACTGGTGCGTCGGCGTCGTGTTGCTCGTCCTGACGCTGCTGTTGTCGTTTACGGGCTATCTGCTCCCCGACGACCAACTCGGTTTCTGGGCGGTGACGGTCGGCACCAACATGGCACGCGCGACGCCCGGCTTCGGCAGCGAAGGCCCGTTCGGGCCGCAACTCGGGATGACGCCCTTCAACGACGTGCGCTTCGGACTCCTCGGCGGCTCGATTGTCGATGCCAACGCGCTGCTGCGTTCCTACATCTGGCACTGCATCGGCATCCCGCTCGTCGCGTCGATTTTTATGGCTGTACATTTCTGGCGGATACGTAAAGACGGCGGCATCTCCGGCCCCGCGCCCGTGATGCTCGCATCCGAGATGAAGCCGGTTAAGAAGTAAACGGCAGCGCGCCCGCCACACAGAGCCGCCTTTGCAAGTCGGGCGCGCGCCCCCGCGTAAGCGAGTGGAAGCGGAGACCTTAGACCATGGACGAACCAAAGAAACGCAAAGGTCGCGGGATATTGATGCTGCTCGTCGCGGTCGTCGCGGTGGCGGCGTTCGCCTTCACCGTCCACGATTGGCATCAACTGTGGAAGATTACGTCCGCGCCCGACAACGTGCCCATCGTCGCGATGCTCTTTCTGGTGCCGTTCTTTATGTGGCTCGGCATCAAACAGGCCAACCAGAACGACGAGTTGATCGAGCAACTCGAAAAAGACCCGCAACTGGCGAAGACGCATCATCGCAAGACGCTGCCGTGGCGACCCGGTTGGGCGCGCGAACTCCACGTCTGGCCGTATCTCGTCCGCATCGAATTTCTCGCCGCCGTGATCGTCACGGTGATCCTGTTCATCTGGTCGATACTGCTCGACGCGCCGCTCGAAGAACCCGCGAACCCGAACCTGACGATGAACCCGTCGAAGGCTCCGTGGTACTTCCTCGGCTTGCAGGAGATGCTGGTTTACTTCGACCCGTGGATCGCGGGCGTCGTGATGCCGTCGCTGATGATGGTCGGCCTGATGGTCTTCCCCTACGTTGACTCGAACCCGCTCGGAAACGGTTATTACACTTTCAAGCAGCGGCGTTTTGCGCTCAACATGTTCTTCATCGGGTGGGTGACGTGGATCCTCCTCATCATCATCGGGACGTTCATCCGCGGCCCCGGCTGGATTTGGTTCTGGCCCGGCCAGACGTGGGATCACAACGCGGTCGTGTTCGATAAGAACCGCGACCTCCACGAGTTCGTCGGGATTACGAGTATGCCCGCCAAGATCATCTTCGGCGCGATTGTGGTCGGGGCGTTCTACCTCCTCGCGGGTTTGTTCCTCCACTGGCTGATGAAGCGCGGCGAGTTCAAGTTGAGGTATCTGACCTCTTTCAAAGAACTCAGGCGGTGGGCGAGTGTGCCCGACGAGTTGGAGACCAAATTGCTGGCGCGCACGAGCCTGCTGCAATACCTCACTTTTCAGTTCTTCGCCATCTCGGTTTTGATAGCCCTGCCGGTCAAGATTGTGCTGCGGCTGGCATTCACCATCAAGTACGTGTGGGTCACGCCCTGGTTTAATGTTTGAGTCGTTCGCGCGGAGGAATGTAGACGTGGCTGAGACTTCCGACTCTGATTCGCTGGTCAAGAAAACTCCCGACGCTCCGGCGTCTGACCCCATCATCAGCCGCTCGACGAGCAGCATCCTGCTCGTCTGCGCGCTGCTGCTGACGGGCGTGCTGGCGTGGGCGCTCTACGACGAAGTTTACGGACAGCGTCCGTGGAAGAGCGTCCAGCGCACCTTCGTCTCGCGTTTCGACCGCTACCTGCGGCGTCTGAACAGGGGCGGCTATCCGACCGAGAAGGAAGTCAAAGAGAGCGAAGAGTTCAAACAACTCGACGAGGCGGCGAAGCAGGCGGCGCTCCAAGCCCAACCCGAAAAGACCGAGATTGACAAGCGCATCCGTTTGATCGACGACCAACTCGCGGTGATTACGGATCCGTTTCAGGATGCGCGCGGGCGCATCACGGTTATCAACTACAACGTCGAGACGGCGGAGGAGTCCGAGAAGAAGGAGTTGCGTCGTGATGTCGATGAGTTAAAGAGCCGGAAGATCAACGTCGAGATGCCGGGCGACGACGGCAAGATGCAAAAGCAGTCTCTCGACTTCAACCGGATCGAAACCCTCTACAACAAACTCAAAGACGAAAAGGCGCAACTGCTCGTCCGTAGCGCCGAAGTCCTCAAAGTGTCGCGAGAGCTTGCGCAAAAACGCGACGACTATCTCAAGGAAAACGTCGTCGGGCTGAATCGCCAGACGGTCACCTCGTTGCGCAACAGAAACAAGGAGTTCGATTTCAGGATACGTCAAATCAGCGACAACGCGACGAACATCGTTGATCGCTGCGAGACGTGCCACCTCGCCACGCGCGAATCTTTCCCGCTGACCGCCCCCGACATGCGCGGGGGTCGCCGGACGCCCGACTCGCTCGCCCGCGCCTTCGTCAGTCACCCACGCCCCGAGTTGCTTGAAGTACACAACCCCGACAAGTTCGGCTGTTCGAGTTGTCATGGCGGCAACGGGCGCGCGACGACGAGCGTCGTCAAAGCGCACGGGCGGCACAAATACTGGCTGTATCCGATGCACCAGAAAGAGAACGTCGAGGCGGGTTGCCAGCAATGTCACTCGAACGACCGCGTGCTGCTCGGCGCGGACACGCTCAATCTCGGCAAGGATTTATTTCAAGAGCGCGGCTGCGTCGGCTGTCACCGCTACGAAGGTTTCGACCGCGAGACAGACCTTCTGACCAACACGCGCCAATCAGTCAAACAACTCGAAGACCAAATCACGACCAACGACCGCGAAGCGCGCCAGACCGAACAGACCATCGGCAGCGCGGATCAATCCGCCGTCCAGAAGTTGCTCGCCCGCGCCGAACAACTCCGCGTCACCAACAGTCAACTCGAAGCCCGCATCGACCAGTTGAACATCCAGTCGCGCTACTTGATGCAGGATCAGAAAAAAGTCGGGCCGAATCTGAAAGACGTGCGCTTGAAGTTGCGTAAGGAGTGGGTTCCCGCGTGGCTCAAAGACCCGCAGGGCTTTCGCCCCGGCACCAAGATGCCGACCTTCTGGCGTTTCGACGGCGAAGGCGGCAGGCTCGATGCCGACCGCGAGCGCGAGAACCGAGAGCGCAACGCGATCTCCGCCTATCTCTGGCAAGAGAGTTTCGACGGGCGTTACGCCCAGCAGCCGAGCGGCGACGCCGCCAACGGCCAAAAACTTTTCGAGACGCGCGGCTGTCTCGCCTGTCATTCGATCGGCGAGGGCGACCAGCGCATCGGCGGAACCTTCGCCGCGAATCTTTCGCGCGTCGGTGAAAAGTCGAACTACGAATACATCGTCCACTGGATTCACAACCCGCGCCAGCGTTGGCGACCCTACTGCCCGAAGCACAAACGCGACCTGACCCCCGAAGATTACGCGAGCAAAAACAAGCCGTTCATCTTCGACACCGAGGAGCATTCCACCTGTCCCATCCACGGCGTGGAACTCCAGGTACAGAACATGACGGTAATGCCAAACTTCCGTCTCTCCGATGCCGAGTCGCGCGACATCGCCACCTATCTCTTCTCGCTCACCGGCAGAGGCGAATACCCGGACGCCTCCTTCATGGACGACCCGCAGTTAAAAGAAGAAGGGCACACGCTCATCAAACAGTACGGGTGCGCCGGGTGTCACGAGATCAAAGGTTTCGAGGAAGAACAGCGCATCGGTAAAGAGTTGACCGCCGAAGGCTCGACGCCAATCGAGCGGCTCGACTTCGCGCTCCTGACGCACGACGCCGAACGCGGCATCGACCCCCACACCAAGAAAGAGGGCGAGCCGTGGTACAACCGGCGCGGCTTTTTCGAGAATAAGCTTGAGACGCCGTGGATTTACGACGAAGGCAAAGAAAAAGAACCCCGCGACATGTTGCGTATGCCCGAGCCGTACCTGACTCCCGAATGGAAAAACGCGCTGACGACGTTTCTGCTCGGGAGTGTGGGACTGGAAGGTTCGAGCGTCCCGCAGTCGCTGTTCTACCAGCCGACCGACCGCCAGCGCGACATCCAGGAGGGTTGGTGGGTTATCAAGAAGTACAACTGTATGGGTTGCCATTCGGTGCAGATCGGGCAAACATCGACGCTCTCGGGGCTGCCTTTGTTCGGAACGCCCGAAGGCAAGGAACAGTTGCCGCCCGCGCTGACCACCGAAGGCGCGCGCGTCGATCCCGACTGGCTTTTGAGCTTCCTCCGCGACCCGTCTCTAAGCGGCGCGGCCAACGAACGCAGCCCGCTCGGACGCGGCGCGGATTTCTCGCGCCCGCCCGCCCAAATCGGCATCGCCGCCGGTCATGGTCAAACCACCGGCGCGAACAACGCCGTCCCCGAAGCGATGGCGACAAGCGGCCAGAATTCCGGCGCGAACAACGCGGGACAAACAACCGCCGGACAGCAAGGCTCTCAAGCTAACGCCGAGCCGAACGCGGTGTCTGCGAGGAAGCCAGCAGCGGCAGGACTCTCGCCGCAGCCCGGCCTGAACCGCAACGGTGTGCGCCCGTATTTGCAAACACGGATGCCAACGTTCAATTTCTCGCCGAACGAACTGCGTACGCTGGTGCGTTTCTTCATGGCGGTATCGTCGCAGGAAGTGCCCTACATCAAAGAACCGCAACTCGAACTCGACGAGCAGGAAAAGCAACTCGCCCGCGCGCTGTTCACCTCGCAAGCCGCGCCGTGTTTGAAGTGTCATGTGACGGGCGACCCGGCACGCGACAAAACGGCTTCCGCGCCGAACTTCCTGATGGCCGGAGGCCGACTCAAACCCGATTGGACGCTGCGCTGGCTGCTCGACCCGCAGCGCATACTCCCCGGCACCGCGATGCCCTCCGGCCTGTTCAAAAACGACGGCGAGCGGCACGTCTTTAACGGCCCGCTGCCCGCATCCGCCGAACAGTACGGCGGCGACCACGCAAAATTGCTCGTCCGCTACATGCTCCAGTTGACGCCGGATGAGCAGCGTCGGCTCGCTGCAATCGCGCCCGCGCCGACCAGCGGAACCACGCCGCCGCCAACCGTCGC
>JBGTHJ010000134.1:0-18265 GCA_041746175.1 Pyrinomonadaceae bacterium
AGTAGCCCTCCCGTCGAGGCATCACGAGCGGCGCGGGTTTATCGCCACCGAAAATGACATGTGGGTGTCGCGCAAGTTACTTTATTGCTCACTTTAGTGGGGTTACTGAACAGACCCCAGCTCACACCTCATGCGTAAAACTTCCATTATCGGAATTCCCTTTTATTCTACTCAAATGATTGTTAAATACTTAGCTGAGTTAACCTTATTTGGGTTGAGGCGCTCAAACTTTAGGTATCATCTTTGACTTTAAAGGGTGTGGGAGTATGTTTATTTTCAATCGAATGAGTCCATTGATTTCTCCCCCTAAGAGGTTGTTTGCTATTTCTCAATTATCTTACAATCCCTACAAATGTCTTGACACCCCTTTACTTGTCTTGTAGTGTTTGTCGAAATTTTATGGAGGGTTATATGTACACAATACAACCATCTGACTTGATTACTGTTTCGGAGGCTCGCGAGATTCTCGGTGTAAGTTGGAACAAAATCGCCAAACTACTCAAAGACGGAGTGATACGTCATTACCCAAATCACTTGGACAACCGCGTAAAATTTGTTAGCAAGGCGGAGATAGTAGCCCTGATACCCAAGCGCGCGGAGGCCGCATGAAAATCATCGCCATCGCGAATCAGAAGGGCGGTGTGGGTAAAACAACAACCGCCTGCAACGTCGCCGCAGGTTTAGCAATCAGAGGGTTTAAAACGCTTCTGGTCGATTTGGACAGTCAATGCAATGCGACCTTTACATATCTCGACCCGTTGTTAATCAAGACCACTCTGGCCGATGTGCTGGTTGGGTATCAAGAACGCCCTGCATTGATCGATGCGATCTACGAAACCCACATTGACGGACTTGATATTGCTCCCTCGCATATCAGGCTCGCTTTGCTCGAACGCGCGGTGCAGATTGAGGAGCACTATCGACTCAAAGACTCACTAGAAACCATTGATGGATATGAGTTTGTTATCATCGATTGTCCGCCCAGCCTGGGCATGACGCTGACTCAAGCCCTGCTTGCCAGCGCACATGCGATTGTTCCCATCGCGGCGCAGTTTTACCCACTTGAAGGCGTGATTGATTTGACGAGCACAATTCAGGCGACCAGACGGCTCAATCCTTCCCTCTCAATACTCGGCTATCTGCTCACTTATTTCGACGTTCGTAACCGTATCTGCGGCGAAGCTTTTGCTAAAGTTCAGGAAATGTTCCCCGGCCAAGTTTTCGACACAGTCATCAGAACAAACGTCAAGTTACAAACCGCTCCCGCTTTTCGCAAGAGCATTTATGAGCACGCTCCGGAGTCACATGGCAGTAAGGACTACGACGCGCTCACCGACGAAGTACTGTCGCGTCTTTCAATGAATAATGTTTTACGCGTGGTCAAGGAGGCGGTTAAATGACGGAACCCCATGAGAATGCAAAGCCGACCGTGAAGGTACGCGAGGCCAAAAAGAAGACGCAGGATACTTTTGCGAACCTACGCCAACCGCACCCGGTCGAAGAATTGCTGGGATTAGTCATTTCACCCTCTGTCCCCCATACCCCCTCAGGGGGACAGAGGGACAGAGGGACAGACCCTCTGTCCCCCTCACTTCCAGACCAGACTTTTCTAGATTCCAGCGAATCTCCTGTCGCCCCCGAACGCGATTTCAATAAACGTGCGAACAGTTTGGAACGCGATGCTTTACCCTCCGGCATTTTCCCCGGATCGAGCAAAAGGATTTATGACGCTTTGTACCTTCGTACACGCGGCGCCATAAAACCTGTGCGGACGGTCAGAGCCACAAAAAAAGACATCGCTGATTGGTCAGGCGTCCGCAATCGCAAGACCATTGACGGACATTTGCGTTACCTGGAAACCTTTGGTCTGGTGATCCGGCAGTGGGAAATAGGCAATAATGATGGCTATCTTTATGAGGTCAAATTGCCCGAAGAGATGGTGGGGGACAGAGGGGGTCAGGGGGACAGAGGGGGTCTGTCCCCCTCTGTCCAGAAAAGGGTCAGAGGGTCTGACCAGAAAAGGGACAGAGGGGGACAGAGTCAAGTAGATGAGTTTTCAACAAGTTACGAACCTCCTAAGACTTTTATAAAGACTGTAGAAAAAACTGATGATGATGAGGCTTTCGCCGAATTCAACGGTGTCCTATTTGAGGTCACAATGGAGTTGACGGGTAGAGCACCGTCCGCGACAGAAAGCGCGCGTTGGAGAGAGTTGGGGGAAGTCTTGATGGCGGAGTTGAAAATCGCTGCGTCGCGAACGACCATCTCTTCGGTTCCGGCATTTCTGGCCGAGCACCTGCGCAGAAGGCTGTGGAAGCTTGACAAGAAGCAGGCGCAAGCTGAAGGAAGGGAATTGCCGGATGAAAAGTTGAACTCCACAGTTGGTGAACAGGCAAGCAACTGTCCCGATTGCAGTGGCTCCGGCTGGTGGTACCCGGAGGGGTTGGAGCGTGGCGTGGCAAAATGCGCACATCGTCGTCTAGTTCAAAATGAGGATTCAATAAGCGCGCAATAACGGCAGACGCAAAAAAATGGTGATTCTGACTGTGACGTATGGAGATGCTGACCAATGGTCGAAGAATTGAACGAAGGTAGTTTTTCAACCGTGGTAAATACAATTTTCAAGTTTGAGGTTGCGCCCGCGCAAACCGTCGAGCTGAAATTGGTCGAAGTGCATGGCGAGTCAAGCGGGATGCCGAAGGCTGAGGGACAGGAACGCTTTGCGCTTTATTTTGTCGGACCGGGCGAGAGTTTTCTTCCGCAGAAAAGCTACCCCGTACGACACGAGCAGATCGGGGATTTTGAAATCTTCCTTGTCCCCATCGCGCGTGAGGCCGACGGCTTCCGTTACGAAGCTGTCTTCAATCGTGTCACGACGTAGCCGTTGGAATTGGTGTGAGAGGGAGTCGTTCCATGTGTGTGTGCGCTCCGGTTTCGTCGGTTACAACGAAGCCGAGTCGCAGGTAGAAACGCAGGGCGTTCGGGTTGTCGTAAAAGACTACGTGTCTGAGAATTTTGTGTGTGAGATCGGCTTCAGCGAACAGTCGTTTGAAGAGTTGCGTACCGACGCCTCTATTTTGGAATTGCGGGAGGATGGCAATGTCGAGGAGCCGGAGTTCGTTGCCAGACGTGCCCGTCCAGAGTCTACCGGCGGGGGTGTCGTCGAGAAGGACGATGTAATACTCGGCGTCGGGGAAACGCCGCGTGTACTCTGCGTGTTGCGCCTTGAATTGTGATTCGATGAACTGTTGTCGCGCGCCGGGCGGCCAGTTGACTTGGGATAGTTCGGCATCTCGCGAACTGTCGTAGAGCGAGAGCAGAAACGCTTGGTCGGCGGGTGTCGCGGGGCGCAGACGGATGTTGGACGCGGAATTTGGCAGCGACGCGGATGCTAGGTCAAGCATGAACAATGTGCTCCTGTTGAGTTTGCCTTGACGACTATCAACTCGTCGGCGGTCTGGCCAGAGAACGGGACGAACACCGTTATGGCAGGCTTGAAAGTTTAACGAGAGATGTACAAAGGTGTAAAGCGCGAACGTGCTGGACTGCGCACACGAACCGCCAAGTTCTCGACGACGCGTGCTATGCATGAGGACTGCCGAAGCGTGCGTGCTCTGAGTTTACGAACCTGGTCGGGTTCTACCGCAGAGCAACTCTTTTAACAACTATGTGTTGAAATTATTTTCCGTTGCGTCTACAATCCGCGTGCTTCGATGTTGCGATCCCATGAATCGAAGCTTCTCCAGGGAAGTTCTACCGCCGAAGACTTGAGCCGCCCACAATCGGGCAGCGATAGTGCCGGTTAGTAATCAAAATCCAGCGCCACAGTTTTCAATTAGCGCCCTCGCACGAAAGTTGTTTCCCTCCTCACCGATTCGTTTGACAGTAATTCTTCAGGTTCCGAGAGGTAAAAAGGAGTGAAAGCATGGCTGAACCTTTTTTAGCTGAGATCAGGATCATGAGCTTTAACTTCGCGCCCCGAGGTTGGGCGCAGTGCAACGGGCAGTTTTTGCCCATCAACCAAAACCAGGCGCTTTTTTCGTTGCTGGGCACGACGTACGGCGGCAACGGACAAACGACATTCGCTTTGCCTGACCTACGTGGCCGGGCATCGATAAGCTTCGGGAATGGACACACGTTGGGGGAGAGGGCCGGCGAGCAAGCGCATACGTTGTCGATTCCCGAACTACCGACGCACATCCACACCGCGCAAGCCTCGCCGACCAACGCCGGGACACCGATTGCTTCCAATAACTTTCTGGCCGCGGCGAATAATTTGTACAACCCGGCGAGCGCACTGACATCGCTCAATCCGGCGACGGTAACAAACACGGGTGGCTCGCAAGCGCACGAGAACATGCAACCATACCTGACATTGAACTTCTGCATCGCTTTGCAGGGCATCTTCCCCTCGCAAAACTGAAGGAGAAAATTTATGGCGCAACCCTATGTCGGTGAAATAAGGATGTTCGCGGGCAACTTCGCCCCGGCAGGCTGGATGTTTTGTGAGGGACAACTGCTTCCCATCTCGGAGAATGAGACTTTGTTTCAACTCATCGGGACGACTTACGGCGGCGACGGACAGAACACCTTCGCCTTGCCCGACTTGCGCGGGCGTGTGCCGATTCATATGGGCAACGGCTTTCAGTTAGCCCAAACGGGCGGTGTGGAAGAGGTGACGATAACCACCAATCAGATGCCCTCCCACACGCACGGCTTCCTGGCGTCCAGCGCCGGAGGGACGGGAAGTAACCCGCAAAATAATTTGCCCGCCCAGTCGCCACAAATCAAGCCTTACATCGAAGATAACCCGAACGTCAACATGAATGGCGCGATCATCGGGCTCGTCGGCGGCACCCAACCACACACGAATTTTCAGCCTTACCTGTGCATTGATTTCATCATCTCATTGTTCGGGATTTTCCCGACACCCACATAAGGAGAAACCTTTTCATGGCAGATCCATTTGTTGCGGAAATCCGCATCTTCGGTTTTAACTTTGCCCCCAGAGGTTGGGCTTTTTGCCAGGGGCAGTTGTTACCGCTGAGCCAGAACACCGCATTATTTTCGCTGCTCGGGACGACCTACGGCGGCAACGGGCAGTCAAACTTCGCGTTGCCTGATCTACAGGGAAATGCCCCGATGCATCCTGGTCAGGGGCCGGGGCTTTCGCTCCACGATCTGGGTGAGACGGGCGGGTCTGAGACGGTCACGCTGCTCCAATCCGAGATGCCGTCGCACAACCACACGATGCGTGCTTCGAGCGATGACGGCGACCAACTCCAGCCGACCCCGGCGCGTTCATTTGCGAGGTCGATTGACGGCAGCGCCTACATCGCTTCAAACGCGGGGCTGGTTCAACTCTCGCCGCAGGTGTTAGCCCCAACGGGAGGAGATCAGCCGCACAACAACATGATGCCCTACTTGACCTTGAACTTTTGCATCGCCTTGCAAGGCGTCTTCCCGCCGAGGTCGTAAACGATTTGGTCGTGCGGTCGCGCGGGTTCTTTTGACGCCCGCGCGGCGACATTCAGTAAAATCAAAACCGGGTCGCGCGTCGTGGTTCCTCGCCAAACTACTTCAGCGCGCGATTCGACGTTAACTCCGAATTGAAAATATCTCTTGCCGAACTCCAGCCGGGTTCGTGAAGACGTGCGGCCATCCCGCGCGTCGCTTTCGGAAATTTGAGGTTTCATGTTTGGGAGAAACGGCGTAGAATGCGGGCTGCATTCCGTTGACGCGCGTACAGATTCGTTCCGGAACTAACGCTCGCATTCGATCCGTTCTCAGTGTTTTCTTGACGCTAATCATTCAAATCTTCTCACCCGCTTCCCTCCATGCTCCCCTTGCGTGGGTCTAAAGGTGATACCTCGAGGACAACCATGAAGTTAGATAAATCCAGATACAATACACGGACTTTTAACGCCTACTTTGCGAGCGTGCTGTCACTGGCGGTGCTGTTGACACCGCTGGCTCCGGTCGCGGCGGCTTCCAGCAGGTTAGCCCCGAAAACAACATCCGCCGCCGTCGGCCACGACGCCACGCGCGAGGGCAAACGGCGGACGGTTGACGAGCGCTCGGCGGCGGGGGATGCCCATTCGTCGATGATGCCGGTCGTGATGCCGCAGGCCGCGCCCATCATCGCGGCCAGCAAGACGGACAACGTGGCGAACACCACGCAGGTTTTGCCGGGCGGGACGATCAACTACACCGTTACGATTACCAACAACGGCACAGCAGCGGCGACGGGTGTGAACTTCGCCGACACGCTCGACGTTGACACGACGTTGACCGGCGTCGTCAACGTCTCGCCGCTCGCCAACCCCGACACGTACAACACCATCGGGAACACACTGCTCGAAGTCGGCGTTGCGGCCAGCGGTAACCCGGCGGTGCGTGTGACGGGCAGCGTCTTCGACAACGACACGGAGTTTCTTGGCGACTCGTTTACGCTCGATACGTTTCAGGCGACAAGCACGCTCGGCGGCACCGTCAGCATGGTCGCCAACGGCCAGTTCAGCTATCTACCGCCCGTCAACCAGACCGGCGTGACCGACACCTTCACCTATACCATCGAGGACGGTGCGGGTCTGACCAGCACTTCAACCGTCAGCATCACGATTGCCAACCGCGTGTGGTACGTCAACAACGCGGTCGCCAACGGCGACGGGCGGTCGAGTACGCCTTTCAACACGCTCGCGTCGGTTGCGGGCGTGGGCGGCGCGGGCGATGCCGACTCGGCCAACGACATCATTTACGTCTTCACCGGCACCGGCAACTACACGGGCGGCATTCCGCTCGAGAACGGGCAGTCGCTCATCGGTAACGGCGTCGCGTTGGTCGTCAACACGATTATGCTGCGCGCGGCGGGTATGAACCCGACGATCATCAACGCGGGCGGCAACGGCGTCACGCTCGCGCAGAACAACACGCTTTCCGGTTTCACGGTCGGCAACTCAACGGGGTCGGCCATCAGCGGTACGGGCTTCGTCACCGTCAACGTCAGCACGGTGACGATCAACACGAACGGCCAAGCGCTCGCTTTGACGAACGGCGCGAGCGGCACGGGCGGCGTCAACTTCACGTCGATTACTTCGACGGGCGGCACGAACAACGTCTCTCTGACGACGCTGACCGGCACGTTTAGTCTCAGCAGTGGCGCGCTCAGCGGCGCGACCAGTCACGGTTTCGCGGTCGATGGCAGCGCGGCGACGATCAACTATTCCGGTACGATTACCAACTCGGCGGCGCGCGCGGTCAGCGTCATAAACAAGACGGGCGGCACGGTCGCTCTCTCCGGCGCGGTCAGCGGTACGAGTCAGGGCGTCTTTCTCAACGCCAACACGGGCGCGGCCATCAACTTCACGGGCGGTCTGAGCTTGAGCACCGGCGCGAACCCCGCCTTTACCGCAACGGGCGGCGGCACGGTCAGCGCGACGCAGGACAACACCTCCATCGTCAACACGCTGACGACCACGACCGGCATCGCGCTCAACGTCACCAGCACCAACATCGGCGCGAGCGGTTTGACCTTCCGCAGCATCTCGGCCAACGGCGGCGCAAACGGCATCGTGCTCAATGCGACGGGCACGGCGGGCGGTCTGACCGTGACGGGCAATTCGAGCGGGTTGTGCGGCGGTCAGGTGACGGGGGTTCCGGCGACCGTCACCGCGCCCAACGCGGCTGACTGCACGGGCGGCGTTATCCAGAACACGACCGGCGCGGGGATACTTCTGACCAGCACGTCGAATGTTTCGCTGACGCGCATCCGCGTGGCGAACGGCGGTGACGACGGCGTTTTCGGCACGACCGTCACGGGTTTTACGCTCGCGTCGAGTTTGGTTGAGAGCAACGGCAACGCGGTCGGCGAAGCCGGTCTTGATTTCGACAACCTGCACGGCACGTCGAGCATCAGCAACTCCGCTATCCGGCTTTCGCACGAAAACAACGTCGAGGTTCGCAACACCGTCAACAACGGCTCGCTGGCAACGCTTTCCATCACCGGCAGCACCATCAACAACAACAGTTCAAGAACGCAGAGCGACGACGGCGTGCTCTATCAGGGGTTGGGCACGTCGAACATGTCGATCACCGTCTCCGGGTGCGCGCTCTTCGCGAATCGCGGCGACCATTTGCAGGCGACGACGAACGATACCGGCGACATGGTCGCGGTCTTCCAGAACAACACCCTGACGGGCGGGCATTCGACCGCGCTCGGTCAGGACATCGTGGTCAACACCGGAGCGACCAGCACCGGCGCGAGTTTTAGTTACGACATCAACGGCAACAGCATCAACGGCGCGATCCTGAGCGCGATTACGGCGACGCTCGGCGCGCCCTCGGTCGGCGTCACGATGTCGGGGATGATTCGCAACAACCTCATCGGCACGACGGGCGTGGCTGAGTCCGGATCGGTGCAGGCCAACGGCATCACGATCAACCAGACCGGCGGCGGCACTTTGACCACTTCGATTACGAACAACCAGATTCGCCAGTGGGAACAGCGCGGCATCAGCGCGTCGGCCTTCAACACTTCGGGTACCTTGAATCTCACGATCCAGAGCAACACGATTCTGGAAGGCAACGCCGTCGATCCGATGAGCGGCGTGGGCGGACGCGAAGCCATCATCATCATCGCGGGTTCGTCGGCGGCGGGCGACACCAACGTCATCTGCGCGCAAATCGGCGGCGCGGGCGGTCTCGCCAACAACGTCAATCGCGGGCCGGAAGCGGTCATCTCTGGCGAAAGCGACATCCGTGTCCGGGCGCGTTCCTCCGCGACGTTCCGTCTGCCCGGTTACGGCGGCACCTCGACAAACGATGCTGCCGTCGCAGCTTTCATCGCGGGGATGAACACCAGCAGCGTCGACGGCAGCGTTACTGTGGCGGCGGATAGAACCGGCTCAGGCGTGTGGGCTGGCGGTGCCGCCTGCGCCGCGCCCGCCGCGCCCGAATCCGGAACCACCGACGACGATGAATCGCCGGACGGTGGAAATAACGACTCGTCGAAGAATCCGGAATCGGCCACCGGCTCCGCGCCGCAGCGCGTCTATCTCGGCACGCCGAACTCGAACGGGGCGGCGAACAACTCGGCCAACGGTCAACCCGTCCCGTCAAACACAACTTACGTCAACGACGACGACGACCCGTCTCCGTCGGTTCCGGGAGCGCCCATCAACGTCAACATCGGCACGCTCGGCGCGGGTCAGAGCGTCACCATCACCTTTAGCGTGACGGTCGATAATCCGTTCCCGGCGACACGGGCGCGGGTCTCGAATCAAGGCACGGTCTCCGGCACGAACTTCTCCAATGTTCTGACGGACGACCCCGAACTCGGCGGCGCAAACGACCCGACCATCACCAACATCCCGCCACAGGTTTCGATCAACGACGCAGCGGTCGGCGAACCCCCGACGGGTTCGGTTCAGATGCCGTTTACCGTGGTGCTCGCCGCGCCTTCGCTGCTGACCACCACCATCAACTACACGACCGCGATGGGCGGGGCGAATCCGGCGACGGCGGGCAGCGACTACACCACCACCTCCGCCTCGCTCGTCTTCGCGCCGAACCAGACCGTGCAGACAGTCTCGGTGCCGGTTCTCGCCGACGGCAACAACGCCGAGACCGACGAGACATTCCTCGTCAATCTCACGTTGCCTGTGGGCGGCAACGGCAACATCGTCGATGCTCAGGCCACCGGAACGATCCGCGCGGCGGCTGACCCGGCGGGCACGATTCTCATCAGCGAACTTCGTACGTCCGGCCCGATGGGGGCGAACGATGAGTTCGTCGAAATCTACAACAACACCGACGCGCCGGTTGACATCAGCGGTTACGTGCTCGTCAAACGCGGCACGGATTGCACAGCGACACCGGTCATCGCCGCCACCATTCCCGGAGCGACGATGCTTCCGGCACGCGCGCACTATCTCATCACCGGCTCGACCTACAGTCTGGCGGCGGTCGCCGCCTCCGACCTCGCGCTCGCGTCGCCGCTTGAGGATGATGTCAACGTCGCGTTGTTCAGCAACGCGGCGCTCACCACGCTCTCGACCGCGACCCGACTCGATGCGGTCGGCTTCGGCGCCAACACCGGCAACAACTGCGACCTCTTGCGCGAAGGCGCAAATCTGGGAGCCGCCGCCGGTTCGACCTCGCAGTACAGCTTTGTACGCGAGTTTGATCTGACGAGCGGGCTGAACGTCGACACCAACAACAACGCCGCCGACTTCACCGTCGTTTCGACGACACCGCTAACGCCCGTCAGCGCGGGCATCACTGCGCCGACGCTCGGCGCGCCGGGGCCGGAGGGTTCATCGAGTCCGATCAATCGAAACTCGGTGATACCGGGGAACGTTCTCGATCCGGGTCAGCCCGCTTCGAGCGCGCCGAACCGTATCCGCACGCAATGCCCGACCGCGCCGGAGTGCAATCCGACGACGGCGCAGTTCGGCACGATGCAGATTCGCCGGAACTTCACCAACACCACGAACGCACCGGTCACGCAGTTGCGCTTCCGCGTCATCGACATCACCGGCTTCCCGCGACCCGACACCGCGACGGCTGACATGCGTGTGCTCAACGCTCCGCAAGTGACGGGCATCGCGCTCACGGGCGGCGGCACAACGACCGCCGAAGCGACGACGCTTCAAGCGCCCATGCAGCCCAACGGCGGCGGGCTAAACTCGACGGTTTTGGTCGGGGTTATCACGATGGGCGCACCGTTGAACGCGGGCGAAACCAGAGGCATCAACTTCCAGCTCGGCGTGCAGCAGCGGGGCTACTTCCGCTACATCATCAACGTCGAAGCCATCCCGTAACCCGCACCCGCGCGCTTGTCGCCGGGGCCTACGCCAAGAGGCCGCGTGAGTGGAAAACTCACGCGGCCTCTTGCTTTGCAAAAAGTTGTAACCTGCGAGCGCAAGCGTCCCGCTGGCAATCGTGCGTTCTGAGCACGCTCGATGGTTCGCGTTCTCCGAACGCTCAAAGCGAGCGGGACGCTCGCGCTCCGAGGGGATACCTCTCTTTTATGCGCGACATCCAATTACAACTCGCTATAGTTCGATGCGCGAGTCGGTGAAACTTGCGAGCCAACATCACCCGGCGGCGCGCTCACTTGCACTTGAAGAGGCGCACCTGCTGTCCATGCTTCAGGATGTAGGTTCCGATCTCTTCGCTCGAGCCTTCGTAGCTGACTTTAAGCGTCAGCGTCTCGCCATCGACACGACCCGCGTATCTCGCCGGAGTTCCGGAGCGTTTGTCTCCATCAGGCCGGACGAAGCCGCGTTCCGTAACGAATGTTCCTTTCGCCTCGAATCCGCCACCGGTTAAACCGAGCGGCCCTTCAATCGTGCCGTGCGCACACGCGAACTCGATCTGCGCGCCCGCATCAGATACTTTGAGCGTGACCTGTTCGCCACCCCACATGCCTGTGGCGAGTCGGTTGGCATCCATCGGCTTATCGTCCTCTCTCCCCGCGTCCTGCTGCGGGGGCGTCGCGTCCGGCGTGCCGCGCGGTGTTTGTGCTTGCGCGTTATCGTTCGACTGCCGCGTGCGGGTTGGCTGTTGAGACGCTTTGCTCGGCTGCTTTGCCGTGCACGCTCCGCCCTGCGCGGCGAGGGCGAGCGAAAAAATCAAAAACAGGAATGTGTATGGCATGTGCCTTTATGAATCGGCGGTGGTCTGCGGTCGGGCGTCGGGGCCGGTAACGACGAAAAGCCGCGTGGTCGCCGACGCAATATTCCTTTGACAACACGCGCATCCTACCTTATAGTTTCGCGCCAGACAAAGATGATTTAGAAGCAGTTGCGGCAACCGTCGCAGCGAAACAAGTCTTTTCGTATCCTGTAAAACATTTCGAGTTTGTTATCGTGGCCAAACCCCAGCCCGTGACGCCCATCTTTTATCAACTGCCCCTCGCTTCCGGCTACTTCTGTACGGCGTCTCTACCTGCTTCCTGCTCGGGTCGGTTTCGTTCCACAAACCGCTTGAACAAGCCCTTTTGACGAACCTAAGGGTCGCAAAAAAACCGAAGGTCGCCGGGACGGATTTACCCACACTCAGCGTCCCCTTTCATCGGTTAACCCGTATTCGCTATCAATCCTCGCGTAAGTTATCACAACGGGCGCGACTTCAGTTGGCGTCAATTGCCACCTTCTCCAATGAGTTTTTAGTAGCTCATTTAACCCCAAGGAGACATCCAACATGCGTAGGCTTTTAATTGTCAGTTTGATAGCCGCTTTTGTGTTAGTGGCGTTGATTCTGCCTAGAACCTCCGGCGCTTTTCAAAATCGAAGACGCGTCCAAACTCCCTCGAGCGCGACACCAACAACAGCCGCCGCCACAAACACCGGAGCGCGTGACAAAGAGACGATTACGGGTCGCCCGGTCGCATATCCGGCGGTGAACTTCGGAGTGTCCGAAACGCTCATCCAGATCGCTAAGAAACAACCCAAGTCAAAAGCTCCGACAGCCGCGTCGGACGTTGAGCCTCCGAGCCGCAAACGCTTGCGAGACCAGCAACGTGACAAAGAAGCCCGCGCCGACGGACGGCTTCCCGAAGCTGAAACTCTCAGTCTCTTCGACCGGATCATCCCCCCCTTCGCGAGCGAAGACGCGCATACCGAAAAGAATACTTTCAATCGCACATTGATTCGCAAGATCGACAAGAGTGCGGAGGGTACGCCCGACGAAGCCATCGCTTACGTTCCGTCTCCGGACAAGGAGGATCGCGAAAGCGGCGCGCCGCGTTTGATTCCCGCGCCGACCGGCACCTTTGAAGGAATTGGCAACCCGGAAGGCTGCGGCGGCTGTCTGCCCCCTGACACAAACGGCGACATCGGCCCGACGCAGTACGTCCAAACGGTCAACACGGCCTTCCGCGTCTACGACCGCGCGGGGATGCCGCTGACGCCGACGTTGACGCTCGGCTCGCTGTTCGCGACGATTCCCGGCCCGTGTGCGGGAACGAACGACGGCGACCCGATTGTGATCTACGACCAACTCGCCGACCGCTGGCTGATTTCGCAGTTCTGCGTCTCGGTGGCGAATCCGAACAACCACCAACTGATCGCCATCTCGCAGACCGGCGACGCGACCGGCGCATATTATCTCTACGATTTTATGATGCCGAACAACAAGTTCAACGACTATCCGCACTTCGGCATGTGGCCTGATGCCTACTACATGACGAACAACCAGTTCAATCAGGCGGGCACGCAGTTCCTCGGCGGCGGCAACTACGCTTTCGACCGCACCAAGATGCTCGCGGGCGACCCGACCGCGACCTATATCTATTTCGACAAAGCGGAAGGTTGTCCCGCCGCTTGTCAGTTCGGCGGCATGTTGCCGACCGACATGGACGGCTTTATCCCGCCGCCCGCGGGCGCTCCCAACAGCGTCATCCAGTTTGACGCCGACGAGTTTGGCGCGACCGACGCGCTCCGCATCTTCGACTTCCACGCCGATTTCGCGACACCCGCCAACTCGACTTTTATCGAGCGCACAGGGAGTCCGCTCGCGGTCGCGGCCTTCGACCCGCGCGAAGTTCCTGCCAACTCGCGCAACGTCATCCCGCAGCCGCCGCCCGGCGTCGCGCTCGACGCCATCAGCGACCGCATATTGTTCCGTCTGGCTTACCGCAACTTCGGGACGCATGAGTCAATCGCCGCCAACCACACCGTCAACGCGGCGGTCAACCCGGCCTTCCGTGCCGGTGTGCGTTACTACGAAATTCGCAAGACGAGTCCGACGGGCGCGTGGGCGGTGCAGGAGCAAGCGACCATGGCCGGCGCGGTGGGCGATACCGCACATCGTTGGATGGGAAGCACCGCGCTCAACGCGGCGGGCAGTCAGGCGGTCGGCTACTCGGTATCGAGTTCGACGGTCTTCCCTTCGATTCGCTACGCGGGCCGGCTCGCAGGTGATCCGGCGGGCAGTCTGGCGCAGGGTGAAGCGACGCTCATCGCGGGCAGCGGCTCGCAGACGAGCACCTCCGGTCGGTGGGGCGACTACAGCGACTTGACAGTTGACCCGCTCGACGACTGCACCTTCTGGTTCACCTCCGAGTATTACCCGGCCACCGCCGGCGCGACGTGGAAAACGCGCGTCGGCAATTTCCAGTTTGGTCCCTGCCCGGCGATTCAAAGTGGAACCCTGACGGGCACGATCACCAGCGCCGCGACGGGCGCTCCCATCGTCGGCGCGAGCGTGTTGGCCTCGAATGGCTTTGGCCGCGCGTCGGGGGCGGGCGGCGTCTACACCATCAACCCGATGGGTTCGGGCACCGTGTCGCTGACGGTCAGCGCGGCGGGATACGTCACGGCCACCGTGCCCGGCGTCACGGTCACGAACGGGATGACGACCACCCAGAACGTGCAACTCACGCCGCTCAACAACATCGTCGCGGGCACGGGCACGATTACGGCGGATAGTTGCAACTCGAACATGACGCTCGACCCGAACGAAGTCGTGACGGTCAGTTTGCCGCTCAACAACATCGGCGGCGACGGCGCGTCAACCACCGCTCTGACCGCCACTCTGCTGGCAACCGGCGGCGTCATCAATCCGTCCGGGCCGCAGAACTACGGCGCGGTGATTGCGGGTCAACCGCCGGTCTCCAGACCGTTCACCTTTACGGTCAGCGCGTCGTGCGGCAGCATCGTGACCTTGACCCTCCAACTCCAGGACGGGGCGACCGACTTCGGCACGCGCACGTTCACCTTCCAGGTGGGGACGCTCGACGGAGCTTTCCCGTCGACGGGCAACATCGCCGCCCCGATCCCCGACAATCTCCC
This sequence comes from Pyrinomonadaceae bacterium, assembly GCA_041746175.1. GTDB lineage: Bacteria > Acidobacteriota > Blastocatellia > Pyrinomonadales > Pyrinomonadaceae > JBGTHJ01. Next base: position 14,796 of record JBGTHJ010000134.1, read on the forward strand.
GGCGGGTGTCGAAATCCCGATTACCGTTACCGACACGGTCAGCATTCAGGACATCAACGTCCGTGTGCGCTTGAACCACACGTTCGTCAGCGACATGGCCGTCACGCTCATCCACCCCGATAACACCGTCGTGGCTCTTTCATCAAATCGCGGCGGTTCGGGAGACAACTTCGGCACAGGCGCGAACGACTGCTCCGGCACGCCGACCGTCTTCGACGACCAAGCGGCGACGGCCATCGCCGCCGGCCTAGCTCCCTTCGAGGGTTCCTTCAGACCCGACGGCTCGCTCGCAGCTTTCAACGGCAAGACTGCCAACGGCACCTGGAGGCTGCGAATCGTCGATTCGTTCGCTCAGGACGCCGGCACGGTCGGTTGCGTCACGCTCGAGATCAACAAGCGCTTTGTCTGCTGCGGTGCGGAGATCGTGAAGGGCACGCCCCCTCCGGGCTACACCATCACGGCGGAGAGCGTCGCGCCCGCGAACAACGCGGCTGACCCCGACGAAACCGTCACGGTCGATTTCGCGCTCGCCAACATCGGCGGCACCAGCACCACCAACCTCGTCGCGACGTTGATGTCGGGTGGCGGTGTGGTCGGCCCCTCCGGGCCGCAAAGCTACGGCGTGGTGACGAGCCTCGGCCCCTCCGTCTCGCGGCCATTTACGTTCGCCGTATCGGGCGCGTGCGGCGGCGTCATCACCGCCACGCTCGCCCTTCAGGATGGCGCGACCGCGCTCGCGCCCATCACCTTCATGATTCCCATCGGCGGCACCGCGCCGGTAACGCAAATCTTCAGCAACACCGGTCTGATCACCATTCCGGGAACCGGCACCGGAGCGGCTGCCGGCGCCCCGGCCAATCCGTATCCGTCCACGATCAATGTGACGGGCTTGAGCGGCACCGTGACGAAGGTGACGGTGGCCTTGAACGGGCTTAACCACACCTTCCCGGATGACGTGGACATGTTGCTGGTGGGGCCGAACGGCGCGAAATTCATCATCGTGTCGGATATCGGCGGGTCGAACGATTGGGTCAATACCAACTACACGTTGGACGACAGCGCGGCAACCACATTGTCGGATGGCGGGGCAAATCCGACGGGGACCTACAGGCCGACCAACATCGGCACAACGACCGACCCGTTCGTCGCCCCGGCTCCTCCGGCGCCCTATCTGAATCCGGCCACCGCTGGTACCGCGACCTTCGCGTCCGCCTTCAACGGCAGCAACCCGAATGGAGCTTGGTCGCTCTATGTTTCGGACGACGCCGGTGGCGATGTCGGGACGATGACGGGCGGCTGGACGATCTCGATCACAGCTGCGGCGCCGGTCTGCAACACGCAAACTTGCACGCTCAACACGCCCGCCGATATCGTCGTCCCGCCCGACATGAGCGGCACGGGAGCGGTCGTCAATTACCCCGCACCGACCTTTATGGGTAGTTGCGGTTCGGTCACCAGCAGTCCGGCTTCGGGGTCGTTCTTCCCCCTCGGCACGACTACCGTGACCGTCACGGCCACGCGCGCCGACAGCAGCACCACGACGACAACCTTTACAGTCACCGTCGGGGCACCGCCGTCGCAACTGCTCATCTCGGAAATGCGGACTTCCGGTCCGGGAGGAATGCCGCTTGGCACGACCGTCGTTGAAGACGACGACTTCGTCGAAATCTACAACAACCGCAACACCGCTTTCACCATCCCGACGGGCGGCTACGGTCTGTTCAAGATGGGCGGGGCCTGCACGGATACGCCCATTCTCATCGGCACGATACCGGGAGGCACGACGATTCCCGCACGCGGTCATTACCTGTTTGTCGGCAGCGCCTACTCGCTCGGAGGCTTGGCCCCCGGCGATCAGACGCTGCTCTCGAACATCGAGAACGACCGCAACGTCGCGCTCTTTACGACGGCGGTGGTGGGTAGCATCTCGGTGGGCACGCGGCTCGACGCGGTCGGCTTCGGCACGAACACCGGCACCAACTGCGACCTGCTGCGCGAAGGCACGAACCTGCCGAACGCCGCCGGTTCAAACTCGGAATACAGCTACCTCCGCAGGTTCAACTCGACCGGCGGCGTGCATTTAGACACGAATAACAACATGGCGGACTTCATCGTCGTTTCGACGACACCGGGCACGCCCGTCAGCGGGAGCATCCCCGCGCCGACGCTTGGCTCGCCGGGGCCGGAGAATATAGTCGCACCGGTCAACCGGAACTCGACGATTCTGTCGAGCCTGTTAGACCCGGGTGTCTCGGCGGCGACATCACCAAACCGCGTCCGCATTCAATGCCCGACCGCGCCGGAGTGTAATCCGACGACGGCGCAGTTCGGCACGATGCAGATTCGCCGGAACTTCACCAACACCACGGGCGCAGCCGTCACGCGACTGCGCTTCCGCGTTATCGACATCACCGGCTTCCCGCGACCCGACTCGTTGACCGCCGACATGCGCGTGCTCAATGCGCCGCAGGTCACCGGCATCTCGTTGGTGGGCGGCGGGACGGCGACCGTCGAGGCGACTTCGCTCGACGCACCCTCTCAACCCAACGGCGGCGGATTGGATTCGACCGTCTCGGTCGGAATCATCACGATGGGCGCACCGCTCAATATGGGCGAAACCAGAGGCATTAACTTCCTCCTCGGTGTCCAGCAGAAGGGGTACTTCCGCTACATCGTCACCGTCGAAGCGCTGCCCTAGCACCACAAACCCGCTCCGGAGCGCCTGAAGCTGCCGGAGCCATGACCAGAGGCCGCGTGAGTGAACAACTCACGCGGCCTCCCTATTTTCAGTTGCGAGTGTGTCCGCGGGGTTGCCGTTCAACCACTCTGCGCCCGCCGATGATGCGGCCTTTTTGCGCTATTCCCCTCAACTTTTATCGATTGCACACGCGCGGATTAGGGCGAACGCATCTTATTGTGCTTTGCAATTGGGTGAATCCTAGGAGCGCCAGCGTCCCGGCTGGCCTGCGTGATCCAGCACGCTCAAAGCGAGCCGGAGGCTCGCGCTCCCAGGGGGCGACTCTCTTTTAGGCGCTACATGCTATTGCAACTCGCTATAAATATTTGGTAGTGGCACAAGTAGGGGAGAGCAGGTAAACGCTCTCGCATGGTGACTCTTAAATGTTTACACTGCGGCAGCGACAAACCAGCGCGCAATGGTTTGACCCGGAATGGCACACAACGCTACCTCTGTGCAGCGTGCGGACGCCGCAGTCGTGACAATCCGCCACCCCCTGGCTACACCGCAGCAGAACGCGCGCGAATCTTGCCGGCGGTGGCAAACCCGGACAGACGAAGTCGCCGTTCGGCATTTGGTCTACGGGCAGCGACTTATTGTCCGTCATCTGGGAGGGTTAAAACCCTCGCCTTTCAGGCGAAGGCTTTCAGCACGTCTTTCAAGGCGGAAAACATTAAGTCTTGCAGCCATGCTCAACGCTCCCATGTTCGTTGACTGACGTTGGATAAAGACC
>JBGTHJ010000135.1:0-4262 GCA_041746175.1 Pyrinomonadaceae bacterium
TCGGCAGCGGTCGGGCGTCGGCGTGCGCCGCCTTCCCGCCGGTCGTCGCTTTGTCCTCGCGCTTTGCTTTCGACGGCGCGGCGGCAAACGCGCGCGGCATCCAGCGCGTGCCCGCCAACCCTACGAGTCCCGCCGCGAGCACGATCAGCGGAAACGGAACTTTGAACACATAGATGGCGATGAAGGCCGCCGCTGCGATGAAAAAATGCGCGCGATGTTTGAGCGCGCGACCGCCGATTTTCAACACCGCTTCGACGACGATAGCGACAACGACGGGTTTGAATCCCGCGAGCGCGCCCGCCACGACCGGGACGTTACCGTAAGCGGCATAAATGTAGGACAACGCGAGCAGGATGAAGATCGAAGGAATCACGAAGAACGCGCCCGCGACGATGCCGCCCCACGTCCGGTGCATCAGCCAGCCGATGTAGACGGCGAGTTGTTGGGCTTCGGGGCCGGGCAGAATCATGCAGTAGTTTAGCGCGTGGAGGAATCGTTCTTCGCTCAACCAACGCCGCCGCTCGACGAGTTCACGATGCATGATGGCGATTTGCCCCGCCGGGCCGCCGAACGAAATAAAACCCAGTTTGACCCAGAACCGGAACGCCTCGGCGAACGAAACGCGCGACGGTGGCGCGTTCGTCGCCACCGATATTCCGGCATCGCGCGACCCGTCAGCCGCGCTTACAGCATCGTCCCGCGCGCTCCTCTGATCTTTGACGGTCACAGCGTTTTGGCGGCGCTTCCGGTTGAGGCGAGCGCGGCGACGGCGAGTGCGTGAAAGCGTCGGCGGACGCCGCTGATGTTGACGAAGGGAAGCGTGTGCGCGTGTGTGCGATTGGTGAGGAGGATAAAGACACGTTCGCGCGCGGGGTCGATCCAGCAACTCGTGCCGCTGAACCCGACGTGTCCGAAGCTGTCGGGGGCGAGGTCTGTTCCGGCGGTCGAATCGGGCGTGGCGGCGAGTTGCCACGCGAACGAACGCGCTTCGTTGAGTCCTTTCGTCAAGTTAGTGCGAAAGAGCTCGCAGGTCGCGGACGCGAGCAGCCTTGTGCTGCCCGCGAGAAATTGTCGGGCGAGAAGAAGCGTTTCGTGAGCGGTCGAAAAAAGCCCGGCATGTCCCGCCGCGCCGCCGAGAAAATGCGCGTTGCCGTCGTGCACTTCGCCCCAGATGAGACCAGCGCGCCAGTGCGGAGATGCGCTCGCGCCGCCGTCATCGTCGCTGCACATCCCGCGCTCGTAGGCGTTGCCGTTCGACTCGCACGCGGCGATGCCGGTGCGCAATGCGGCGGCGGGGTTGAAATGTGTCCGGCGAAGCCCTAGCGGCTCGAAGATGACGCGCTGCGCGAGTGTGGAAATCTGCGCGCCGCGAATTTTTTCAAGCAGCAGGCCAAGCGTGATGAAACCGAGGTCGCTGTAGGCGACGCGCGTGCCGGGAGCATGTTCGAGCGTTTGCCCGGCGATGCTGGCGAGCGTGCGCTCTCTTTCGCCGCGCGTGTCGAGATGGAGCGGACGCCACGCGGGCAGTCCGGAAGTGTGCGTCAAAAGCTGACAGATGGTGATGGCTCGCTTGTCTGGCCGGTCAAATACCGGAAGGAACATGGCGACGGGCGCGTCTAAACTCAACTCGTCCGCTTCGACGCTTTGCGCGCAGAGCAAGCCGGTGATGAGCGGCTTGGTCAGCGAGGCGAGATCGTAAATCGTGTCGGGCGTGGCAACGTGACGGACGGGTTCGCGCACCGCGTCGCCGAGCGCATCAGCGAAGACGATGCGTCCCGCTTCGGCGACGATGTAGACGGCGGAAGGGAAATCGCCCGCCGCGATGCGCTCGGCGAGTAGCGACGAAATCAGCTTGTTGACCATAAACGATGGACGATGGACGATGAAAGAAAATCCCGACGTTTCATTAGCGCGTTTGTCAACAATCGTCAATCTGCAAAATTGAGGCGGCGAGTTTGCAAGGGCGGAGTTTCGTGCAAAGTCGCCGGCAAACTTATAGACGAAGGCCGCAAATGGAGATTCGATTTCGCGCCTTCCGTGTTCACTTATTTGCGACCGGGCGCGATGCTTTCTTCGTCTGTGACGGTTGTTGCGCGTTCGGATTCAAGCTTTGTCTTGAGTCGCGCGGAGCGATTCGAGTCCGGCGTGCGCGGCGTGATGGTGGATGCGCTCAAGCACGCGGAGGGCGAGCGCGAGCGTGCGGCGTCCGTCGCGGCCTGAGACGGGCGAGGGCTTCCGGTGGCGCGCGGCGTCGAGGAAGGTTTCGATTTCGGCGCGGAGCGGTTCGATGTCGGCGGTATCGAGGTTGCGGACGTGGACGCCCGGCCACGAACCCGTCGCCGACGGCGGCGCGAGGCTGCTAATCGAGGCGTGCCGCGTCGCGTAATCAACCGCGATGTAGTCGTGGGGTTGAAAGAAACGCATCTTGCGAATCTTCTCCGTCCCGACGCGCGAGGCGGTGATGTTGGCGACCGCGCCCGTCGCAAATTCGATGCGTGCGTTAGCGGCATCGACGTGGGGCGTCAGGACGGGGATGCCGACGGCGTGAACCTCCGTCACCGCCACGTCATCGCCGACAAGCCACTGCACGATGTCGAGATCGTGAATCATCAGGTCGAGCACCACGTCGATGTCGAGCGAGCGCGCGGTGAACTGCCCGACACGGTGAATCTCAAAATAGAGCGGGCTGCGGACGTGCGGCCTGAGCGCGACGAGCGCGGGGTTGAAGCGTTCGAGATGCCCGACCTGCAACAGCGCGCCGCCGTGCGCCGCCGCCGCGATCATCCGGTCGGCTTCGTCGAGCGTCCGCGAAATCGGTTTCTCGACGAGGACGTGAACCCCGGCTTCGAGCAGCGAGCACGCGATCTCGGCGTGGGCTTCGGTCGGCACCGCGAGACTGACGGCATCGACGCGCGCCAGGAGGCTGCGCCAATCGGTCGTCCATTGTGTCTCTCGTTCGGCGGCGATGTCGCGCGCGGTCGTCTCGTCGCGGTCACAGACGGCGACGAGTTCGGTCTGTCCTTCGGCGGCGAGGGCGGCGTGAATGCGTGCGTGCTGGCGTCCGAGGTGGCCGACGCCGATGACGGCGGTGCGTAGTTTGGTCATAAAATTTAGTTGTCAGTTGGAAGCGTTCAGCATTCGACCGGGAAGACCATCTACGCCAGCGTCGATTTCGCAAGTTGGACAGAACGATGCGCTTCGATGATACTCGTCCGTGTTCCAAACTAGATATCGCACATGGCTGACGGCTGACGGCTGACGGCTGACGAGGTGAATATACTTGCTGCGTTCGATGCTTGCAAAGCGTCCATGGCTGTGGTTACTGGCCGCTGTCTACGTGGTCTATTTTTTCGGTCTGGGGAGTTACCCGTTGATCGGCCCCGACGAGCCGCGTTATGCGCAGGTGGCGCGCGAGATGCTCATGCGCGGCGATTTGGTGACGCCGACGCTCGCGGGGCAGACGTGGTTTGAAAAACCCGCGCTGTTGTATTGGGTGATGATGGCGGGTTACGCCGTGCTCGGCGCGACGGAATGGGCGGCGCGTCTCGGCGCGGCTTATTCGGGCATCCTGACGACGCTGCTCGTCGGATGGCTGGCGAAGCGTGTCGAGGCGTCGAGCGGCGAAAGCTCGCGCGGGTTCGGACTCGCCGGCGCGGCGGTGATGGGGTCGAGCGCGGGGCTGTTGGTCTTCTCACACGGGGCCAGCTTCGACGTGCTCCTGACGTTGACGCTGACCGCGACGCTCGCATGTTTTCTCGCCGCAGATTTAGAAGCCGACGCGCGGCGGCGACGTTTGTTGCTCGCGGGATTCTATGCCGGAGTCGGCGCGTCGCTGCTGGCGAAAGGTTTGATTGGAGTCGTCATCCCGGGCGGGGTTATCGCGAGCTACTTTGTCATGCGGCGGCGGTGGCCGAAGTTGTCGGAGCTTGGCGTCTGGTGGGGGCCGTTGTTGACGCTGGCCGTCGCCTCGACGTGGTATGCGCCGGTAATGTTGCGGCACGGCTGGACGTTCGTCGATGAGTTTTTCGTGCAGCATCATTTCGCGCGCTACGTCTCGAACAAATACCGACATCCGCAACCCTTCTATTTTTATATTCCGGTGCTGGCGATGCTCGCGCTGCCCTGGACGGCCTTTCTCGTCAAAGGCATCGGCGGCGCGGTGCGCTCAGACTGGCGCGCGGATGATGCGGCGAGCCGCGTGCGCGTCTTCGCGCTGGCGTGGCTGGTCGTACCGGTCGCGTTCTTTTCGCTGTCGGGGTCGA
>JBGTHJ010000136.1:0-6065 GCA_041746175.1 Pyrinomonadaceae bacterium
CTGAAGCGTGCCGGTTTCCGCTGCCGCTGCCGAGCGCGGTCGGCGACAAAGATTTCGAGACGCAAATAATTCCCTTTCTCCAACAACGCTGCTACCGGACGTTGAAATGGATGGCCGACCGCGAGATACGCAACACCGGCCCGTTCATCAGCGGCACGGCCTTCGGCACGCACCCGGCGGTGCGCATCTATTACTCGCCGGAGATGTGGAGGTGGATGAAGGAGCAACAGCGCAAGGGCGAAATCCCCGACGGCGCAATGATCGTCAAAGAGCAATACTCGACACCCGCCAGCGAAAGCTCGACGCTCTCCGGATGGACGGTGATGGTGCGCGACAAGAACGGTTCGTGGGACGGCTGGTACTGGGACGGGCACGGGTTAAGCGACACCCCCGACACGCCGCCGTTCGACTTCAAGGGGCAGGGCTTCGGCACTTACTGTATTCGCTGCCATGCTTCCGCGCTCGCGGGGACGGGCACGTTTTCCGCCCCGCGCAACGTCGAAGAAGACCCCATCTCGTACCTCACGCAACTGCCGACGCTGCCGACGCCGCCGACGCCCGCCACCATTCCGAGCCTTCACGAAAAAGCCCGTGCCGCGCACCTCGCCAACGTGTCGGATTTGGCCGCGCCCGTGCCGCCCAACGTCAGGAGCTTCCCGAACGAAGGCTTCGACCACGTCGTCTCCGCCGCCAAAGGCCCCGGACAGTTTCTCACGTCGGATCAATGCATCGGCTGTCACAGCGCGTCGGACACGAACATGGCCTATCTGTTCGGGCCGCGACCCATCAACCTCTCGCCGTACACCGAATGGCGCGCGTCGATGATGGGGCTGGCGGGGCGCGACCCCGTCTTTCACTCGCAACTCGAATCCGAGCGCGCGCAGTTTCCCGATAAGTCAGCCTTTCTCGACAACAAGTGTTTCCAATGTCATGGCGTGATGGGGCAGCGGCAGTTGCATCTCGACAAAAAGCAGAACTTTACGCACGACATGATTTACGCGCTGGCCGACCAGCCTCCCCCGCAGAACCAGTACGCGAAGTACGGCGCGCTCGCCCGCGACGGCGTTTCGTGCATGGTCTGTCATCAGATTGCGGCGCGCGGAATCGGCCCCGACGGCAAGCCCGTCGTGACCGGCGAGCCGTCGTCCTACACGGGCAACTTTCCCGTCGATGCGCCGGGCACGATCAACGGCCCGTTCGCCGACGTGCAAGAGTTGCCGATGAAAAACGGACTCGGCATCACGCCGCGCTTCGCCGATCAGATCAAACGCTCGACCATCTGCGGCACCTGTCATACCGTCGTTTTGCCCGTCTTCGACCGCAACGGCAAAGAGATTATCGTCAACGGCAAGCCCAAAGAGTTCCACGAGCAGACGACCTATCTCGAATGGCAGAACAGCGACTATCAAGACGAGCGCCCGCCCGTCGACACAGCGACCGCGCGCACCTGTCAAGCCTGTCACATGCCTGCGATGTACAAGCAGACGCCGCTCACCTTTCGCATCGCCAACATCGAAGACGTTACTTATCCGTACGTCGATAACCGGCTGCCCGACGCCGACATCACGCTCAAGACGCGCGACTATTCGCGGCACACGCTGGTCGCGCTGAACGTCTTCGTCAACCAGATGTTCCAGCAGTTCAACGAGATTCTCGGCGTCGCGCCGAACGATTACATGTATCCGGTGGCGGGCAACGGCGCGAAGCCGGTCGAAGGTTTGGTGACGACCGAGCAATCGATGCTTGAGATGGCGTGCAACGAAACGGCGGATGTTGAAGTCGTCTCCGCACAAAAGACGGGCGATCAGATCGCGGTCGCGGTCAAGGTGACGAACCTCGCGGGGCACAGTTTTCCGAGCGGCGTCGAGTTTCGCCGCGCCTTCGTCAATCTCCGCCTGCTCGACGCGGGCGGGCAGGCGCTGTGGGCTTCGGGAGAGACCAACCGCAAAGGCGAAATCCTCGACGGACTGTCCGACAAGATTCTGCCGACCGAACACTTCGACCTCATCTGCCCCGGCGTGTCCAACCCGGAGAAGTGTCGCGCGGTGTGCCGGGACAAGATTATTCCGGGCATTTGCCGCGAGCAGATCCAGCCGCACTACTTTAGCGGCAACCCCATCACGCGCGGCGATCAGGTACAGATTTACGAAGAACTCGTCGTTGACAGCGACGGCTTTTTGACCAACAGCTTCGTGCGTCTCGACGAGCACGTCAAAGATAATCGACTGCTCCCGAAGGGCTGGCGACCCGACGGCCCGTCCGCCGAATTCACGCGCCCCTTCGCCGACGCCGCGCGCGACCCCGGCTACATCAACCCCGTCAAAGGACAAGGCTCGGAAGGCTCGAACACGGTCGTCTATCGCATCCCGCTCAAAGACATCAAGGGCGATGTCGCGTCGGTCACGGCGGCTCTTTTCTACCAGTCGATCCCGCCCTACTATTTGCGCGACCGCTTCTCCGTGCTCGAACGCAACCTCCCCCCCCCGATGACGCGCGAAACCGTCCGCCTCAAATATCTCGCCGACAACTTAAAGGTGGAGAACACGTCGATCAAGGATTGGAAACTGCTCATCAACTGCCGCACGCGCCGCTTGAGCGACGGCGGCCAATCCTCCTGCGCGCCGTGTCAGGAACGTCGCGGGCTGCTGACTACAACGAAAAACTAGCGGCTGATTCAGGACGGGGACAAGTTGATATAGGAGGATAGACAGGATGAACAGGGTGGACAGGGTGGCGGCAAGTTTTCTCTCTTGCGCGCATCCTGTCCATCCAAGTCGACTGACTTGCTTTAACTTTTGTGGCGTTCGATCAACTCGATGCCGTCGTCGCCCGCGAGCACGACCGTATCGGCCATTCCCGTAAAGAGTCCGACTTCGACCACGCCGGTCAGCATCTTCAGTTCACGCTCCATTCGCGGCGGGTCGTCGATGGTGCCGCACGCGCAATCGAGGATGTAGTTGCCGTTGTCGGTGAGGTAGGTCGCGCCGTCGTCGCGCGTGCGCAGCGCGGGATTGAGGCCGAGGTCGACGATCCGCCGGTTCGTCACCTCCCACGCGAAGGGGATGATTTCGATGGGGAGCGGAAACGCGCCGAGCGTCGCGACGCGCTTCGAGGCGTCGGCGATGACGATGAAGCGACGCGACGCGGCGGCCACCAACTTTTCACGCAGCAACGCGCCGCCGCCGCCCTTGATGAGGTCGAGCGCGGGGTTGATTTCGTCCGCGCCGTCGATCGTCAGGTCGAGTTGCTGCACGTCGGCGAAGGTGACGAGTTCGATGCCCGACTGCGCGGCCAACTCCGCCGTCCGTTGCGAGGTCGGGACGGCGCGCACGCGCAAGCCTTCGTCTCTCACCCGCTCGCCCAAACGCAGCACGGCGAAGTGCGCCGTCGAACCCGTGCCGAGTCCGACATGCATCCCGTCCTCGATAAATTCGACCGCCCGCTCGCCCGCCAACTGTTTCGGATTCATCGCGTCGTCAGCCTCCTCCGTTGCGGTGTGTTTTCAACTTCGACGAAGTTATTGTGCTTTGCCATTGGGTGAATGCTTGTAGCGCCAGCGTCCCGCTGGACAGATTGCCCCACGCACCCGGGAGCGCCAGCGTCCCGCTGGCCTGCGTGCCCCACGCAACCTGGGAGCGCCAGCGTCCCGCTGGCCTGCGTGCCCCACGCACGCTCAATGATTCGCGTAATGATTCGCGTTCTCCGAACGCTCAATGCGAGCGGGACGCTCGCGCTCCCGGGCGATGCCGCTCTTTTATGTGCTACATGCAATTGCAACTTGCTATAGGTGCTGCATTCTATTGCAACTCGCTATAATACAAAACCGCAGAAGAAGAAAGAGGCCGCGTTGGTTCGCGGCCTCTCTTTCTTCTTCTGTAGCGCCAGCCGGTCTTATTTTTTTGGCTTCGCCAGCGCGAGCGAGGCCGCGCCGAGTATCCGGCGACCGTCGCGCTCTTGCACGAAAGCGACGGCGCGCAAGTTTTCGCGTCGCCACGCACCGTCGAGTTTGACCGTCGTATCGATTGTAAACGCGCCGTCCTTTTGCGCCGCGACGCCGCCGAGCGCGCTCAAACGTCGCACGACCGCCGCATGACCGAGGCGGCGTCCGCCGTTCTCGCCGCGCGCGACATCGGTCAAAAGACCGCTCTCCGTCAACGCGAGCCACACTTCCACCGCGTCGCCCGCGTTGAACGGGGGAAGATTCGCGACGCTCACGCGGAGTTGCGGCGCGTCGCCCACCGTCGCGCCCGTCGTCTCAATCCCGACGGTGGCCTTCGGCGACTGTGCGGCCTTCGCGATGGCATCGAGAGCTTTACCGTTGTGGCTGCCGACGAATTCCGCCTGACCATCGACGACCATCTGCGGCGTGTAGACTCCGTCGCGCCCGAACTTCTCCGCGTAGTCGCGTTGTCGCTCGCTGAACTGCTCGGAAGAAAACGGGTCGCGCCAGCCCAGATAATTCCAGTAGTCGACGTGTTGACTGAGCGCGATGACCTCGACGCCCGCGACCGGCTGCGACTTGTCCAGACGCATCAACACCGCGTCCGCCGGCGGGCAACTCGAACAACCCTCCGACGTGAACAACTCGACGATGACGGGCGTCCGGCTCTCGCCCGCGACGGCGGGCGCGTCGGTGGCGGCTTCCACGCCGTTCAGCGAAGCCCCGCTCGCATCTTTCCGCAACGTCGAGCCTGACAGTCTCTGTCCGACCACCGCCACGACCAACAGGCCGCAGACGATCAACACCAGTGCGCTCCATTTACTCATCGATCCATCTCCTGCTTTTTAACTCTCTGGATTTCCCGGCCAAGTCGCTCGCCGACCATCATCCGCCCGACAACTTTTCAGCTAATAGAGGTAGATGCTTTTGCGCGCCGGTTTTATTCCACGCGCGCCCGCACCGTCCGTGCGTCAGGAGTTCATCCGCCAGATGGTGAAGTTGAGCACGGCGGCAAACGTCACCCACGCGAGATACGGCGCGAGCAACGCTCCGGCCAGCGGTTGGACGCGCCAGAACGAAACCAGCGTCGCCACAATCGCAAGCCACAACAGAACGATTTCGCCGAACGCCGCGCCGGGGCGGTGCAGCCCGAAGAACAGATAAGACCACGTCGCATTCAGCACGAGTTGGACGGCGAAGAACGTGAGCGGCACCGCCGCGCCCGCCAACCCGAGCCGCCGCCAAACGAGCCAGCCCGCGACCGCCATCATCAAATACAGAGTCGTCCAGACCGGCCCGAAAACCCAACTCGGCGGATTCCACGAAGGCTTGTTCAAGCCCGCGTACCAACCCGGTATTTCGGAAGTCGTAAACGCCGAGCCGATCCCCGCCGCCGCGAAACACGCCGCGATAAACGCCCCCAAACCCACCCACGTCGTAACGGAATTTTGCATCATCCTTTACTCACTTATCGTCCACGCATACCATGCCGCGCCGAAGACCGAACGGCAAACCGGGAAGCCGTGCATCGACCTATAGCGAGTTGCAATTGCATATCGCGCTAACAAAAATGCGCGGCATCCCATGGGAGCGCGAGCTTCCGGCTCGCCTTGAGCGTTCAAAGAACGCGAACCATCGAGCGTGCTTGGAACACGCTTGCGCTCCCAGCACTCACCCATTTGCAACTCGCTGTAAGCTTTCAACTTTTATTATTCGGCGGCGACGCGTGCGAGCGTGGCGAGGATGCGCGTGCCCGCGAGCACGGTGCCGCGCAGCGTGCCGGAGACCTTCGACTCGCCGCCCGTCCGGCATCGATGGTCAACCGGGACTTCGAGGATACGCAATCCCGCACGCGCCGCGCGCATCTGCATCTCAAGATTCCACCCGTAAGTTTCCTCGCGCATCCCCAGACGTTCGAGCGCGTCGCGGCGGATCGCGCGAAACGGGCACATGTCCGTGTAGCGCACGCCGTAGAGAGCGCGCAACAAAACCCCCGCCGCGCGTCCGGCGAAGACCTGCTGAAAATTCATACTGCCCGCTTCGCGCTCGCCGCGCGTCCGCGACCCGATGACGAAATCATGCGTGCCTTCGGCTATCGGCTCGACGAGTTGCGCCATTAACTCCG
>JBGTHJ010000137.1:0-2822 GCA_041746175.1 Pyrinomonadaceae bacterium
ATTGCCGACGCGCTCCAGCCGTTCGCACGGGTGACCGAGATTCGCGCGTCGGGCGGCGCTCTGCGCGCGTCGGCGACGTGGCGACAGATCATCGCCGACGTGCTCGGACACCCGCTCGCACTCTCGCTCGTGCGCGAAGCGTCGAGTCGCGGCGCAGTTTTGCTGGCGCTCGAAGCGATGGGCGAGATACAAAATATCGCAGACGTTCCGACCCCGACCGGCGACACTAATCAACCCGACGCATCGCGCCACACACGCTACCGCAAAGGTCTCGCGCGCCAGCGCAAGATTTACGAACTGCTCATCGAAAATCAGGACATCGCCGCGATGTTGAGCGACGCGGCACAAGGCGATTCACAAGCCACGATAAAGAGTTAGGATAGACGGGCCGAAATAAAATGATTAGCGATGATTGCCGGGAGATGAATAATGAAAGCGCCGCCGTCGTCTTTTCTTCATCATTCATCCTTCATCACTATCGCACCGATCATTTCAAGTTATTCCGTCTATCTCAGTTCTCGCATCCTGTCTATCCGGTGAATCGTTTTAATCAAACTTGAAGTGAGGGAAACCAATGAGTTCATCAACAACGTCGAAGCAGGCCGAAGCCAGTACGCCGGAATTGGACGAGCGGTGCATCAACACGATTCGCGCGCTGTCGCTCGACGCGGTGCAGAAGGCCGAATCGGGTCATCCCGGTCTGCCGCTCGGAGCCGCGCCGATGGCCTACGTTTTATGGACGCGCTTTCTCAGGCACAACCCGCGCAATCCGAAGTGGGCGGGGCGCGACCGCTTCCTGTTGTCCGCCGGACATGGGTCGATGCTGCTCTACTCGCTGCTTCATCTGACCGGCTACGACCTGCCTCTGGACGAGTTGAAAAGTTTCCGGCAGTGGGAGTCGAAGACGCCGGGACATCCCGAAAACGTGTTGACGCCCGGCGTCGAAATTACGACCGGGCCGCTCGGACAGGGTTTTGCGAACGGCGTCGGACTCGCCATCGGCGCGGCTCATCTGGCGGCGAAATTCAACCGGCCAAACTTCGCGCTGATCGACTCGTACGTCTATGGAATCGTCTCTGACGGCGACTTGATGGAGGGCGTTGCGGCGGAGGCCGCGTCGCTCGCGGGTCATCTCAAACTCGGCAAGTTGATCTATCTCTACGACGACAACCGCGTGACCATCGAGGGCTTCACGTCGCTCGCCTTTTCCGAGAATGTGCCGGAGCGTTTCAACGCCTACGGCTGGCACACCGTGACGGTCGAAGACGGCAACGACCTCGATGCGATCGAGCGCGCGATTCAACAGGCGCAGTCGGTCGCCGACCGCCCGTCGCTGATCTCGGTCAAGACCGTCATCGGTTACGGGATGCCGACGCAAGGCACGCGCAAGGCGCACTCCGACGCGCCGGGCGCGGATGCCGTGCGCGAAACCAAACGTCATCTCGGCTGGCCGGAGGACGAAACTTTTTATGTGCCCGACGATGCCCGCGCGCACTTCGGCGCGGCGGTCGAACGCGGCGCAAAATTGGAGTCGGAGTGGGACGCGCTGGTCGAACGCTACGCCACCGAGCACCCCGCACACGCAGAGGCGTGGCGCGCGACGATGAGCGGCGAGTTGCCCGACGGTTGGGAAGAGAACCTCCCGACCTTCGAGGGCGCGAAGCCGATGGCGACGCGCGCCGCGAGCGGTGAAGTGATCAACGCGCTGGCGTCACACATCCCCGCGCTCATCGGCGGCTCGGCTGACCTCGGCCCGTCGAACAACACCGACATCAAAGACGGCGGGAGCTTTCAACCGGGGTCGTACGAGGGTCGCATCCTCCATTTCGGCGTCCGCGAGCACGCGATGGGAGCGGTGCTGACCGGGATGAGTTTGAACGGCGGGCTGATTCCGTTCGGCGGCACGTTCATGACTTTTTCCGACTACATGAAGCCCGCGATACGGCTCGCCGCGCTCTCGGAAGTACAGGTCGTCTACGTCTTCACGCATGATTCGGTCGGCTTGGGCGAAGACGGCCCGACGCATCAACCCGTCGAACATCTCGCGGGCTTGCGCGCCATCCCGCACCTCTACGTGATTCGTCCGGCGGACGCGCACGAAACGCGCGAGGCGTGGCGCGTCGCCATCCTCCGCCGCGATGCGCCGACCGCGTTTGCGCTGACGCGTCAGAAAGTCCCGACGCTCGACCGCACTTCCAGGTATGCGTCCGCCGAGGGCTTGCGACGCGGCGCGTACACGCTCGCCGAAGCCGCAGGCGATAAGGGAGAGAAGCAGACGCCCGCGCTCATCATCATCGCGACGGGTTCGGAAGTGTCGCTGGCGCTCGAAGCGCGCGAGAAGTTGCAGCGGGAAGGCGTCGCGGTGCGCGTCGTCTCGATGCCGTGCTGGGAGTTGTTCGAGGAGCAGTCGGAAGAATATCGAGACGAGGTTTTGCCGCCCGGTATCACGGCGCGGCTGGCGATTGAGGCGGGCGTGCGGCAGGGTTGGGACCGGTACGTCGGCGCGCGCGGCGACTGCGTGTGTCTCGACCGCTTCGGAGCCTCTGCACCCGGCGATGAGGCGCTCGCCAATCTGGGCTTCAACATCGAAAACGTCGTTGCGCGGGCGCGCGGATTGGTTGGGATGTGAAACTTGCGGGTGAGCTAGAGCGATGAGTGTTGAACTGATGCGCGCGGTCAAAATCGTTTCGCACGGCGGGACGGACGCGCTCGAAGTGCGTGAGGTCGAGCGTCCCGTGGCGTTTGCCGACCGCGTTCGCGTGCGTGTGCGCGCGGCGGCCTTGAACCGCGCCGACGTGCTTCAGCGACGCGGACTCTATCCC
>JBGTHJ010000138.1:0-1660 GCA_041746175.1 Pyrinomonadaceae bacterium
CACCGCTTCCGCGTCGGTCAATCGACGATGGTCGGTGCGCGTCTGATCTTGCGCGCGGGGGTGCGGACGCTCACGGTCGAAGCGGGTTGGCCGCGCGTGCCCGGCGACGGCATCGTGCGTGGCGGCGGTCTGGCAAACGCCCGCATCGGACACTTCGGCAACGCCAAAGCCAACGAGGATTTTCTCCTCGTCCAACCAAACACCGACGCGCCCCCCCGGTGGCTCATCCTCGAACCCACCGGCGCCCGCGCGCAACTTCACGAAGACCGTCTCCGACGCCACATCACCAAGCTTCTCAACCTCAACTGATGAGTCGATGAGTCAATTTCGGGCGACGATATGCGGCGCGCTCTGCACGATTTGGAACTGCGCGACTCTGCCCGAGTCTTTCACGTGAGCGCCGGTTTCGCTTAAATTCGCGGGATGTTTTCCGTCGCCCGCCGTGCGGCATGAAGCTTGCAAAACCGCTCGCGTAGAGCGTTTCATCATCGTCATCCCCGGATGAAGCGGTCGAAGAAAAGGCTGGCCGCACCCGTTTCCCTCTCCCCGCACGGCGGTCGCCTCCGATAAAGAATCCACAGCAAGGAGATTGAAGATGACCAACCGACGTACATCCCTCTTGACACTGATCGCCGCACTTCTCATAACTCTCTTCTTTTCCGCGACCACAACTTCCGCGCAGAATGTTCCGTGGTGGGGCGGCAGCAGCAGCAGCAGCGGGCGCGACCGCGACGACCGCAACTACGGTTATAACCGGCGCGGACTCCGCGACGCGATTCGCCGCGTCGATGACCGCAGCGACAACTTCAGAGACTCGGTTGACCGCGCCCTCGACCGTAGCCGCTACGACGACACGCGCCGCGAAGACCGCATCAACGATGTCGCGCGCGATTTTGAGAACGCCGCGCGCAATCTCAAAAACAGATTCAACGAGCGCGACCTCTATCGCAGCGAAAACGAAGCCCGCCGGTTGATCCAACTCGGCTCGCAAATCGACCGCGTCATCGGGCGCAACCGCCTCGACGCCCGTACCGTCTCCGAGTGGAATCGCATCAGCAGCGACCTTCGTATCATCGCCGACGCCTACAATTTGCGCACGCGTGACCGGGATTACGGCAACGGTCGCGGACGCAACCGCCGCGACGACGGCTACAATGGCGACCGCCGCCGGCCGTTCTAAACGAGCCGCCAGCGTTTCATCACAACAAAAGAGACGGGTCGCGCCGCCCGTCTCTTTCTGTATTCCGCCGACCGTCGATTGCTGATCGCGGGTTGCTGATACACAATACGGCGCATGTCATCCACGCTTGCGCCGGGCACGCTCTATCTGGTGGCGACGCCAATCGGCAATCTCGAAGACATCACCGCGCGTGCTCTGCGCGTGCTCGCCGAAGTCGAACTCGTCGCGTGCGAAGACACGCGGCGGACGGGCTTGCTGCTTCATCATTTCGGCATCAAGACGCGGATGCGCAGTTACCACGAACACAACGAACAGGCGCGCACCGGCGAACTGTGCGCGATGCTCGAACGCGGCGCCAGCATCGCGCTCGTCTCGGACGCGGGCACGCCCGCCATTAGCGACCCCGGCTACCGACTCGTCCGCGCGTGCATCGAACGTGGCGTGCAGGTCGTGCCCGTGCCCGGCGCGACGGCGTTCGTC
>JBGTHJ010000139.1:0-2396 GCA_041746175.1 Pyrinomonadaceae bacterium
GGGCGCACGCCGCGCCTGCCGCACCGTCGCCACGTGGTCGATGTTGATGTTGAGTCTGGCTGTCATAAACGCCTCCGTGCGAGGTGACCGGAATGGAGAAGGGTTTCTCCCGTCACTCGTCACGACTTTTATATTCTGCGCGACGCGCCCGCGAGTTCGGGCGGCATGTCGCTTTCGGGTGGCGCGGCAGTTGTGAACGCGCGCGGTTCGGCGTCGCGGATACGGGTGGCGATTTCGCGCGTCTCGCGGATGGCGTCGTCGTAGATGCCGCGACGCGCCTGCCGGCGAAGTTGGCGCAGTTCGGTAAAGCCCTGTAGCCCGCTACGGAAACTGACCTTGCTGCCTTCGACATCGTTCCAACGCACGGCGCGCTCTTTGAGACGCAGGCCGGCGAGATGCGCGGTGTAGAGCAGTTCGACATCGAATCCGAAGCGATCAATCGCCGCCGCTTCGACGAGCGGGCGGCACACGTCCATGCGAAACGCTTTGAACCCGCACTGCGTATCCCAGTAGGGCAACCGCGTCGCCAGCCGCATCACGAGATTGAACAGGCGTCCGCTCTGTTCGCGTTGCCACGGTTGATGGACGCCGATCAGACGGCGGTCGAGAGCGCGCGAGCCGAAGACGACATCGAACTCGCCCGCCTGAATCGGCGCGACCAGTTTCGGCGTCTCGGTAATCGGCGTCGAGAGGTCGGCGTCGGAGAAGAGCGCGACCGGGGCGCGCGCGGCGAGCAGCCCGGTACGCACCGCATGGCCTTTGCCGCGATTCGGCTCGACGCGGATCACCCGCGCGCTGATGCGTCCCGCCGCTTCCGCAAAGATGCCTTCGGCGACCCGCACGGTGTCGTCCTTCGAGCCGTCGTCAACGACAATCAGCTCGCTATCCGGCGTTTCCCGGTTGAGATATTCGAACATGGCGCGAAGCGATTTGCCGATGCGCGGCGCTTCGTCATAAGCGGGGATGATGACGGAGAGAGACGAAGACATCGAAGGATGTGACCTCTTAAAAAATGATAGATGACGGGGACGCGACCGGGATTTTACGCCCCGTCCGGCACCCCTCACCCGCGACGAAATATAACATAGACACGCTTGCGCCCGCCCGCTTTCGTGCGCTGCGAGCGGCTATGCTAATATCCATTACGTCTCGCCGCAGAGTGAGCGCGTCAGGACGCGCGCGGCACGGGGTTTTTCGGAGCATTAAATGAGCGGTAAAAAATTCGGTCTCATCACCGGGGCCTTCATCATCATCGCTTCGGCGTTGATCGGCGGATTGGTCGGCAGCCCGGCGCAGCACGTCTTTTTAACGACCGGGAAAACCGACGCGACGCGACGAGTCGAAGACGCGTACAACGAAGCTGTAACGGTCGTCTCCGAAGGTTACGCCGACGATATCGACTACGAGAAAGCTAATCAGGCCGCCGTTCAGGGGATGCTCTCGACGCTCGACCCGCATTCCAATTTTTTCACGCGCTCCGATTACGAAAGATTCCGGCAGGAGCAGGATTCGCGCTACGTCGGCATCGGAGTATCCATCCTGCGCCACCGCGACGGCGTTTATGTCCAATCGACTTTCGAGGGCGCGCCCGCCGCTCGCGCCGGACTCCGTTTCGGCGACCGGCTCGTCGAAGTCGACGGCAAAGACGTGCGCGAGTGGACGACCGCGCAGGTGTCTGGCGTGGTGCGCGGCGTGCGCGGCGAGCGCGTGACCGTCAAGGTCGAACGCGCGGGAGCCAACGCTCCGCTCTACAAAACCATCGTCCGCGATTCGGTGCCGCTGCCGTCGATACGCACGGCCTACATGATTCGTCCCGGCACGGGCTACGTCGGGCTGGCGGGCGGCTTTACGCACACCACCGCCGACGAGTTGCGCGAAGTAATCGACGGTCTTCAGAAAGAAGGCTTGCGACAAGTCGTGCTCGATTTGCGCAACAATCCGGGCGGGTTGCTCGATCAGGCCATCAGCGTCTCGAGCCAGTTTCTCCCGCGCGACAAAACCATCGTTTCGGTGCGCGGGCGCGACGATGAGCAGTCGAAAGTCTATAAGAACATCGGGACTGATCCGGTCGAGTTTCCCGTCGTCGTGCTCATCAATCGCAACAGCGCGTCGGCGTCGGAGATCGTCGCGGGCGCGATTCAGGATCACGGGCGCGGTCTGGTCGTCGGCGAAACGAGTTTCGGCAAAGGTCTCGTCCAACGTCTGTTCCCGCTGCCCTACGGCGCGGGGCTGACGCTGACCACCGCGAAGTATTACACGCCCTACGGACGACTAATCCAACGCGACTATTCCAACGGTTCATTCTACGACTACTACGCGCGCCACGATGCCGCGAGCGAACCACAGCCCGCGCAACCCGGCGCGCCCACGCTCGCCACGCCACCCGGACGCGCCGC
>JBGTHJ010000140.1:0-5558 GCA_041746175.1 Pyrinomonadaceae bacterium
CGTCGTCCGCCCGGCAACGGCGGCCTCGCCACCCGCGCCGGTCGCAACCGCGACCGGCAGCGCGGCGACAAGCATCAATTGAAAGACGACGATGGCCGTGCCGTCGTTGAATAAACTTTCGCCCTCGACCAGCATCGTCAAACTCTTGGGCGCGCCGAGTTGACGAAACAGCGCGACGACCGCGACCGGATCGGTGGCGGCAATCAGCGCGCCGAAGACCAACCCCGTCTTGAGCGAGAGTCCCAGTCCGCCGGAAACAACGAGCGCGACGATAACGGTCGTCAGCAGCACGCCCGGCACGGCGAGCACAAGGATGGTCAGCATGTTCGCGCGCAGCCGTTTGTATTCGAGATGCAGCGCGGCCTCGAAGACGAGCGGCGGGACGAATAAAGAGAGGATGAGTTCGGGGGTCAGATTGATTTCAAACTGCTCGCCGAAAGTGATGAGCAGTCCGGCGACGACGAGCGCGACCGTGTACGGCACGCGCAGACGCCGCACCACCAGCGCGACGAGCGAGACGACGAGCAGCAGTTCGATGATGAGCGTTTCGGTGTCGAGGAATTGGTTCATGCGCTTCTTCTCAGCGACGGCGAAGGAGCGCCAACCCGCTTCGCTTCGTCGCGCGCTGTGGGTGTCGCTCCCTTTCTGACGATGACCCGATTGATAAAGCCGGTGATCCCTACTTGCTTGGGCGGAGACTTCAGCGGCGGCGGCAGTATAACCTCACACGCGCTCGCGTGTCGCACTTCATCGGGTGCGGTTTGAACAAAGGTTTTGCTCACTCCCCGCGCGGGCTGCGTCTCGCGAGCAGCGACACGCGGGATGTCGGCGCAACACGATATCAACCGCCTCTTAATTCTTCGACTCCGCCGGCGGACGGTCGAGGTTGGCAAACGTCGAGCTGCCGGGCTGCTCCGGTCGCTGGATAACGCTGAAACTGCCGTCGCTCTCAAGCACCACCGCTTCGACCGATTCAAACCTCGCCTGACCTTGCTCACGAATTGCGGCCACCACCTCGGCTTCGGTGACGCGCTCGGAGCGCATCGCCCGTTGGAGAAACTCCCCGCGATGCCACATCAGCGACGGCTCGGACTTCAACATCTTGCTGATCGACTTCGACCGCACCGATAACGATGTGACGATGAATTGGAGCACGATGAGCAGCGCGAAGGCCGTCAAGCCCTCCGCCAGCGCGACATCTTTCGATAACAACACGGTCGCGAGCGTCGAACCGAGCGCGACCGTGACCACGAAATCGAAGGCGTTCATCTTTGACAACGTGCGCTTTCCCGATGCGCGCAACAGCGCGACCAGCGCAACATAGACGCACACGCCGACAATCAATATCCGCAAGATTCCAAACCACCCATCGAAAAATATGCTCACACCAATGCCCCCTTGCTAATGTCTGCAACGACTTGTTTCACCGTTGCCGCCCTCCGTCGCCCACTTGCCACCAGTCGATGAGAAGCTGGCTCATCGTTTTCGCACCTCGCCCGCTGCGTCGCGATTCGATGCGTCGTCGCCGTTGCGCTTGGCCGCGTCGTCGCGTGCGCGTAGGTACTTCGCCTCTTCGATGTCGCCCGCGCGCGAACCCGTCGCGTCGTGAAAAAGCAAGACGGTGTGCGGGAAGGGCATGTCGATTTGGGCTTCGTCGAGCGCATTTTTGATTCCGGTCGCGACGCGGTCGGAGACTTTCAAGACGTTCGCTTGCTGTGATTCCGTCCAGAAGAAGACCGTGAAGTTGACCGACGAGGGCGCGAGTTCCGAGACGTAAACCCACGGGCCGGGGTCTTCAACCACGCCTTCGGTATCGCCGAGGACGCGGTGAATCGTCTCCCGCGCCTCTTCGATTGAATCCGCGTAGCCGATGCCGACCGTGAAGCGGACGCGCCGCCGGTCGTAGGCCGTGCGGACGAGAATAGCGTTGGTGTAAACCTCACCGTTCGGCAGCACCGCGCGCTCGCCGTCGTAAGTCTTGAGCTTGGTCGAGCGGACGTTGATCTCTTCGACCGTACCTTCGTAATCCTTCGACCTGATCTGATCGCCGACGACGAACGGCCTGCGCCACAGTATCAAAATTCCGGCGAAGAAGTTTTGCAGCACATCTTTGAAAGCGAAGCCGATGGCGACCGACGTGATGCCGAGTCCGGCGATGAGGTCGCCGGGCTCGAAGGCCGGGAACATGATGACGGCGGCGACGAACAGGCCGAGCACCATGATGGCAAACGAGGCGATGCGTCCGAGCAGGTCGGCGAGCGTTACGTCGAGCCGCGTCCGCTCTCCGGCGGCATGGACGACCCGGCGCAGAATGCGTCCGGCAATGTAGAAGATGCCGAAGACGATAAGGCCGATAAGGATGTACGGGAGACGTTCCAAAAACGATGCGCCCAAACTCGCAAACGTCCGCCAGACGATGTCGAGGTCGAACCCTTCGGCGGGCGGGGCGGGTGTCGGCTGCTGTAACAAAACCAGATTCATCAAGTTGCTTGCTCCTTCGATACTGGAATTGATTCCTCCGGCTCGCCAAGCGCGGCGAGCGCACGCCCGAAGCAATCGTTCAGCCGGGCGCGGTCGTACTCCGATTCGACGTGGCGTTCTGCCGTCTCCGAAAACAGACGCGCGTGGCGGGCGAGGATGCGCCGACGGTGCGGGCTGCGCGTCCGGTGCGCGAGTCGTTCGACCGCGCCCAGCATCCGTGCCAGAACCGCGACGTTACCTTCCGCGCTCTGCCTGATCTCATCAAACGAAGCGGCCAACAGTCCATCGAATGTCGGCCCCAGAGCGATGACGCGCAGTTCGCCGCCTTCTGCACGAAAGCGCGACTCGATGCGCTTGTCCGCGAGCACGGAGAGGACGGACGAAAGGTAATCGACGCAAGTGGTGGCGGTCGTCGTGTCGTTGATGCCGGGCGAGAGCGCCTTGAGCGCGATGTCCACTATTTGGCGGATGCCGAACGAGGCGTCCTGCTCGACCGTGCGGTTGTGGCTGATCGTGTAGATCGAATTCAAATCGCGTGTCTCATCTTCGTCGGGGGGCGCGGCGGAAGAAAACGCGACGAGGGGCGAGCCGGTGATGATGAACTCTCCGATGCGGCGCTCCATCCTGACTACGCCGCCGCGCTCGCCCGCGAACCACAGCAGCGCGTCGGCGTCGATGTCCTGTAGATAGCCCGTCTTGCGCGCCGCCAATTCGCGCCACTCGACTCCTCCGGCTTCGTCCCACCCCGGCGGCGCGCTCGTCACATCTTCTTCGGCGTCTTCGCCCAACTCTTCGGGGAAGAGATGCTCGACCGCGCGCGTGGTTTCAGCCGCGACCGACGAGATGACGTGTGATGCCTGAATCGAGGTCGCAATGTGGTGTATGAACAGGATCAGCACGCCGACGCCGACCAGCGCCAGCACGAATCCGAAAGCGACCGCCAACGATGGAATGAAGCGTCCTTCGTCGCCGCTGCGAATGGTGCGCAACACGACGAGGCAATACGTAAAGATGCCGACGAAAAAGCCAAGCACGAGTTGATTCGTGCGGTCGGCCATGAAGTTGCGCAGAATGCGCGGCGTGTACTGCGTCGAAGCGAGCGAGAGCGCGACAATCGTAATCGAGAAGGTCACGCCCGCGACCGTTATCATCGATGAGGCGATGGCCGTCAGCATCGCGCGCGAGCCGTCGGCGCCCGCCCCGAACAGACGCGGCCACTCCGCCAGCAACTCGCGCTTGACGTGCGTGTCGGCCTCAATCAGTCCGGCGGCCAGCCCGATGGCGGCGGCGACCATCAACCCCGGCACGAACCACAGGCTCGAACGCAGGTACGTCCAGATTGGCATGATTCTCATCGTCGTATGATGTCAACTGAGCAGGTGCGTCTTGATGCCTTGCGCGCACGCACCGGAGCGAGCCGACAAGCGACACCTGAAACGCCGTAGGTCTTTAGTTACCAGCGGCGGGTTGTTCGCTGCCAAGCATCGCTTGACGATACGAGACGTAGAAGTTCGACAGACGATCCGCCGCCGCCGGGTCGCTGCGCGCCAGCAAGGTGATGATTTCGTCGCGTTCGGCGAGCAGCGGGCGCACGCGTTCGCGTTGGGCGGGCGTCAGTTTCGCGGCTTCGGCTTCCGCATCAATCTGCGTGCGGAGCGTGGTAAAGAAGTCGCTTGCCATTTGGCGCGCGGGTTCATAGTCGCCGCGCCGGGCGTCGATCGCCGCGGCTGACAGTGTGTTCTGCATCTGACTCAGACGCAACTCGTGTTGCGCGGCGTCGCGCTGGCTTTCATAGGTGCGCGCCTTGCTCCACATCGGCACCAGGCCGAGAAGGAAGACGGCGAGCGCGACGCCGAGATATATGCCGATGCGCTTCCATCTGTTGCCGGACGCTTGCTCGCCGGAGACGATCTCCGGTTCATAGTCTGTTGATGGTTTGGGTGTGCTCATCTTTCAACTGCTCCTTGCGTTTGTCTGCTCTGTGAATGATACATGAATTCAAATCTTCCAATGATCCTAACGGGTCGGCGCGCGGGCGGCATCAGCAGGAACACCCACGCCGCATGAGTATTTACCCTTATGTCGGCGGGTCGCGACGCTGTTATAATTTGGCGCAACTTCATTTCTATCGCCCTTGATTGCTAAACGTAATTGCGCACCGGAGGTTTTCCACGTTTGGGCATTCGCAGCCGCTTGGTATTGTTGGCGCTTGGCGTCGCCGTCCCGCTGGCGTTGGTCGGCGTGGTCGGACTACGCCTGATGTGGAATCTGAGCCGCGCACAACTCGACGATTCGATCAAGCAGCAGGCGGAACTGGCGGCGGTCGCCTTCGAGCGGTGGGTCGACGCAGAGCGCCAACCTCTAACCACCCTCGCCGAACTCGCCGCGACACAGGACGTGCGCGCTCCATCCTTCGCGGAAAATTTGCGTGCGACCGTCTCCACCCGTCAACACTGGTTAGACCTTCGCGTCGTGGATAAAGAGGGTCGGGCGGTCGTCGTGCAGCCCGGCGGTCGTGAACAACTCCCGCCCGCGCTGACCGATTTCCTTCTCGCAGAGACGCAACGGCGTGGTTCGTGGGTTGTGGTGACCGACCGCACACGCGACGAAGCGCGTCCGGTTTTCGCTTTTGCCGCGCCGCGCGCAGACGGGGGCGCGGTCGTTGCGCGCGTTGACGGCGTGGCGATGAGCGAGTTGTTCCGCGACATCGAACTCTCGACGCGCTCGGTCATCGCCGTCTTCGACGGAGAGCGGCGCATCCTCTATCGGAGACAGACGCGCGAAACTCCCGTCGATGTACAGGTCAGCGGTGCGCCGCTCTTTGCGTCTCTCGGCGAGCGACGCGCGGCGATGGTCGAGGTCGAAAGCCCTTACGACGGCGTGCGCCGCGTCTACGGGCTGGCGCACGCCGGGGCGACCGAGTTCGTCGTCATCGTCGGCATCCCGAGCGCGGCGTTGTACGAACCCGCGCGCCGCGAGTTCACCCGCTACGGCTATTTCAGCCTGCTCGCGTTGGCCTCTGCGATCCTCGCCGCGCTCTTGATCGAGCGCGGCATCGCGCGACCCATCAGGCGTCT
>JBGTHJ010000141.1:0-7880 GCA_041746175.1 Pyrinomonadaceae bacterium
GTGATGTCAGCAACGTTGTTGATGGGTCGCTGGCCGATGGCTTGCAGACGGTCGGCCAACCACGCGGGCGACGGTCCGATGCGCACGCCGCGCACGATGCGCGCGGCGTAGCGCGGGCACAAATCCGGTTCGAGAATCTCGACCGCGGTAAAACTTCCCGCGCTTCCTTCAACCGTCGCGGGCTGCGCGTCGGGCAGGCGGACGCGTCCGTCTTCGATGACCGCGACCTCGCGCGCGACGCCCAGATGCGACAGGCAGTCGGGACGATTCGAGGTCAGGTCAAACTCCATGATGAAGTCGTCGCCCGCTGCTTCGACACCCTCTACCGCCAAACCGACCATCGTCAGCCGCACGCCAAGTTCCTGTGGCGCAAGCGTCGTCTCCACCAATTCGCGCAGCCAGTTGTAACTGATGTTCATAATGCCGTGACGTGTGATGGGCGACGGGTGACAGGCAAAATCAAGATTTAATCTTGTCGCCCGTCGCCCGTCACCCGGTCGTTAACGAAACTGTTCAAGGAAGCGCACGTCGTTCTCGAAGAGGAGGCGGATGTCATCGAGGTTGTACATGAGCGCGCACATGCGGTCGATGCCGAAGCCGAAAGCGAAGCCGGAGAACTCCTCCGGGTCGATGCCGACGGCGCGGAGCACATTCGGATGCACCATGCCGGAGCCGCCCATCTCGATCCAGCCCGAACCTTTGCAGAGACGGCATCCCGCGCCGCCGCACTTGAAGCAGGAGAAGTCGAACTCCGCGCTCGGCTCGGTGAACGGGAAGTAGGACGGGCGCATTCGCGTGCGCGTGTCTGCGCCGAACAGACGGCGCATCAATTCTGCGATGGTGCCTTTGAGATGTCCGAGCGTGATGCCGCGATCGACCAGCAAGCCTTCGACCTGAAAGAACATCGGGTTGTGCGTCGCGTCGGGGGTGTCGCGCCGGAACACTCTGCCGGGAGCGATGATGCGCAGCGGCGGACGCCGGCGCTGCATCGCATGAATCTGCACGGTCGAAGTTTGCGAACGGAGCGCGAAGCCGCCGGTCGTGTAAAAGGTGTCCTGCGTGCTGCGCGCGGGGTGGAGTTCGGGGATGTTGAGCGCGGTAAAATTGTAGAAGTCGGTCTCGATCTCCGGCCCATCTTCGACCGTGTAGCCCATCGAAACGAAGATGTCTTCGATGCGTTGCGAGACAAGCGTAATCGGATGGAGATGGCCGCGACGCGGGCGTCTTCCGGGCAGCGTCACATCGAGCCGCTCGCGCTCGACGCGCGCAGTGGCGACGTGTTGCTTGAGCGCATTTTCAACCCCGTCGAGCGCCTCGCTAACGCCCGCTTCGAGTTGCTGCACACGTTGGCCGAACGCGGCGCGTTCCTCCGCCGGGACGCGCCCGATCAGTTTCTTTAACCCGGCGAGTTCGCTCTTTTTGCCGGTTTGACGGATGCGCAGCTCGCCGAGTTCGCGCAGAGCCGTCTCGGCATCCTTCAGCGAAACCTCTGTCAAACCGCCATTGTCGCGAAAGCGCCCGAAGCGCTCGAACTCTCGCTCGAACGCTTCGTGGATGGCTTGCGTCTGATCCATCGGTGCAGTGTCCAAAACTCAGCATCCAACGCTCAAGGTCTAAGCCCGCAGTCAAACTACCGCATTTTGACTTTTGATTTTAGACCCTGAGCAGAACACGACGGGTTAAGCAGCGGCGGGTTGCGGCACGTTTTCCAGCGCGGTCTTGACGTGTCCGGCCAACTCCGTAAACGCCTCCGGTGAATTGGCGGCGATGTCGGCGAGCACCTTGCGGTCGAGTTCGATCCCGGCGACCTTCAAACCGTGCATGAACTGCGAATAGTTCAACCCGTTGAGCCGCGCCGCCGCGCCGATGCGGACGATCCACAGGCTACGGAAGTCGCGCTTCTTCAGCTTGCGTCCGGTGTAGGCGAAATTCAGACCGCGCTCGACCGACTCTTTCGCCGAACGATACAGCTTCGACTTCGTGCCGCGATAACCCTTCGCTAATTTTAAAATCTTCTTGCGCTTTTCGACGCGCTTATTGCCACGTTTTGCCCTCGGCATATCTCACCTCCCAAAAAGTTCATCCATTCGTTCATTGAATCAATGAGCGAGTCAAAGAATCAATTTCTATTTAGCTTCGCCCGTAGGGCAGCATCTTGTTGACGCGGTTCTCATCGGATTCCGACACGAGCACGTCGATGTCGAGAATGCGCTTCCGCTTGTTGCTCTTTTTGGTCAGGATGTGGCGCGCGTGCGAATGGCCGCGCTTGATTTTGCCGGTCGCGGTGACGCGGAAACGCTTGGCCGCGCCCTTGTGTGTTTTGAGTTTAGGCATGATTAATTCTCCATTAAAACATTTACGGTTCGCGGTTCAAAAGAGGCGAACACGAACGCTCGTCTCCCCAACCTTCAGGGTATCGATGACATATCAAAAATCAAGCGACGACATCACCGCTGTTGTTGTTGCCGCCACCGCCGCCGGCACCACCACCACCATCGCCGTTCTGTCCGTCGGACGCGGGCGGCGGCGGTGCGGGCGGCTGCGGCTGCTGTTCACCCGGCTTCTGGCTTCCGGCTTCGGCTTTCGCGGCGTTTTCCGCCTTGACGCTGCTCTTGCTCCGCTTGGGCGAGAAGATGAAGAACATCTGATTGCCCTCCATGCGCGGACGCGCTTCGACTTCGCCGACATCGACCAAATCTTTTTCGAGCTTCTGGAGCAACTCCGCGCCGAGTTCGCGGTGCGTAATCTCGCGCCCGCGAAAGAAGATCGTGGCTTTGACCTTGTCGCCTTCTTTGAGCCAGTCGCGCGCGTGGTTCATCTTGAAATTGTAGTCGTGATCATCCGTGCCGGGGCGAAACTTCACCTCCTTGACGGTGATGATGACCTGCTTCTTCTTGGCTTCGTTGGCCTTCTTCTTGGCTTCGTACTGAAACTTGCCGAAGTCGATGATGCGGCACACGGGCGGCTCGGCGGTCGGCGCGACCTCGACCAAATCCAACCCTTGCTCGCGCGCGCGCCGGATGGCCTCGCGAGTGTCCAGCACGCCAAGCTGTTCCCCGTCTTCCGTAATCACGCGCACTTCCGGCACGCGGATCCTCTCGTTGATGCGCACGGCGGGAGCGCGACGGTTGTCAGGGCGCTGACCGCGACCACGAAATCCTGCGATATCTTCACCTCCTAGGCTTTAAGTCCGCAGTCGAACGCTCGATGTCCAAACGTCGTCGGCTGACTTTGGACGATTCAAGCTCTGACCACAGGCTTACGTTTCGATGTTGACCAGCGCGCGCGACTCGGCCAGCCCGCGCGCCATTTCTCCAAAGTCGGACAGCGACATCACGCCGATGTCGCCCTTCGAGCGCTCGCGCACTGCGACCGCTTCGTCTTCCATCTCGCGGTCGCCGAGCACCAGCATGAACGGCACTTTCTGCAACTGCGCGAGTCGGATTTTAGCCCCGATCTTCTCGCTGCGCGTGTTTGCTTCGACCCGCAAATCCAACTTCTTCAACTCGTCGGCAACCCGTTCGGCGTACCCGTTGACGCGATCCGTAATCGGCAGCACCGCGACTTGCAGCGGCGCGAGCCACATCGGAAACGCGCCCGCGTAGTGCTCGATGAGGACGCCGAAGAAACGTTCGATTGAGCCGAACAGCGCGCGGTGAACCATCACGGGGCGGTGCGGCTTGTTGTCTTCGCCCATGTATTCAAGCTCGAAGCGTTCCGGCAGGTTGAAGTCCCACTGAACCGTTCCGAGTTGCCACAGGCGACCGATGGCGTCTTCGATTTTCAAGTCGATCTTCGGGCCGTAGAAAGCCGCTTCGCCCTCCATGCGCTCGTACGGGATGCCGCGTTCGTCCAGCGCGGCGGCGAGCGCAGTCTCGGCCTTCACCCAGTCATCTTCCGCGCCGAGATACTGCTTGCTCGTGTCGCTGCCTTTGACCGAAAGCTCGAATCTTACTTTGTCGAATCCGAACGTGCCGAACACCTCGACGACGAAGTCGATGCAATCGCTAATCTCTTTGCCGATCTGCTCCGGCGTACAGAACAGGTGCGCGTCATCGACCGTAAAACCGCGCACGCGCATCAGCCCGTGGAGTGTGCCCGAAAGCTCCGCGCGATAGACCGTGCCCATCTCGGCGTAGCGTTGCGGGAGGTCGCGGTAAGAGCGTTGCTGCGATTTATAGATGCCGATGTGGAACGGGCAGTTCATCGGTTTGAGACGAAATTCGGTCTCCTCAATCGTCGTCGGCGAGAACATCGAGTCGCCGTAGTTTTGCTCGTGACCGCTGACCTGCCACAATTCGCGCTTGGCGATGTGCGGCGTGTAGACGAGTTTGTAATCGCGCCGCCGCACCTCTTCGTAGAGATAATCCTCCATCGCCTTGCGAACGAGCGCGCCCTTCGGATGCCAGAAGACGAGACCCTGCCCGTACTGCTCCTGAATCGAAAACAGATCGAGTTCGCGCCCCAATCGCCGGTGATCGCGTCGCTCGGCTTCCTCGCGCTGCTTCGTCCACGCATCGAGTTCCTCCTGCGTCGCGAAGGCCGTGCCGTAGATGCGTTGCATCTGCGGGCGTTCGGCGTCGCCCATCCAGTACGCGCCGGAAAGCGAGAGCAGTTTGAACGCACGGAGTTTGTTGGTGCTCGGCACATGCGGGCCGAGACAAAAGTCGATGAACGGCGACCCGTCGATGTAATAGACGCTGACCCGCTCGCCGCCCTTCGCTTCGACAAGTTCGCACTTCAAAGGCTCGTCGCGCCCGGCGAACACGCGCAACGCTTCGGCCTTCGTAATCTCTTCGCGTCGATATGCGAGATTACGCTTGGCGATGTCGCGCATCCGCTTCTCGATGACGGGCAGGTCTTCGTCGGTCAGTTGTCGCGGCGCGATGATGTCGTAAAAGAAACCGTAGCGAGGGTCGTCCAAGAGGGCGGGGCCGACGCCGAGTTTGGTTCCCGGAAAGAGGTCGAGCACGGCGGCGGCCAACAGGTGCGCGGTCGAATGCCGGAGGACATCAAGGCCGTCGCGTGTGTCGGGCAGCACCGGCTCGATTTCGACCGACGCGCCACCGTTGGTTGCTTCGAGCGAATCAAGACGAAACGCGAGATCAACCTCGCGGCCATCTATTTTCGCCGCCAGAGCACGTTTCGCCGCGTCGCGGTCGAGTTGCTTGATAGCCTCCGCGACCGTCGCCGCCGACGAAACTTGCGCCGCCGCAGCGCCATTCTTTAGTTGGACGGTTATCTCACTCATCGCTCGTCTTCTCCGCTAAAGGCGTGACTCACGCGCTGTTAAAGGCTCCCGTCACTTTTGGAAAAGTGCGATAACCTCCACACGCGTGCCGACACCTCGCGGATACGGGAAGCGTCAAATCGATTTCAGTTTTACCGCTCGAAGGAAACGGTCGTTCAAGATCGGATTCGACAGAAGCGCCCTTGCCGCGCGGCCCGCCACGTGTGTGGAGCGGGTTCGCTCGTTTAGAATCGAAACGTAGTTCGAGTCGTCTGAAACATCTCTGGCAAAGGTCTTCCGGAGCTCGCTGTCGAAAACTTGAAAGTTGGTAGGCGCGTGCGGATTTGAACCGCAGACCCCTACCGTGTCAAGGTAGTGCTCTACCCCTGAGCTACGCGCCTATACTGCAAAACAATCGCTTCAACCAATGAAAAGCGGAGTTGTAAATTAGCAAATGATTCGATTTCCTGTCAAGCGAGACTCGAAATTAATGGCGACTCGCAAGCAGGTTGGTCTAATCGCTTGAGGCTTCGACGGCGACGCGCTCCCATTCTTCGTAGAGCTCGCGGAGACGCTCGTCCGTCCGAAGATAATCGTCGTTGAGCGTCGCCAGATGCCCGGCGACGCGCGCGACTTCGGGCTGCGACATCTCTTGCGAGAGCGCGGCGAGACGCTTTTCGGCGACGGCTATTTCCCCTTCGATTGCCTGCGGATCGCGCGCCCGACCCTTATTCTTTTTTGCTCCCTTACCGTCGGGCGCGGGTTTGGACTTGCGCGACGCGGACGGCGTTTCACTCGCCGGGGCGACGACTGCGGCACGCTCCGGCGCACGCATCTTCTGTTCCTGTTCGATGCTCCGTGCGGACGATCCGGCGGCGATGCGTTGCGCGGTCTTCCAATCGTGATACTGCGTGTAATCGCCGTCGAAGTGTTCGGCGTTGCCTTCGCCGTCGAGCGCGAGGATTTGCGTGGCGACGCGGTCGAGAAAATAACGGTCGTGGCTGATGGTGATGATCGTGCCTTCGTAGGCGTCGAGCGCGTCTTCGAGGCTTTCGCGCGAAGGGATGTCGAGATGGTTGGTTGGCTCGTCGAGAACGAGGACGTTGACCCGCGAGTAGATCAGTTTGGCGAGCGCGAGCCGACCCTTCTCGCCGCCCGATAGATCACGGACGTGTTTGTAAACATCGTCGCCGGTGAACAGAAACTTGGCGAGAAACGAACGAAGTTCACCCGCCGTCGCCGTCGAGGGCGCGACGCGGCGCAGTTCCATGATGATTTCGTTGCGGTCGTCGAGGTCGTCGAGCTGCTGCGCGTAATAACCTATCTGCACGTTTGCGCCGAGTCGCAACTCGCCCGCGAGCAGCGGGATTTTGCCGAGCACGGTGCGAACGAACGTCGTCTTGCCCGAACCGTTCGGGCCGAGGATGCCGAGACATTCACCGCGCCGGAGCGTGAAGTCAATGTCACGCGCCAGCATCTTGCCGGGATAGCCGACCGAAGCGTCTTTGACGACGAGGACGTGTGTGCCCGCGCGCTCGATGCCCTTCAAACGAAAATCGCCCGACGACTGATCCGGGCGCACGACCTCGACACGCTCAAGTTTTTCGAGCATCGTGCGGCGCGATTTGGCCTGCTTGGTTTTCTGTCCGGCGAGGTTGCGGCGGATAAATTCTTCGGTCTTGGCGATTAGTTGGCGCTGATTCTCGTAGGCACGCTGCCGGATTTCGCGACGCGCTTCGCGCTCTGTGAGAAAATCGGTGTAGTTGCCGGTGTAGCTTTCGGCGCGACCGTTTTCGACTTCGACGATGCGGCGACATGCGCGGTCGAGAAAGTAACGGTCGTGACTGATGATGATGTAGGCGGAATCGTACGACGCGAGAAACTCTTCGAGCCATTCGACCGCCGCCACATCGAGATGATTGGTCGGCTCGTCGAGCAGCAGCACGTCGGGTTCGGCGAGCAGCAAACGCGCGAGTCCGAGCCGATTCTTCTGTCCGCCCGACAGATGTTCCGTCTCTAACGGCCACATGTCGCGTTCAAAGCCAAGCCCCTGCAAAATCGCCTCGGCACGCGCCGCGTATTCAAAACCGCCCTCGCGCTCGAACTCGTGTTGCAAATCGCTGTAGCGTTCGAGCACCGCGTCGAGGTCGTCCGGCGCCTCGGCCATGCGGTGTTCGAGAGCGTGCATCTCGTGCTCGATCTGTTGGAGATGCCCGAAGGCGGCGAGCGCGGCTTCGTGCACCGTCACGCCCGTCTCGAAATGGATGTGCTGTTCGAGCAGACCGAGATTGACGCCGCGAGCGCGCACGACATCGCCCCGGTCGGGCGTCTCCTCGCCGCTCACCAGACGAAACAGCGTCGTTTTGCCCGCGCCGTTGCGCCCGACCAACCCGACGTGCTCGCCCGGATTGATCTGCAACGATAGGCCGCGCAGAACGTCCTGCCCGCCGTACGACTTATAAACATCCGACAACCGAAAAAGCATTTCTCGTACATCTTCAGTCGTCAACCGTGAAGCGTAAATCGAAATAGTTAAGACGAAGAGTTGTCCGGCTCTCGGTCTTAACTACTTACGATTCACGATTCACGGTTGACGATTTACAAAGTTGTTCCTACTTCGCGCCCTGCGGCGTGGTGGTGGCCGTCGCCG
>JBGTHJ010000142.1:0-1989 GCA_041746175.1 Pyrinomonadaceae bacterium
CGTCAGTCGTGTAATCGTGTGCCCGCTATGCCTGTTGTCGCGCATTGGGCACGACTTCTATCATGCGGTAGAAGTGGGTAGCAACTGAAAGTCTTGCACCGAAGGTGCATAGTTTTGCACTAGCGTGTCTGGGACAATAAACCGGTCGCTATAGCGGTTTGCAATTGGGTGAGTGCCGGGAGCGCCAGCGTCCCGCTGGCAAGCGTGCTCGGAGCACGTTCAATGGTTCGCGTTCTCCGAACGCTCAATGCGAGCGGGACGCTCGCGCTCCCAGGCGATTCCGCTCTTTTATGTGCTATATGCAATTGCAACTTACTATAATTCCGCCCTGCCAGTCCTGTCCGTAACCTCGTTATCGGTTGTCGCCTGCTGCGCCTATCGCGACAAATTCACATCTACCGGCGAGCCGAGCTCGTCCGGTCAGACGTGCGGGCTCGTGAAAGTGCTCTATCTCGTCAGCTCTCCAGGCACGACGCCGGGCATCTTCGTGGTCGGGTCGGGAATCTTGCTCACCGCCTTCGCATACTCGCGCAGCGTTTCCTCGCTACCGAGCAGGGTGCGCCGCGCACGCGAGCGCGACCAGTTCCATGTGCGCCAGTCGCCGGGTTCGTCCAGGAGCCAGCGATTGACGATCAGCGTCGCCGCCACTCCGCGCTGGCGCGCGTTCATCGAGGGCAGTGATTCGACCAGCGCGGGCACGGCATCCGCGCCGAGCGAAGCCGCGTAGGAGGCGTCGAAGCTTTGCGCGGCGCGTTCGTGCCGGATGTTGGTGCGGACGATGAAGTCGTCGGGGTTGAGCGCGTGCAGCAACCCGACGACGCAAAAGGCCGCGACCAGCGCGCCACACGCGAAACGCTCGCGCCGCCCGCGCAGCACCGTTAGCGCGAACCAAATAAAGACCACGCCGAGCCACCCCATGAAAGCCGTCGTGTAGAGACGCAACTCCGTCAGCCCGTACATCTCCGCGTACATCAGCATCCGTCCGACCGCCGAAGCCATGACGACGAACAGCAACACGATCTGCACGCCCGCCAGCACGCGGAAGAGGTAGTCGTGCGCCGGTCTGTCTTTGCGCAGCAGCCAGTGCGCGCCGAGCAGAATCGGCAGCGCCAGCGTCGCCACCCAAATCAGTTCAAAGAAGCCCCGCCGCGCGTAATCCGAAAACGTCACGCCCGCCGTCCGCATCACCCATTCCGCCCCGTGAAAGTAATGTTGTATCTGCACCGCAACGAAACAGAGGAACAACACGTCGAGCAAGCCCAAAACGATGCCGATCTCGACAATCCCCAGCGAGAGGAATCGGTTGCGGGCGGTCGTCGCGTTAACCGACGGCGTCGCCCCGCCCGTCGCGGCATTGGTCGCCCCGTTCGTCGCGGCGCTTGTCGCGTTGCTTGTCGCAGCAGACTTGCGCCCGGTCAGACCGTGCGCGGTCAAGGCATTGCTCCCGCCGCCGGACGCGCCCGTCGTCGTCGTCGTCGTCGTCGCCGCACCACCACCACCCAGCAGTCCTCCCAGCATCATCCCGCGCAGCAGCCCGCCCGTGACCCACGCGAGAAAGACGATGAGCAGGACGTGCGATGCGAGCACAGGGATGTCGAGGTGGAGAGTGTCGCGGATGAAACCCTCAAAGATGGCGTCCGCCGCCATGAACAGCCCGCCGAAGACGAGCAGCAACGGAACCGCGATGCACAGCCCGCGCAAGACAGCCATCCCGTGTTTTGCCCACCCCGTACGCGGAATCTCTTTCCACGCCACATCCGCCAGCAGCAGCGGGAACATTCCGAACACCGCGTTGAGCGCGGCGACGACCACCCCGAGCGCATACTCCGCCACGCCCGCCAGCCGGATCCGTCCACCCTGCGTCCGCAATGCCACCAGCGATACCGCCAGCATGATCGCCAGTCCGTCCAGGAACTGTAGCGTCAGCGAATCGCGCCACGCAAACGCGGCGGCAAACGCGAGCACGACGGGCAACAACCAACGCCCGCC
>JBGTHJ010000143.1:0-2359 GCA_041746175.1 Pyrinomonadaceae bacterium
AGCCTGTTCGATGAGCAGCACGTCGGCGCGCGAAAACTGCGTCGGCGCGCTGCCCCGAGCGAAGATCGCCGAGAGCGTGCGTGCGCGGCGCGCAACCTCCGCGTCTTCTTCTTTTCGCGCCAGCGCATCGAGCGCGATGGCGAGATGCTCGCTCAGCAGCGTGAGCGTCTGACGACAGACGGCCAGACCGCGCTCGATGATCGCTTCGAGTTCCTGCGGCAGTCGCTCAAGGTCTTCCGCCCGCGACAGGCGAAACGCACAGCCGCACACCGGACGCTCGACGAGAAGTTGCTGCACCGGCAACGCGCAACGCGCCCGCCCCGCGCGCTCAAAGATATCTTCCGCCGCGCGCCAGTGATGACGACTGACGACCGGCAACCGCGCGAGCGATTCAAACTCGCGCCAGCGTTCGCCGCGCCGCAACGCATCGAGCGCGCCGCGATGATGCCCCGCGCCGATCATCGTGCGGTCGTGCGCGGCGGCGTAATGCTCGCCGTAGCGCGCTTGAAACTCACGCCAGAGCATCTCGAAACGCTCGCGGCGGGCGGCATCCAGAAAGTTGTGCGCGTCGCCCGTCATCTTCAACAACTCGCGGCGGGCGCACTCGATTTCGTCCACCCCGGTCGCTTCGGCGAGCGCGATGTAGGAATGCGCGTGCGCCCGCCGCGCGTGACCTTCAACGAACTCGGTCAACCCCGCGAACTCCTCGTTGCGGCGGTCGAACTCGTCCGTCACGCACGCGAACGCTTCCGCAATCCGGCGCAGTCCATCTTCGAGCGTCACGCCGTCGGCCAGCGTCGCTTCGATGGCTTCGAGCGCTTCGCCGAAACTCCGCCGCACCGCACCCGCCGCATCCCACACGCGCGTCGTCAAAATCCGTTCGGGCAACTCGTCGAACTTTTCCAGGAGACGTGCCGCGCGCCAGTCGTCGAGCCAGTCGGCGAGCGCGACGCGCACCGCTTTGTCCGCTTCGCGCACGCCGATGACGGCCAACGATTCATGACCCGTCAGACGCCGCGCCCACATCGTCAGTTCCTCGCGACTCAATGACGCCGGCGCGTCTCTCATCGACGCCGGTTCAGCCACCGCTTCATCCGATTCGGCCAGCGCGTCGCGCAATCCTTCGAGCGTATCAACCGCGCCACCCGTCGTCGTCGTCGCCACGCCAACGTCGTCCGCAAACTCCGACGGCGCATTAATCATCTGCTCATCGATGTCGAGGTCGTCGATGACGAACGACGGTTCGACGACCACCGGCGGCGCGTCAACCGTCGCGGCGGCGAGCGCGATGGGCGCGGCGATTTGAAATCGATAACGAATCTCTCCGGCATCTTCGCGGTGATGGATGGCTCCGTCGGGCGCGGCGTCGGCGAATCGTTTGAGAGCTTCGCCGAGCAACTTGACGGGGCCGCCCGGCGCGTCGTCTTCGGTGAAGAGAAGCGCAGAGCACAACTCGGTCGGGGTCGCGCCGCGCCCGTCGAGCGACAGGATAAAGAGATTCTTCAGCGCCAGCTTCGCCTGTAGACGCTGCATCACGGGAAACTGCGCGACGCCGCGCGTCGCTAGTTCGTCGTAGACAATGAACGCCTCGCGCAGCGTTTTCGACTTACGCAGATCAGGCTCGGCGCGGTCGAACACCTCGTCGAGCAGGACGAGCGAGAGCGCGGGACGCGACCCGGCGCGAGCGGCAGCGGCAGCAGCAAAGGCGAGAAATCCATAGCCCGGCACATGGAAACGCACCGCCGCCGTCATGTCCGCGACGAGCGGATGAACCGGATAGAGCGCGGCAAAACGCGGCTCGCTCCAGTTGAACTTGGGGATGGTCGCGCGCAGCGTCTGGTACATCTCGTGGAGCGCGGCTCGCGCCCGCGCGTTCTTGCGCAGGAGATAGCTGTCGGCGATGCGGTAGAGATGTTCGGGGTCGAGATAGTCGATCTGAAACGTCCCGGCAATTGACATGTTAACGCCGTCGGCTCCCGCGATGTCGTCGTCGAGCGCGAGCGCGACCAGCGCATCCACATGCTGCGCCACCGTCGCGAGGTCGCTCAAGTCCGGGCCGTCGTCGCGGCTGACGCGGTCGTCGCGCCCGTAGGCCGTATCGATAATGACGACGAGCCGCGTCTCCGGCAGTCGCACCGCCGCGCTCGCCAACATGATCGAGGGCTTCTCGCTCCACTCGATTTCGGTCTCGTTGAAAGCGGCGGCAAAGGCGGCGGCCATTTCCTGCTGCAACGTCTCGCGCGTGCCGCGCTCGACGCGTACCACCTTGTACGCGCGTTTCGACAGACGCGCCGCACTCGTCGCGACGCGGTCGTCCGGCACCCCCGCGCGCAGTTCCGGCGCGTTCACCAGCGCGCCG
>JBGTHJ010000144.1:0-9115 GCA_041746175.1 Pyrinomonadaceae bacterium
ACGTTGGCGGCGACGGTGATGTCCGTAAACTTGCCGTCGCCGTTGTTGCGCAGGAGCAAGTTGGGCGCGGCGGCGAAGCCGTCGGGGAATCTGAGCGCGGCTTTCGACTCGGTGCGGATGGTCTTGCCGATATCGGCGAGACCCGCGACGAAGATGTCGAGGTCGCCGTCGTGGTCGGCATCGACGAGCGCGGCGGAAATCGAAAGATACGGATACGCGGGGATGGCGGCAGCCGTCGTCACGTCGGAGAATTTGCCGCCGCCGTCGTTATGATAAAGCGCAAGCGCGCCGTTGCGCAGGATGAACAGGTCGGGCCGAGTGTCGTTGTCGTAGTCGCCCGCGACCGCGCCGATCGAGACGTTCGCCGACTCTTCTGCGCCGAGCGCGCCCGACTTGTCCGTCACATCGACATACTTGCCGCCGTCGTTGCGCAGGAGACGTTGACCGCTCGCGTGCAGGCCGAGCAGATCGAGGTCGCCGTCGTCGTCAAAATCAAACAGGGTCGCTCCGCCGCCGAGCGCGCGGGCGAGTTCGTTCGCCGTCGCGTCGTTCAGTTCGCCGGGGGCGAAGGTGCGACCGAAAGCGTTTGCGAGCGGCGCTGACGAGGCGTCGGGTTTTGTCGAGATGGTAGTCGCGGGAAGCACGTTCGCGGTCGCGTTGCGGAAGGCAACATCGGGCGTCTTCGGATCGACGAGCCCGGCCTCCGCGCCGGTCGAAGCGACGGCTTCGGCGTAGCGTCCCTGTTCGAGATAGTTCTGGCCGATGACGGTGGCCGCGCCGCTCTGTCGCAACGCCTGAAAACGCTGGATGAGGCGTTGCCCTTCTTCGCGTTCGCCGCCGCGCAGCGAAGCCGTCGCGAGATTATAGAGCGCGGTTCCGTTGTACGGTTCGGCGTCGAGCGCGACGCGGAAAGTGGCGATGGCTTCCGCATACTTGCGCTGCTGCGCGTAGAGTTGGCCGAGGTTGACGTTTGCGCCCGTGTCGCGCGGGTCGATTTTGAGCACGCGTTGAAAAGCGGCGACGGCGTCGTCCGCGCGGTTCTGCGTGCGCGCGATGAGGCCGAGCATGTACTGCGCCTGCGGTGAATTGGGCGCGGCTGCCGCCGCCGCTTGCGCGACGTTTAGAGCCTCTGCCATGTCGGGCACGTTGTAGAGCGCGATGGCGAGATTGATGCGCGCGATGTTCAACTGCGGGTCGAGTTTGAGCGCGCGCCGGAACGATTCTGCGCCCTCCTTGTGATTGAACTGCTCCAACCACGCGACGCCCAGATTGTTCGCGCGGTATGCCTCTTCGCGCGTCGTCGCGGCGTGCGTCGCGGACTTGCCTGGTGTGGACTGCGTGCGCGCCTGAAGGGTTGACGAAGCGATGAGCGCGAGCATGATCCCGGTCAGCGCGAAGAGGCGAACGAATGATTTCATAAAGCAGTTAAATTCTTGTGATGCGTCGTTTTCAGCAGTTGATTTTCAGCCGACGCGGTTGACCTCTTCCGCTCATGGCGTCGCGGACGCGGGGGTCGGCGTTGGTGTCGGCGTCCGGACGAAGACGACGGGTTCGGCGGCGATGATGCCGCGTCCCTCTTGAATCGTGATCGACTGGTTCGGCTTGACTCCCGGAATCGTCTCTTTGCGACCGCCCGGCCACGTCACTTCGAGCGAGAGCGTTTTTTCGCCTTCGGGTTTGCCGAGGCCAAAGGTCAGCGGCAGTTCGCTCTGCGAGCAATAGCTCGACCCGGTTTTGACCATCTGCGACACCGTGAAACCATTACCGCCTTTTAGTGTAACTTTTGTGCCGACGCCGTCACGGTTCGATTGTGCGCCGACGGTTTTGACGCGCAAGAGGTCGTTCTGGTTCGCGTTGTCGTTGCGCATCAGACGCGCCGCGCCGTTGTTGACGGTTATCAACAGGTCGAGGTCGCCGTCGTTGTCGTAGTCGCCGTAGGCCGCGCCGCGCCCGACGACCGCACGCCCCAACGCGCGCCCGACGCTCGCCGTCGTTTCGGCGAATTTCTTCCCGCCGAGATTGCGGAAGAGGTGCGGCGACTGGGCGTAGCGGACTTTGGGCTGCACCTTCTGGATGTCGTCGGAGACGTGGCCGTTGACGGCGAACACGTCGAACAGCCCGTCGAGGTCGTAGTCGAAGAAGAAGGTCGCAAACGTCAAAGACTGCTCGGACATTTTGCCGATGCCGGAGTCGCGCGCCTCGTCGGTGAACAGCCCCGTCCCTTCGTTGCTATAGAGCGCCATGCTCTCGCTGGTGAAGTTGCCGATAATCACGCTCTGCCGCCCGGAGCCGTCGTAGTCCGCCGCATCGACGCCCATCCCCGCGCGCGGCGTGCCCGCTTCGCTAAAGGCGACGCCCGCCGTCAAAGCCTCGTCGGTAAAGGTGCCGTTGCCGTTGTTCTTGTAAAGCTTGTTCGGTTCGGTGTCGTTGGCGACGAATAAATCCATGTGGCCGTCGTCGTTGAAATCAATCAGCGCGACGCCGAGCGACTTGCCCGTCGGGTCGTTCAAGCCCGCGCGCCCGGTCGCGTTTTCAAACGTCCCGTTGCCGCGATTGTGATAGAGCGTCGAACTCTGTCCCGGGTATTTTTGCGGCGTGCAGTAAGACTTGTTCGTACCGTCGAGCGTGCAGACGACATCCGTCTCGACCGACCACTCGACGTAGTTGGCGACGAATAGATCGAGCTTGCCGTCGCGGTCGTAATCGAACCACGCCGCGCTCGTCGAAAAGCCGGGGTCGCCGACGCCCGCCTTCGTCGTCACATCCGCGAACTTGCCGCCGCCCGTGTTTCTGAACAGCCGATTCGCCCCGACCCCCGTGATGTAAATATCGACGTTGCCGTCGTTGTCGTAGTCGGCGACGGTGCAACCAAGACCGTACATCTCGCCCCCCAGACCAGCCGCCGCCGTAGTGTCCGTAAACGTCCCGTCGCGGTTGTTGCGGTAGAGCGCGTGGGGCGACTTCGCGCCCTTGTTCTCCGGCCAGTTCATCGAGTTGACGAGCAGCACGTCTTGCCAGCCGTCGTTGTCGTAATCGAGAAACGCACCGCCCGCGCCGAGCGTCTCCGGCAGATATTTTTTACCCGCCGCGCCGTTGTTGTGTTTGAAACGAATGCCCGCTTGCGCGGTCACATCCGCGAATTCGATGGCTCCCGACGGACGCGCGGCAACCGGCGTCGGCGTCGGCGTCGGGGTTTGACCCGGAGCCGGCGGCTCGCCCGTCGCCGGTGCGACTCCCGGCGCGGTCGTCTCGGATGCGTTTGGCGTTTCTTTGCAACCGGTGAGAGAAACGAGGAGAGACGTAACAACAGCTAAAACAAACAGGAGATTTCGCATGTTCGGAATTCTTAACCCTTACTCAACCAAAATCGACCGACGCCCGGCAAAGCGCCATCCGCAAACGCCCTCACCCGCCGCTTTTCATTTCGATTCCGGATGATCGTTGTGATTATGACCGATGTGGCGTTCGACCACGCCGATAAGCGCATTGAGCCGCGCATCCGTCCGCCTCTGCGCGTCGGCCATCACCGCAACCACTTCGGTCATGTGCGTCTGCGCTTTCAACATCCGCTCTTGTACGTCCCACATCCGCGTCTGCGTTTCAGCAAGTTCGCGCATGGCGGTTTCCAGCCGTGACACTCGTTCATCCACACCCGCCAGACGTTCTTCGGCGCGCTCCTGATTCACCGTCAATCGCGCCTGATGTTCGAGAATAAAATCGATCTTTCTCTGAAATTCGTCGTCAGTCATTGGTCATTGTCTCCGGGCTTGGATTCTTGCGCGAGTCCAACCATATTTCAATCAAGTTCGCCGTCGGCCCGACGATGAACAGCGCGTAGTACGGCGCGTGGACGCTCTCGAACAAGCGCAAGACCATCTCGACCAGCGCGACGGTGAAGGCGACCGCGCACTGCGCGAGCCGCGAAGAACGCACCGTCGTCTTCGGGTCGGTAATCATGAAGAAGATAAAGAGTTGATACATCGGCCCGGTGATGGGCGCGATTTCGGCCTGCCACGGATGTCCCGTGATAAAGCTGCGGAGGAAGGCGAACGCGACGAACGCGACGACGTAAGTCAGCGTGATATGAAAACGATGCAGACGCCAGATGATGACCGAGCCGAGCGTCCAGACGACGAGCATCGGCCACACGCTGTTGCCCCACTGGATGCTCAAACTCGCCACCGTGTACGGCGCGAGAAACAGCAGCGCGCAGATGCCGAAGTTTGAAGGATTCCAGATGTGCCGGTCTTTGACGCGGAGCACGTACTTCGAGGTGATCGAAATCGCGCTGCACAGGGCGTACGGCCAGATGGCGGGCGAGCGGACGAGGATGCCGACGCTGATGCCGGAAATATAGGCGCTCGCCAGATGCGGCCACTTGCCCGTGAAGGCACGCGCGAGCACGAGTTCGATGCCGATTGAGGTCAGGATGGCGAGCGCGGTTTTCGGATAGCTCTCAAGGATGCCGAACGAAAGCTGCCCGACCAGCAGGATGAACGTGATGAAGACCGGCGCGATGAAGCGATGGTCGAGACCAAAGAGCGTGGCGGGTTTGGTGGCGTCGTCGCCGACATTCGCGCCTGAAAGATTGGGGACGACAGAGGGCGCGGCTAGTTGGGGGTTCATAGTAAATCTCTTGACTGACTTCAACAGCTAAAGCGAACCGAAAGAAAACCTGACAGGGATGAACAGGAGCGGCGACAGGATACGCGGAACTATTGCTTTTTGTTTTCCATCCTGCGTACACATGCAATTTTTCTTTGCTGATATCACACGGTTTGAATCAGACGGCTTCTTTGACGCGGTGGAGTTTGCCGACTTCGGGCGCGTCGATGGTCTGCATTTTACCCGAAGGCCAACGAATCACAACCCGCTCGACCGCCGCGTCGCGTCCGAGACCGAAATGGAGACGCCGCTGATTCTGCGCGCAAAAGCCGCTGCCGCCCGACACCTCCTGCACCTGTTCTTGCCCGTTCCAGTGAACGCGCACCTGCGCGCCGATGGCGCTGCGGTTGCTGCTGCCGTTGGCCGCGCCTTCCAACTCGAAATCGATCCAGCGGTTCTCCGGCGCGACCATGTTTTTATAGACGAGCAGCGGCCCGCGCTGATTCGCCACCACGACATCTAACACGCCCCGGTTCCACAAATCGGCGAACGCGACCGCGCGCCCGTCGAAGGTGTCGTTCGCGCCAACGGTCTGCGCGACATCGGCGAAACGCCCCGCGCCGTCGTTGACCCAGACGCGCTTCTGTTGATAACCCGACAGGCTCCGACCGTTCATCGCGGGCCAGTTCTTCGCGTCGCCGATGATGCGACTGTTGCCGCCCGCGACTTTCGAGAAGTCGTACCAGTAGTTCGTGCCACGCTCCGCCGAGACGTAGCCGTTGGTCAGATAGAGGTCGAGCGTGCCGTCGTTGTTGAGGTCGCCGAACTGCGCGCCGAAGCTCCACCCGCCGAGTTCGACGCCCATGTCGCGCGCGAGGTTTTCGTACTTGAGCGCGTCGCCGGTCGCGCCGTCCGCCGGAACCCACAGGTTGTTACCCTGAATCAGCACGCCCTCTTCGGAGATGTTGGTGACGTAGATGGCGAACGCGCCTTGATTGAGGATGTCGCCGAACGCGACGTTCATCCCGCTCTTGGGGGCGAAGCCGACCCGCGTCGGCTCGCCCACGTCGCGAAACTGTTTGCCGCCTTCGTTGAAGAAGAGTTCGGCGACGCCGTAGTCGTTGGCGACGAATAAATCGGGGAAGCCCGTCCCGCGCAGGTCGGCGGCGGCGGCGGCGAGCGCCCACCGCCGCGAGTCGATGCCGAGCCGTTCGCTGACCTCTTCAAACGCGCCGTCGCCGCGATTACGAAAGAGATATTTGCGCCCGCCGTTCTTCGCATACTCGAAACTCTCCGGCATCATCAGCGTGTTTTCGAGTCGCCACAGGTTGACCGCTTCGGGATAGTAGCCGCCGAGAAAAATGTCGAGCCGCCCGTCGCGGTCGTAGTCGAACCAGATCGCCGTGTTCGCGTTGACCCACGACGGCAAACCCGCGCGCTCCGTCACACGCGTAAAGCCGCGCCCGCCGTCGTTGTGAAAAAGTTCGGGACGCCCCCAACGATAGAGAAACAGGTCTTCGTATCCGTCGTTGTCGTAATCGCCCCACACCCCGCCCATCGAGACGCCCGTCTCCGCGCGGTTCAGGTCGGCGACGCCGAGCGCGCCCGCGACATCCTCAAACGTCCCGTCGCCCCGGTTGCGAAACAGAGAGTTCAAACTTCCCTCGCCGCTGTTCGTCGCGTAGAGGTCTTGCCAGCCGTCGCGGTCGAAATCGACGACCGACACCGCCGCGCCCATCGACGCGACCTGCGGCATGATGT
Source organism: Pyrinomonadaceae bacterium (assembly GCA_041746175.1). Lineage (GTDB taxonomy): Bacteria > Acidobacteriota > Blastocatellia > Pyrinomonadales > Pyrinomonadaceae > JBGTHJ01. The sequence goes on from JBGTHJ010000144.1 coordinate 6,367, forward strand.
GATCGAGCTTGGCGTCCAACTTCGGCGCGCGGTGCATGAACTCGATCCCCACCGCCTTCGACACCTCTTCCAGCCGGAACCCGTGGCGGCTCAACGCCGCTTGCGCGTCGGCCTTCGACTTCGACTTTTCGCTCCGCGCGTTGAGGCGCTTTAACACCAGCGGCGTCGCCAGCAGTGCGACGAAAAAGACGCCGAGTAAAATTTTTGCCGTGCGACTCTTCATAGTTCTTCTTCAACCACGACAGCGATTCACAGGTCAAACGCATCATCCCTATTCTGCTTGACAACCCGTCGATGCTGTTAAATCCGTCACTTTCAGATTCGGCTACCGGGCGCGCAGAGCTTCGCTGAACCGTTGCGGCGTGACGTAGCGCGTATGATAGTTTTGCCAGTCTTCGGGATGTCGCCGGTAAACGGGGTCGTCTTCCAGACGCGCCGGGAGCGTAGTGTAATGACGCTGTTCGCGCGTTGGCAAGGGGAGCACGGTTTTGGAGAACAACGAGTTGAAATCGCCGTCCTTGATCCAGCCGTTGCCGACAAGGACGTAATCACGCACCCAGCCGTCGGGCGCGACGGGCGGCGCGGGGAAACGAAACAGCAGTTCGTCTCCGGCGTTGGCGATGACGAAGCGGTCGTCAACTTTGGCGAGCAACTCGCGCACGTCGCCGAAGCGCGTGTAGTAACCGGCGAGGTCGCGCCAGCGTTGCGCCGTCGCCGCAAGACGATACTCCGGCGTCTCCGGCGACGACTGGCTCGCTTGATTCATCACCGAGAATCCCCGGTAGCGAAGCTCTGCGACGGCGGGCGCGAGACGTTCAGACTTCGTGACGGCGTCGGGCTGGCCTGTCGCCCATTCGAGCGCGTCCCAGTAAATCTCCATGTTGGTTCCGAGCCGCACGCGGCGCGGCGTGTTCGGTAGAAACACGCCCTCCAGATCAATCAGGATGGTTTTGTTTTTGCCCGCCGGGAAACCTAATTCGGGATGCGCGACGACCCACCCGCCCGCGCCGTCCGGCACTTCCAGACGCAACCCGCGCGGCGGCTCGTGCCGACCCTGACTCAACGCGACGTTGATCGAAGCATCGGTCGGATGCAGCCACCCGTGCGCGACGAGCCACAGCGCGCCCGTGCGCGGCGCGTCGTCGCTCAGTTCGAGTTCGACGTAGTGGTCGCGCGTGATGCCCTGATACGTGCCGCGCCAGAAGGTGTCGAGGTGTTGGCCGTCGCGTTCGCGCACGACGGCGGCGACATCCTGCCCGCGATCATCCCACGCGCCCGCGAATGGTCGCGGCGTCTCAACCGTATAAACTTTCAACGCGGGCGCGACTCTGGCCGTGCGCTCATCGACGAAGATTTCCGTCCCCGCCCGGTGATCGACCGCAAGCAGCGAGTAGTGGTCGAGGTAGTAGGTCTCCCACAATTCCGCCGTGATGCGCAGGTCGTAAAAGCCGTCGCGCGGGGCGAGTTGGTCGCCGCGAATCTTGACCCATTCTTCGGTCTGCGAAACTTCCGCCGTCTGGTACGAATTGATACGCAGCCCGATGGCCGGACTCCACGGCGCACAGTCTTTGACGAAACGCATCGCCTTGCCGTCGAACGCAAACAGCGACGGGCACGAACCCTTGAGACGTTGTTCGGCGAGCACGGTCTGGTCGGCCTTCAACTCGAACTCCGCGCGCGGCGAGCCGTTCGGCCAGACGATGCGCACCACGTCCGCGCTCGTGTTTTCGCCGAGACCGAAGTGGACGAGCGGCGATGTGATGACCTGCTTCTGCGTCAGCAAGCCGGAGCGAATCTCCATCTCGCCGCCGATGCCGAACGAGTTGATGCGCTGGTCGCCGGTCGCCTGTTGCGCGCGGGTTCGCACCGTCTGCCAGTGATAATTTTTCGCGCCGCGATTGACGCCCCGCACCGTCTGCCCGTCCGCCGAGAGGCCGAGCACGTCGAGCCGCCCGTCGTTCGTTAAGTCGGCGACGGCGAAGACGCGCGCGCCCATCGGCGCGGCGAGCGGCTTGAAGTCGCCCCGTCCATCGCTCAACAAGACGCCGCTTTCGCGCGTGCCGGAGACGAGCAGATCGAGCGCGCCGTTATTGTCGAAATCCGCGACGAACAGTCTGGCCGTCACGCGCGTGGGGTTTCCGTTAGCCACGTTTTCAAATGCGACCGGTGAGCGTGCGAGCGCAGCCGACTCCCACGTCGCGCCGTCCGCTTTGTTTGAGAAACGACGTATCTCGCCGTCAGCCTGAAGCGTCAAGAGGTCGAGATGCCCGTCGGCGTTTACGTCGGCCACCGCGACGGTCAAGACGTTGCCGATGCCCTCCGGCAACGCGCGCCGACTAAATAGCCCGCCGCGCTCGTTGGCGAAAACGACGACTTGCCCCGCGCCGTCGATGAACGCGGCATCGGGGTCGCCGTCGTCATCCAGGTCAGCCCACGCGAAGCCGCGCACGCCCTCCACATCGACGAACGGGCGCAACTCTTTGAACGTCCCGTCACCGTTGTTCCTGAGCACGAGCGGCGCATCTCGCTCCGTCGCGAGCACGATATCAAGATCACCGTCCAGCTCGACATCCGCCGCCCACGCGCCGGTATACGCGGCGTTCGTCAAGGCGAGCGCGAGCGACGTGCGCGCGGTCACGTCTGTAAACTTCTCTGCGCTGTCCTGCTTGAACAGGCGCACGCCGCCCGCGCCCGCCAGCACGATGTCGGTCTTGAAGTCGTAATCGAAATCCAAAGCGGCGACCGCGTG
>JBGTHJ010000145.1:0-32130 GCA_041746175.1 Pyrinomonadaceae bacterium
GATGCCGACCCCGTACCAGATCTATCAGGCGTATCTCCGCAGCCCGGCAGCCATCCTGCGCCTCTTCGGACAGACCTTTGGCACGGCGGTTCTCTGCGACCCGCCCGCACCAGAAGACCTCCAACAACAGACCATCTCCGCCAGCAGGTCGTTGATGTCGTGCCGTCACGCGTGCGCGTCACTGAGCACCGGCTCGCGGTGCTTGCGCCGCCCCTCGTGCGGGAAGACAACCAGAGGAAAGTTCGCGGGAGCCTTTCCGTGCGGGCATGCAGTGCGGCTCCGGCGTGGAGGCGCGTGTATTCTACCTGCAAACAGTATCAACTGCTGCCACGCTCGACGATGAGAAAGCAAGGCCGGGGACTGCTCCACGCGCTCGACAAGGCATGCCGCGGCAAGCCGCTAAGTGTCAAAAAACGCAAGCTATAGCTGAATAGTAACGGAAGTAGCCCTAGTCTTTGAAATAAACTCCATCGACTTGCATGTACATAACTTCCACACTCGCCAATCTGTTCGATGATTACAATTCACTCTCCGACTGGTCACTGGCGTTGAGGCGCGAGAACGTCGAGGGTGAAAGAATTGCTCCACGTCAGTCACACTATCTAACTAAACACCTGGCGAATAGGACATAAAGGTAAGTATTTTTACTTTACATTGCCGCACGGTTGCATGAATGATGGATTCAGTCTATTATTGCCGTAATAGGGCATGCGGTAAATCCAAATGCTCAGTGGTTGGCGGGGTGAGGACGTTGACCACACTATAGAAGAGGCGCGACGGTTCCAAAACCGTTGCGCCTTTTCGCTTTCATATCACACGCAAATTCGCTCACAGCCTCACACGGCTAGCACCCGCTCGGAGTGACGCTGGACAAATCAGTTGCTATCAGCGATGCTCAACCGTTTTGCGCCGGGACGGTTCGGGGGGTAAACGGGTTGCTGTCGAAACTGAAAATTCACGTGTCAAAGAAGGTGCTCAGGAAGTCGCTGGTGGGGTTCTGTCTAATGCTGCTGTCGTCATTTGGCATTTTCGCACAGGAGCAGAAATCGCAGGTTGTCGAAGCTCAGCAACTCAACACGCGTGCGCTCGAACTCTACCAAGCGGGTCGTTACGATGAAGCGATGGAGGTGGCCGAAGGCGCGCTCGCAATCTTCGAGAAAGAATTGGGCGCGGAAGATGCCCGTGTCGGCATGGCACTCAGTAACCTGGCGCTGCTTCACAGCATCCGTGGCGACTATGCGCGAGCCGAGTCGTACGGACTCCGCGCGCTTTCGATTGTCGAAAAGACTTCGGGCGCGGAGAGCGCGGCGGTCGCCACACTGCTCAACAATCTGGGCGACTTGTACAGAGAGTGGGGCGACTACACGCGAGCCGAGCCGCTGATGCAACGCGCCGCGAAAATTGATGAGGCCGTGCTTGGACGCGAGCATCCGGGTTACGCCATCGACCTGATGAATCTCGGAAAACTCTACATGGCGAAGGGCGATGCCAGTCGAGCCGAAGAGTTCTATCAACGTGGTCTCGCAATTTTCGAGAAAGCGCACGGGACGATGCATGTCGATGTCGCCACGGCGCTCAACCAACTGTCGAACCTTCATCAAGAGCTAGGCGAGTATGCGAAGGCTGAGCCGCTTTTGCGACGCGCGCTGGCAATTTACGAGAAAGAGCTGGGCGCGGAACACCCTTACGTCGGCACGTTATTGGCTAACATGGCTTCGCTGCTCACCCAAAAGGGCGAGTACGCGGAGGCCGTGCGGCTCAATCAACGCTCGCTCGCGATTACGGAAAAAGCGGTCGGTGCGGAGCACGCTAATGTCGGCTCGGCGCTCAACAATCTGGGGCTGTTGTATCAACGGGCGGGTGATTTTGCACGCGCCGAAGCTGCGTATCGTCGCGCGTTGGTCATCTGGGAGAAAACATTGGGAGCGGAACACCCGGACGTTTCTGGGTTGATGGGCAATCTCTCCAGCCTCCACGAAGCGCAGGGCGACTTTGCACGGGCGGTCGAGTTTCAGGCGCGTGCGGGCGAGATTACCGAGCGCAACCTCGCGCGCCATCTATCCGCTGGTTCCGAGACCGAGAAGCAAATTCTCTTGAAAAGTTTTCGGGGCGAAACATCCGCGACGGTCGCGCTGCACGTCCGTCATGCTCCGGCCAACGAACAGGCCGCGCGTTTGGCGCTGACGACAATCTTGCGTCGAAAGGGTCGCGCTCTCGATGCCATGACCGACCAAATCGGCGCGTTGCGGCAACGTGCCAACGAGATGGATCGCGCCTTGCTCGACGATCTCGTGTTTGGACGCTCGCAACTTTCAACACTCAAACTCGCGCACGCGGGTGACATGTTGCCGGATGAACGGCGTTCGGCCATCATCCTGGCTGAGCGCGAAATCGAAGAGTTGGAAGACTTGATTAGCCGACGGAGCGCGGAGTTTCGCGGCGCGTCGCAGCCCGTGACGCTTGACGCGGTTCGCGCCGCCATCCCGCCCGACGCGGCGCTCGTGGAAATCTTTGCGTACTTGCCGACGAACATCCGTGCGAAGAATCAGGCCGGGAGATTCGGCGCGGAGCATTATGTGGCATACGTCGTCAAACGCGAGACGACCGTCCCGCAGTGGGTCGAGTTGGGCGAAGCGGCGACGATAGACGAAGCAGCGTCGCGCTGGCGTGCGGCGCTCGGTAATCCTCCGCTGCCGCGTGCGGGCGAGAGGATTTCGCCGGAAGAGTTCGAGCGCCGCATGAACGCGCACGAATCCGAGTTGAAGACGCTCGCCCGCACGCTTGACGAGCGCGTGATGCTGCCCGTTCGCAAGTTGCTCGGCCAGACACGGCGCGTGTTTGTGTCGCCCGACGGCGCGCTCAACCTCGTGCCGTTCGCCGCGCTAGTGGACGAGCAAGGCAAGTACCTCATCGAAAATTATTCAATCTCGTATCTGACGAGCGGGCGCGACCTCTTGCGCTTGCAAGTGCAGGCCGGAGGCGCGGGCGCGCCGGTCGTGTTGGCGAATCCGCTGTTCGACTCGGCTGAGCGTTCCAAAGTTTCAGCGGGCAGCAAGCCCCTGCGCGGAATAACGCTCGACGCGGCAAAGTCGAAAGATGTCAAATATCAGCAGATCGATTTCGCTTCAGCATATTATCCCCCGCTCGTCGGGACGGCTGACGAGGCGCGGTCGATAAATGCACTCTTGCCTCAGTCCATCATGCTCACCGGTACGCAGGCGACCGAGGGCGCGCTGAAGCAGGTCGCGCGCCCGCGCATCCTACATATCGCGACCCATGGTTTTTTTCTTCCAGACCAATCAGCATCCGGGACTAAACTTGACTCACGCGGAACCGACCTTGAGACTTCCGGCGGCGCAACGACCCCGGTCAAAGTCGTGGCTTGGGAGAACCCTCTACTTCGTTCGGGCTTGATACTGGCGGGCGTTAACCAGCGTGCGAGTGGCGCGAACGAAGACGGCGTGCTGACCGCGCTCGAAGCTTCAGGTCTGGATTTGTGGGGGACAAAATTGGTGGTGCTGTCGGCCTGCGAAACCGGACTCGGTGATGTGCGAAACGGTGACGGCGTCTATGGACTGCGCCGCGCGCTGCTACTCGCCGGGAGTGAGACGCAGTTGATGAGCCTCTGGCAAGTTTCAGACGCCGCGACGCGCGACATCATGGTCGCCTACTACAAACTCCTCCGTGCGGGCGCGAGCCGCACCGAGGCTCTGCGACAAGTCCAACTTGACGCGCTGCGCGGCGGCGGCGGCGGCGGCGATGACGGGGCCGCCGGACAGCAGAGCGGTCTCGCCCTCGAAGCGCGGCGTCCCGCTTCCTCCGATGCCTACACCGCAACCGTCAGGACGCGTTACGGCCACCCGTTCTTCTGGGCAGCCTTTGTCCCTTCGGGCGCGTGGACAAGTCTCGATGGGAAATGAACCGGCTCGCGAACTGAAACAACATTGGCCGCGGGCATTAGCGGATGAATTCAACCGAATTTTGAATTCATCCGCTAATGTCCGCGGCTTGTTTTTGGTCGTGGCGGATCGACTCCATGCGGGTTTGATTTATGCGTTCAAGCGGCGCGGTTCACGGGTGTTACTTGCGCGCGAATTTTAGCGAGATCGAGTTGATGCAGTAACGCAATCCGGTCGGCGGCGGGCCGTCGTCAAAGATGTGGCCGAGGTGCGAGTCGCAACGCGCGCACAGCACTTCGACGCGCTCGACGCCGAAGCTCGTGTCGGTCTCGGTGCGTATCTTGCTTGCCGCAACCGGATTCCAGAAGCTCGGCCAACCTGTGCCGGAGTCGAACTTGGTGGCGGAGGAGAACAATTCGTTGCCGCACGCGACGCAATAATAAACCCCCTTCTCCTTGTGGTCGTGATACTGACCGGTAAAGGCTCGCTCGGTTCCCTTTTCGCGCGCAATGTAAAACTGTTCGGGTGTCAGCAGTCGTCGCCATTCGTCTTCGCTCTTGACAACTCTATCGGGCGAGGATTTTTCATCCGTCGTCGACTCTTTCACGTCCGGCGTTTTCAACACGCCGCTCGCATCCGTGCCGTTCGGTTCGGCGAGAAGTTGTCGGATGACCTTCTCTTGCATGTCATAGCGTCCTTCGCCGATATGTGTGTAACGGATGCGCCCCTGCTTATCGAGGATGACGACGGTCGGCCACGCTTCGACATCGTATGCGCGCCACGTCTCGTGGTCGTTGTCGGTGACGACGGGGTAACGGATGCCGAGCGCGCGGACTTGTTCGCGTACCTTGTCGATTTTCTTTTCGCCGTCGAACTCCGGCGAATGGACGCCGACGATGGTCAGTCCCTGTTCACGATAATTTTCATCAAAGCGTTTGAGCGTCGGCAGGGTGTTGCGGCAGTTGTAGCAACCGTACGTCCAGAAATCGACGAGCACGACGCGCCCACGCAGATTCTTCAGCGACGTGGTTTCGGAATTGATCCAGATTCCTTCGGCGATAGCGGGCGCGGGCCGCGCCTCTTTCACGTCGAGCAGAACGTCGCGCCGGTTTTCGGCCTCGTCGCCCCCTTCAGACGGCACCGCTCCGACAGACTCTTCACTCTCAACCGGCGCGGCGGAAGTTACCGCCAGCGTTCGCTTGCCGGCGACAATGACGAGCGTCGCCACGGCGTGAACCAGCAAAATCACCAACACCATTTTGAACTTCATAAATTTAGTTATCCCCGATCCGCAACTTCCTTCAAATTGAATCCAACTCCGGACATCAGTCAACTTCACCCGTAGATTTCCAGTTTTTATCCTTTGTAACCCGCGCTATCGGGGGCGAGATATTCGGTCGTCGGTTCGGTTAATGGGCCGGTCGGTCCCCACTCAGAATAGAAATTCGGGGTGTAGTATCTGGGCGCAGCCTCCATCTTCACTTCGAGCCGGTCAACCCATTTCGGATTATTCTGCCCCGGCAAACCCGGAACCAGCGTACGCACCGGAAACCCGTGATCGTCCGACAGCGGGACGCCGTTCACGTGTGTCACCAGCAACGCTTCGTCCTGCAAATGCTGAGAGGCGTGGTTTGTAAAGTGATAGCCCGAAACTGAATGGACATAGACGCTTTGGAATCCCTCCTGCGCCCCCGCCATCTCGTACAAAACTTTGAGCGGCACGCCCCGCCATGTCCGCTCGATGCGCCACCCTTGCACACATTGCAGCGGCAGATACGCATCAATCATCGGTAGCTTCAAAATATCTTCATAGCTCAACTCAAGCGGCTTCGCGACCGCTCCCGTCACTTTTAGTCGCCACTTCGAGACATCGACCTTTGTCCCCCCGCCGAAATAAGTGACGACCGGATAGTCGAGCGGCCCCGGTCCGTCATGATATTTCGACAGCCATGACAAACGCGGCCACGGCCACTGCGCCGCGCTCACCGCCAACGCTACCCCCGCCCCGACAAAACTCCACAGCAGCGCCCGCCGACCAACGAGTACCCCCTGCGGCTCGACGTTCGCAGAGTCTTCGGCCAGCTTTCGCCGCTTGCTGCGAAACGTCTCCCTGAAGTGCGCGACCATGTGGAAGATCGTCAGACCGACCAGAAACACCGACGACCACAGATGCCACTGCACCACCGAATAACTGTGATACAAATACGGAATCGGAAACAGGTACTCGACCGAGTACCACATCACGAAACCGCTCCACATCACGATCAGAAACACCACCCCCATGATGGGCGAAAGCAAACGGTTGTACCAACGCGGCGGCCCCTCTTTTTTATAAATTTCGCGACCCGCATAGTAACCGCCCGCCTTCCAGCTCGTGCTCGCGAGTTTCAACGCGATCAGCGGGATCAACATGAAACCGACGAAGAAATGAATCGCCCGGATGAAGCTGTAAGAAAACCAGCTCGGCATCTCCCAGTTGACACATATCCCGAAAAACAGGACGGCAGAGAAAAACTGTAAAATTACGAGCCAAAAGAGCACCATACCGATGCTTCGCGTCAGTCGCGTGTTACTTGTGACCAAAGGCGTGGCCTGTGTCATTGGAGGTTTATCCTCTGACGTTGTCATGAAATTTCTCCTCTCAAGCACGCTCCACGGTTCTCATCTGTAGGAATATCTCTGGAAGCGGCATTTCTATTCCTCATCCCTGAGAGAATGTCTCTACCACCTGATGACGATTATCTATGCGCCTGGTGCGTCTATTTGGCTTCCCACTATAGCATCTCGATTTATCCGAAATTAGCAATATGAGCGGTTGCCATCAAAATACTTTGTAGTTTTTCCCTCAAAGTAAAAGTTCGGGAGCCGGTTTTGGCCGATGCCCATCGTCCACGTCTGCCAATACTCACAGCATTGTGGGTTGAACTCCAGACCTATAGCGGTTTGCAATTGGGTGAATGCTGGGAGCGCCAGCGTCCCGCTGGCCAGCGTGCTCGGAGCACGTTCAATGGTTCGCGTTCTCCGAACGCTCAATGCGAGCGGGAAGCTCGCGCTCCCAGGCGATTCAGCTCTTTTATGTGCTACATGCAATTGCAACTTGCTATAAGAGACCGCTTCGGACTTCAGAGCCTCAGCGCAGACCTCGTGTGTCGTCCATGATTAGATCGCCGACCGCCCGCACCCGTCTGGCAGCGGGGCAGTTTCGCACCAGTCCTGACATGGCGAACTTTTCATAGAGAATGAGAATCCGAGATGATCCAATTTGTTCAGAATGAATCAAAAAATCCATTGCAATCCGTCTTGACCGGCGGTACTCTCGCGTCGTGAGTGTCCCGCTGTAGCTACCTGACATCAAGTTTTGGATATACCCATACCATGCCGCCGCAAGGCAGCCCTCAGGCTTTAAGATGACGAGCCGGCTAGATTATTGCCAGCATGGTTTGCAGCAGGAATTGTAAGATTTCGCCGGGCAGTCTGGCAGTTTGATCGTGCGGAATGTTGCCACTAATCGGCGGCACCTGACCGTTAGTTGTGGCTGGCGGGGCTTGTGTGGAATCCTGCGGCACGTTGCTCGCATACACCGAGGTTGCGAGGATTGCCACCAGCACAAAAGCTTTTAGGGTTGTTCCCATTTTTGACTTTCTGAAAATATGAAATTTAATTGCAGCATCTGTCTCATCTTGTTAATTTAAGGCGGTTTTGACTTGTCTGTCAAGATTTGGCAAGGATGCGAAAGGATTGCCTCACTTGGAAATTTTAGGCGAAACACTCAAACAATTAGACGATCCTACCTTGACGCAAGACTGCCGCGCGATGCTGTGCTGTCGGGTGGCGGCAAACTTGACTGATACGGGGCAGTACGAGCAGGCACGCGATACGTTGGGTAACTACTGGCAAGGGGTCGGAGTGCGCCCCAACGTGCAGGGGCTATCGACGCTGACCACCGCCGAACTGCTCTTGCAATGCGGGGTAATTTCCGGCTGGCTCGGCAGCGTCCGGCAAATCGCCGGCGCGCAGGAAATGGCGAAAGATTTGCTCTCGGAATCCTTCCGCATATTTGAGGCACAAGGTCAGCAGGCAAAAGCCGCTGAAGCTCAGTATGAACTCGGCAGATGCTATTTCAGGCGTGGTGCGTATGACGAAGCGCGCATGATTCTTTTAGAGGCTTATCAATTGATTGGGGGCGAAGACTCAGAGTTAAAGGCCAGAATCCTGATACGGCGTGCGTTGGTCGAGAACTGGACGGGCAGACACAATGACGCATTGCGGATACTCGAAGAGGCTCGGCCTTTCTTCGACCAATCCAGTGACGACATCAAAAGCAGATGGCACGGCCAAATGGGGCTGATTCTCCAACGGCTCGCAACCGCTGAGATGCGGGTGGATTATGCCGACCGTGCCATCATGGAATTCACCGCATCAATCCATTATGACGAACTGCTCGGGCATGAGCGGTACTGCGCGGTGAATCTCAACAACCTCGCCATGCTGCTCTTTCGTTTGGTGCGCCATGAGCAAGCGCATGAACACCTTGACCGCGCAACGAAGTTGTTGTCGAGGCTGAGAGATGACGGCATGTTGGCTCAAGTCAACGAGACACGGGCGCGAGTGTTACTAGCAGAGCATCGCTATGAGGAAGTTAGCTGCGTGATTGCGACCGTCGTTGAGACGTTTGAACGTGGCGGGGAGTATGCGTTGCTCGCCGATGCGCTAATCATTCAGGGTGTAGCTTTAGCGCGACTCGGAGAGCATTCGCGTTCGATGTCGATCCTCGGTCGCGCGATCAATCTGGCGGAAGATTCCGGCTCCCTGAACAACGCGGGGCGGGCGGCGCTCGCATTGCTCGAGGAACACGGTACAACGCGACTCGCGGCAGGCGACCTCCATAGCGTCTACCGGCGCGCCGACAGACTGCTCAATGATACACAAGACCTAGAAGATATACGTCGGCTCAGAAGATGCGCACAAATGGTAATGAAACAACTGTCAACCGTGATACTGACGGACAAAGACTTTAACTTGCAGAAGTCTGTGCGAGAGTTCGAGGCACGGTTTATCGAACAAGCGTTGGAGATCGAACAGGGCAGCGTCTCGCGCGCCGCCCGGCGGCTTGGACTTTCGCCTCAATCGCTCGCTTTCCTGCTCAAAACACGGCACAGGTCTCTTGAGGGCAAACGGACATCGCCGGTGCCCCGCAAGCGCAGCATCATAAAAAACAAATAAACGCGCCGGTTGCCGAATCAGGAAGGGGCAGCGTTCGCGCCGGTGCAGCAGATCGGGAAACGCGGTATTAAAGCACGACCCGGCGGCGCGGTACGTGGCGGCTGCCATTTCCAATACAGCTTGAAGTTACGAAAGCGATTGGAGCGCTTGCAAACCTTAGGAGGGTGTCTCCAAAATTTAACTGCAAGACTTGTTCAAGCCTTCTAAAAGCCTCGCCCCTCGGCCACTTTGTCCCAACCAGTTTGACGAATTAACTCTTGTGCCGGATTGCGACAGACCGCGCGCGGGTTAGTCTGTCACCGTAAAGGTCTGACTAATCGGAGACGAAAATTTGACAGCGCGGTGCAAGTTGAATATTGTCCTTGCATATCTCCCTACAAGGTCGTCAGTTTTGTTGACACATCATTGCCGCTTTTCCTGAATCATCGCATTGAGCTTTATTATCCATCGTTAGAATAAAATCCATGGTTTCCCGAGAGAGAATGCTTTGGTGATTCACAGCGGTCTGACCGGAACCCGAGTCGATGCCCATTAAAAAGTTCATTATGTTCGACGATCACTTTAACCCGCTCGTTCGCTCGTTGCGGTTAACGTCTTCAAGCGTTCGTGCCGGCGGGTGGCGGATAGGTGTTGCCCGCCTCAGCGTCATGTTGATTTGTCTGCTGCTCATGGGACATCTTGTCACCGCGCAGACGGACAAACAGTCGTTGGTTGCGCTGAAACCCGGCGAGCGCGAGTTGGCTGGCGGCGAGATTCACACCTACCGGATGACGCTCAACCCGGGGCAATTCATGCGCGGGGTGTTTGACCAACGCGGTATAGACGTGGCCGTTACATTGCTGGGGCCGGGGGGCGAAAGTCTATTGCAGGTAGATAGTCCGGTCGGATCGTGGGGGCCTGAGCCGGTGTTCTTCGAGGTTGGGGAAACGGGCGGGGTGTACACTCTAGAAGTCCGCCCGGTCGTGCCGGAGGCCGCGCCGGGGCGTTACGAGTTTACGCTGTTGGCACGGCTCATCACGCCGCAGGATCGCCTCGTATTTCCCGCCGAGAAAATCTTCGCCGAAGCGACGCACTTGCTGGCCGCAAAGACGCCCGACGCATTTCAACAAAGCATCGCGAAGTACGACGAAGCGTTGCGCCGGTTTCGCGCGGTGGGCGACCGGCGCGGCGAGGTCACGACGCTCGCGACGATTGGTGCGGTCTATTCCGCGCTCGGACAAAAGCAGGAGGCGCTCGGCCACTTTTTCGACGCAATCAAAATACTAGGTGATCTCGACTACCGACCTGCGGAAGGCCACGCGCTCAACCAAGTCGCGCTGATCTATTTTTCAATCGGCGACCGCGACAAGGCTCTCGAATATTTCAGCCGCGCGCTCCAGATTTTCCGCGCGCTCGACGAAAGCCGGACAGCCGGATACACGCTCGACAACATCGGCCTCGTCTACGATTCGATGGGCGATACGCGGCGTGCGCTCGAACATTTCAACCTCGCGCTGCCGCTGTTTCGCAAGACGGGCGACCGGCGCGGCGAGGCGTACACGCTCAACCATCTCGGCTTGGCTTACGATGAACTGAACGAGCGCGAGAAAGCCCGCGAGTCGTTCCAACAATCGCTCGGCATCTTCGACGACATCGACAGTTGTCAGGAAATCGCCCCCGTCTACTCCAATCTTGCGCTCGACCTGTCCGACACGGGTGACAAGCAGAAGGCGCTCGAATATCTCAATCAAGCGCTTTCACTCCAGCAGGGTTTCAACGACCGGCGCGGCGAGGCGACGACGCTCAACAACATCGGTTTCGTCTACAACTCGCTCGGCGACCGCGTCAAAGCTCTCGAATATTTCAACCGCGCGCTGGTCTTGCATCACGAGTTGAAAAACCGTCTCGGTGAAGGCGACACGCACAGCAACCTGATGTTTTTCTGGCGCGGGCAGAGCCGCTCAGGGATGTCGATTTACGAGGGCAAACAGGCGATCAATGCGTATCAGGAAGTGCGCTCGACGATTTCGTCGCTCGACAAAGTGGGGCAGAAGACTTTTATCAAATCAAGAGAGGCGAGTTACCGCCAGTTGGCAGAATTGCTGATTGAAAGCAAACGGCTGCCGGAGGCGTTGCAAGTGCTTGAGATGTTGAAGGAGGCCGAATATTTTGACTTTGCGCGGCGCGGCGTCGACACCGATCTGAACAGCAGCGTGGCGCTTTCTCCGGAAGAAATCCAACTCTCCAAACGCTATGAGGAGATACAGGATCAAATCGTCGTGCGGGGCAGGAAGCGGAGCGAACTGCTCTCGAAGCCGGAGCGCACCGACGAGGAAAACCAGCAACTATCCAAACTCGACCTCGACGCCAACGCCGCCGGATTCGCCTTCCAAAAACTGCTCGACCAATTATCCGTCGAACTCGAAAACACGAAGGAAGGCGCGGCCAAAGTTTACCAGTTGGGCGAGGCGACGGGGATGTCGGAAGATTTACGCGAACTCGGCGAAGGCGCGGTCGCGCTCTACACGGTTGTCGGCGAAGAGAAGTATCGCGTCATCCTCATCACGCCCGACGTGCGCGTCGCGCGCGAGTACCCGATCAAAGCGACCGATCTTTACAAGAAGGTCGCCGACTTCATCGAGGTCTTGCAAAACCCGGAGCTTGACCCGCGACCGCGTGGACAGGAACTCTACAAGATTCTGTTCGAGCCAATCGCCAAAGACCTCCGCGACGCGAACGCGCAGACGCTGATGTGGTCGCTCGACGGCGTGCTGCGCTACGTCCCCATCGCGGCGTTGTTCGACGGGCGACAGTATGTCGTCGAGCGGTATCGCAACGTCATCTTCACGCCCGCGAGCAAGAGCCGCCTGAAAGACGTGCCGAGTCCGAAATGGACGGGGTTGGCCTTCGGAGTCTCGAAACAGCACGGCGACTTCGGCGCGTTGCCCGCTGTCCCCGCCGAGTTGCACGGAATTATCATCGAACCCGATGGCGCGCCGGAGGAGATGAGCGGCGTGCTCCCCGGCAGGGTTTTGCTCGACGAAACTTTTACGGAAGACTCTCTCCGCGCGGGGCTCCGCGCCCGGCAGCACAAGCTCATTCACATCGCCAGCCACTTCCAGTTTCTTCCCGGCAACGAAGCCAATTCGTTTCTGCTGCTCGGCGACGGGCAACGTCTTTCGCTCGCCAAACTCAAGATCGAGCAGAATATTTTCGGCGGCGTCGAACTGCTCACGCTCTCCGCGTGCGAGACCGCGACGAGCGGCGCCGGAGCCGACGGGAAAGAGGTCGAAGGCTTCGCGATGCAGGCCCAACGGCAGGGCGCAAAGGCCGTCATCGCAAGCCTGTGGCGCGTCGCCGATGCGAGCACCCGACAGTTAATGCAGCGTTTCTACAGTCTCCACGAAACGCGCCCGGACGACCCCAAAGTAGAGAATCTTCGACAGGCGCAACTCTCGCTCCTGCGCCCCGACGCGGCGGCTCTTCCAGCGGACGGAGGACGACAACGGAGCGTCGAATCGGTCGCCGGGGCGGGCGGCCCGGTCGCGAGCGTGGGGCTACAAAAGTTTAAGGCCGACCCGAAAGCCCCGTTCGCGCACCCGTACTTCTGGGCGCCCTTCATCCTGATCGGAAACTGGAAGTAAGCGACGCGTTCAAGTAAAAGTCGACGCGATGAAGTTGAACAAATCAATCACGACATCCATCCTCCGCCGCTGGTACTGGGCGCTGGCGGTATCGGTAATGATCGTCATCTGGGGCTTGCTCGCGCTCGCGCTGCGACCCTTGAAAGACGCCGATGGGACGTATGCCTCGCGTCCTTATGGCTTGACGACCGCGCTGGAGAATCAAGCCGTCGATCTCTTGTTCCAACTGCGCGACGTGCGACACCCCGGGCTTCGCGGGCGCGGAACGTCTGAACCGATAACGATAATCGAGATCGACGAGGCGTCGATCAAAGCTTCCAACGTCCGGCTGCAAAAGTGGCCCCGGACGTGGTACGCGCGGCTCATCGACCGCGCGAGCGCGGGCGGCGCGAACGTCATCGGACTCGATGTGTATCTGAGCGAAGCGGGCGGCACGTCCGCCGAAGACCTCGCCGCCGACACGCAACTCGCCGAATCAATCGCGAACGCGGGCAACGTCGTCATCGCACGCAAACGCGAGGCGGGCGGCACGTCCGCCATCGCACCGCTGCCCGCATTCGCCGATGCCGCGTGGTCGGTCGGGTTTGTCGATGTGCCGCACGACAGCGACAACGTCGTGCGCACCGCGTCACTGCTTCACGCGCAACCCGACGGCACGGCGGGTTTCAGTTTCGCTTCCGCGCTCGCCCAGGGGTTTTCAGAAAACGAACTGGCGCCACACACGGCCAACCAGATGATGCTCGGCGCTCGCGCGCTCCCGCTCCGGACAGACCAGCACATGCAGTTGGACTTTCGAGGACGCTCGCCGTCCTTCCGGCGCGTCGCGGCGGGCGACATTCTGTTCAAAGACGGAGCCGTCCCCGAAGAGCTTTTCCGCGACCGCATCGTGCTCATCGGCGCGACCAACAACGATGCCCCTGACCTCTTCGCGACGCCCTTCTACGAACCGCTCGCGCTGGCGCATCTCTTCGATAAAAACCTATCGACCACGCCCATCCGCACGCCCGGAGTTGAAATCCATGCGACTTCGGCGGCGACCATGTTGTTCGGCTCTTCACCGGTGCGCCCACGATACCTCTGGCAGATCGCCGCGTTACTGTTGCCGCTTGCGCTCGCGGCGCTCGCCGTCTTCCGTCTGAAAATGTTGTGGGCGCTGGTCGCGGTGTTGCTCGTCGCGGCGGGCGCGCTGGTGGTCGCGTCGTGGGTCTTCAACTCGACTGGGCTGATTCTACCGCTGGCAAGCGCGTGGGCCGGACTCGCGTTGATAGCTCCCGCCGGACTCGGCGTGCGTTACGCGCACGAGCGCGTCTTGCGCGAAGACAAAGAGGTCGAGCGCGCACAGGTGATGGACATTCTTTCGCGGTGCGTGTCGCCGGAGGTGGCTGACGAACTCTGGCAACGCCGCGACCGCTTCACGCTCAGCGGAGAGCGACGCGTCGTCACCATCATCTTCACGGACATACGCGGTTTCACCACGCTCTCCGAGTCGGTCAGCTCCGAAAAAGTCGTCGAGTGGCTGAACGAATACTTCAGCCGGATGAACGCGGTCGTCACTAAATTCGGGGGACACATCAACAAGTTCATCGGCGATGGTTTGATGATCGTCTTCGGCGCGCCCGTCGAACGCGGCGAGATACAAGAGGCGCGCGCCGCCGTCGATTGCGGGCTGGCGATGCTCGAAGAAGTCGAACATATCAACCGCGATTGGAAGGGAACCGACCGCCCGCAAATCGCCATCGGTGTCGGCATCCACACCGGCGTGGCGACGTGCGGCGTCTGCGGTGCGATGCGTCGGCTCGAATACACGGTCATCGGCGATACAGTGAATCTGTCCGCGCGTCTGGAATCGACCACCAAAGAGTTCGACACGCCGATTTTAATCAGCGAATCGACCGCGCAACGTCTCGGCGAGGATTATGAAACGGAGGCGCTGGGCGATGTTAAAGTCAAAGGCAAAACATTGAGCACCTCCGTCTATTCCGTGAAACGACGTGAAGGGGCGATACCCGCATCCGCCGACGTTGCCGCGCGGGTATAATTTGAACGCGCCGTTTTAAGTGTGTGAGAATTTGAATTCGTTTGATAGTTCCCCATGTCCCGGCTTATACAGGGTTGAGGGGATTTTCTTTTATAGTGAAGTATGGAGGTCATGATGTCGAAGCACGAAGCGTTCGTGAGAAGAGTTGTATCTGTTATCTGTTGTTCGATTTCGTTATGTTGGGCTGTCAGCGTCCCCGGCACGCCGAAGGTCGTTAAACAGCAGTCAACCCCGACGCCACAGTCACAGCCCCCGCGCAAAAAGCCAAAACTCAAACCCGGTAGCGGCTTCGAGCAGTATGCGGGCAAAGACGCCTCGTCGCGCTTGATCGCGGGCGGGGCGACGCGCGGTCCGCTCAAGCCGTTTGCGCCGCTCGAAGGGCTGGCCTACACCGACCGCCCATACTTCAAATGGGAAGGCTCACCCGGTGTCACCGCTTATACGATTGAAATTCACGACGGCGGCGAAATCTCCGACCCGACCATCTACACGACAAAAGTCTCGGCACCGCAGTTCACTTACTCAAAGGATGCGCCCGCGCTCCAGCCCGGTAAAATATATTCGTGGCGCGTCTCGGTTCCCGGCGTCCTCGGCGCGAAAAAATACGGTGGCCTCGTCAGGTTTTCGGTGCTTGCCAGAGATGAAGCGACCGAACTGGAAGCCGGCTTAAAAAAAGCCAAACTCGCCGCGCCAGCCACTCATGACGAAAGGCTCCGCCAAGCTGCGATGTTCAAAGACTACGGCATCTGGTACGACGCGCTTGGTCTCGTCAATCAACTGTTGACCGAGAATCCCAAAGACCCTGCGGCGCAAAAGCTGTTCGAAGAACTGCGCAGCAAACTCTCCGTCGAACAGGAACAAATCAAGGCGAGCCCCCAATCGTCGACCAATTAAGATTTCGATGTGTCACCTGATTCTTAATCGAATCAGGTGTTGCCCGAAAATACGTGTTGCGACACGCTTCTAGTTGTGATACAGTCTCCAACATGGGCGAGGCTTTGAGCAAAAGAATCAAGCAGGCGCGCTTCGACAGTCCGGCGCATGAGGCGATGTTGAACTTGATGGTCGCGTCGGATTACGTCCGTGAACACGTCGACCGCACCTGCTCGGAACACGGCATCACGCGCGGGCAGTACAATGTTTTGCGCATCCTGCGCGGCGCGCATCCGGAAGGACATCCGCGTTGCGAAATCGCGTTGCGGATGGTTGAGCGCGCCCCCGATGTGACCCGTCTGGTTGATCGTCTCGAACATCAGGGGCTGGTCGAGCGTGATCGGTCTGAGAGTGACCGCCGCTTGTCCATCACGCGGATAAGCACCAAAGGACTCGACCTGCTCGAACAGTTGACGCCCGAACTGGAAGATTTCCAACGACGCTTCAGCGCGAAAGTCTCGCGGCAAGATTGCCGCGAGCTTTCGCGGATATGCGAAAGTATCTACGAGGACGCGCCGTAGTGACGAACGTTGACACGTAAGTTTTTTGACCAAATGTGTGTCACGACACGAATTATTGCTTTTGAAGGAGGGTCTGATGAACTCATTCCTACAGATGATTTCGAGGGCTTTGTTGGCGTTTATCTTTATCATTTCGGGTCTGGGGAAAATTGCGGGTTTCGACGCGACGGCGGGGATGATGGCCGGGGTCGGGTTTCCCGCACCGGCGCTCTTGCTTGTCGGGGCCATCGCATTGGAGTTGGTTGGCGGGATAGCATTACTGCTCGGCTTCAAAGCGCGACTGGGCGCCGTCATGCTGGTTATTTTCATCGTTCCGGCGACCATCATCTTTCACGTCGCACGGCTCGGCGGCGACCCCGGGCAGATGCAGATGGAGATGATTCAAGTCTTGAAAAATCTGGCGATCATCGGCGGTTTGTTGCGAGTCGTCGCGGACGGCGCGGGCGCTTTCGCGCTCGAAAAGGTACGGTCGAACGAGGTGTAAAACTCGCCGCCGGTCGCGTCTCAAAAATCTACGAACAACATCACGAGGGAAGGAGCACGAGAATGATTACGATTAGACGGAGCGACGAACGCGGGCACGCGTCCCACGGTTGGCTTGATACACACCACACTTTTTCTTTCGCGGGCTACTACGATCCGCAACACATGGGCTTTCGGAGTCTGCGTGTAATCAACGAGGATTACATTGCACCGGGTAGGGGTTTCGGAACACACTCGCACCGCGACATGGAGATTCTCACCTACGTTTTGGAAGGCGCGCTCGAACACAAAGACAGCATGGGGACGAGTTCGGTAATCCGACCCGGCGAAGTGCAGAGGATGACGGCGGGAACGGGCGTCGCGCATAGCGAATATAATCCCTCGTCAACCGAGCAAGTGCATCTGCTGCAAATCTGGCTGTTGCCGGAGGCCGAAGGACTGGAGCCGGGTTACGAACAACGTTTATTTCCGTTGGAGAAGAAAAAGGCCAGACTTCAACTCGTTGCTTCAAGAGAAGGCCGCGATGATTCCGTCAGAGTGCATCAGGATGTGTCTCTGTATGCCGCGCAACTCGATGTCGATGACGTTGTTTCATACCAACTCAAAAAAGGCCGGGCGGCATGGATTCAGGTTGTTCGCGGGGACATCCGTCTCAACGAGAAGAGTCTCACACAGGGCGACGCCGCAGCCGTCTGCGACGAGGATACCGTCCGCATCGTCGGCGTGAATCCGTCAGAGATTCTGCTTTTTGATCTGGCTTGATAGACGGCGCGAATTGCCTGATTGGTTCGCAGGGTTTGCAAATTCCGACGAAAAAATAGACTTGACAAGTTTCGTTCATCGGTTTACTGTTCACCAGTGAACGAAACTTGCGGAGTTGAAGACATCAAAGTTGTGCCGCTTTTGGGAACGCTTTTGCGGGCGGCTCAGAAGGTCGAGGCGCGGGTCGAGGCGTCGCTTGCAGAAATGGGGCTCTCGCTCGCCAAGTTGGGCGTTTTGAATCATTTAGTTGACGCGGGTGAGCCGTTGCCGCTCGGTCAATTGGCGGGACTAATGAGCTGCGTCAAGTCGAACATGACGCAACTTATCGATCGTCTGGAGACCGACGGACTGGTGAAAAGGGTCAACGACCTTGATGACCGTCGATGCGTTCGCGCCGCCGTGACCGAGGCGGGGAAGCGTCGTCAGGCTGCGGGAACACGGATTCTTGAAGAACACGAACGCGCCCTCATCGAAGTTTTGGGGACCGATGAGAAAGAGCGGTTTGCAATGATACTGGGGCGATTTGTGGGAGATATTCAGTAAGCGCCAAAAATTTTGAATTGACGATTCAGCGATGAACAGTCAAGACACGTGACGATGCAAACTTAAATGACCAGTTAGGCCACCCATAACAGGGCGGTGAAAGCAGAGGGTTTGAAAATGAGCGAGTACGTTTTGGAGGTAAGTGATAATAGCTTCGAGAAGGATGTGCTGCAATCGGAGCATCCGGTACTGGTGGATTTCTGGGCGCCGTGGTGTGCGCCGTGCCGGATGATCGCGCCGATGGTTGAAGCGGTCGCAGAGCAGTACAACGGCAGAGCGACGGTCGCCAAATTGAACATCGACGAGAGCAGCATGGTCTCGCAACGCTTCGGTATCAAGGGTATTCCGACGTTGATCGTGTTCAAGAATGGAGCCGAAGCAGAGCGCGTTGTGGGCGCAACAAGCAAAGACAATCTCGTCCGGATACTCGACAAATACGTCGGCGCGGCGGCGGCTTAAAAGTTAGCCGCGCCGGAGTGTTAAAACTGATGAGCGATAAAACTTCAATACGAATTATCAAGCGCAGTGAAAGAGACAAACGCGCCAAACGTGAGGCCAAACGTCAAGCCAAAGCCGCATCCGTCTCGGATGCGGCGGAGGCGACACCGCCCGATTTGACCACCACCATGACGGGATGGATAGAAGAATTTCAGGTTCGCAAGGATCGAGAAGCGGGACGCGTTTTCGCGAAATTCTTCGAGGACCCGTCGGGTCAGACGGGGCAAGCATGAGCGACGAATTGAGACTTCGGGATGTTCATTAAGATTTGCGCTAAAGTGCATCCCCGGTAAAAAAGAAGTGTGGCATTCGACCATCGAATACGCCGTTGAACCCTCATTCGAGGTTCTGCACCGGATTATCCGGCGCGCCCTGTCGTCATCCGTCTCAGCAAAGTCGCGTAGCGCGGATCGGCGCGCAATTCCCGCCAGTTAGGGTCATTTTCAAACCACCGTTGATTCTCGTTGCCGAGCGCGACGGCGCGTTCGAGCCACTCAAAAGCCTCATTCTTCTCGCCTTCGAGCGCGTAGACGGAAGCCAGCCAGTACGCGAAATCCTGATCGACTCCGGCGTTTTGCCTGACCTTTTCACTCAACTCGGCGTGTGCCGCGGCGTGATCTCCCTGCGCGCTCAAACACATCGCGAGGAAAGGTCGCGCGCCGTGCATATTGGGGTGTTTGTCTAGAACCTGACGGAGCAGCGCGGTGGCTTGTGGAGCGTCGCCGAGGAAGTAATACGCGAGCGCGCGGAAGGATTTGACGAGTGGGTTGTCGGGTTCGCCCGCCCCGTCCAATTCCTTCAGCGCGTCTGAGAGTCGCCCCTGAAAAATAAAGATGAGCGCGCGGTTGTAACTGGCGACGACGTGTGCCGCCGGGTCGAGCCGCGCGAGTCGGTCGTAAGCCCTGAGCGCGCGTTCGTATTCGCCGTCTAGCCGGTGCAGCGTGGCTTTGACGAAATAGACGACGGCTTCATTGGGGGCTTGCCGCCGCATCCGGGCGACTTCTTCACGCGCCTTTTGTTTCTCGCCGCGCCAGAGATAGACAAAGACCATCAACATCCGCGCTTCCGTGAGGTCGGGGTCAAGTTTGAGCGCGGCGGTAAACGAAGCCTCTGCCTGTTGGTAATCCTCCGCGCCGCCGAAACCTTTGAAGACGCGGTTAACATGGCACGCGCCGAGTCCGTCGTGCGCGAGCGCGAAATCCGGGTCGAGATCGACGGCGCGACGAAAATGCTCGATGGCCTGCGCGCAATCTTCAGGCGCAACCGTGCGAAAGATAAAACGACCGAAGGCGTCGCGCCCGCGCAAATATTCTTCGTAGGCGGCGGGGTTGTGCGTGACGCGGCGCGCGAGGTCGACCTGTTCGTCGGCGCTCAACTCAAGCCGCAAACCTTCGACGATGCGTTGCGCGATGGTGTCTTGCACGCCGAGGATGTCGCTCGCGTCGGCATCGACGCGGTCGCTCCAGAGGATGTCGCCGGAAGCCACGTCGAGCAGTTGCGCGGTCACGCGGATGCGCTCGCCCGCACGTAGGAAACCGGCGGAGAGTACCGCCCCGACATTCAAATCCTGACCTGCTTCGCGCGCGTCAACCTGCTGCCCCTGATACTTGGCGATGACCGAAGACGGGCGCACGACGAGCGACCGCACGCGCGCCAGTTCGGTAATCACCGTGTCGGCCAGCGAGAACTCGTAGAAAGCTGACGCCGGATCGTTGCTCAAATTTCTGAAAGGGAGAATCGCAATGCTCTTTTTCTCGGAGTCGCCGACGCTGGTTTGCGGTGTTTCGTGTATCTCGTGCGCGTGCGATGTGTGACCGGTTGAAGTGTGTGAGAGTCCGGTCGAAGTGTGCGAAGGGGTGTCAGCGCTGGTAAAGCGTCGAAACCAGTGCCGGGCGCGAGAAAGCGGGTTAGCGCCCGCGACGTGTTGCGGCACGATAGGCGCAACCGCTTCCGCCGACTGCGCATCAGCCCCGCTGCCAGCGTTAATCTCCGCGAGCGAACGCCGCAGGTCGTCACGCAGTTCAATCATTTTCTGGTAACGGTCGCGCGGTTCTTTGGAGAGCGTGCGGTCGAGTATCGCTTGGAGACGCAGCGGGGCGTCGGGACGTTTGACGGCGAGTGGTTGCGGCGTCGCATGGAGCACGGCATGACGCACGTCGATACTCGTCTTGCCGTGAAACGGCCAGATGCCGGTGAGCATTTCGTAGAGCAGCACGCCGGTCGAAAAGATGTCTGCGCGATGATCGACGCGGTCGCCGCGCGCCTGTTCGGGTGCGGCGTAAGTCGCGGTTCCGTAAGGGACGCCGATTTCGGTCAACTCGGTTCGATGAATGCCGCCCGCGCGCGCCGCGTCGTCGTCGAGCAGTTTGGCGAGACCGAAATCCAGCACTTTCACCTGTCCGGTATTGGTCACCATTACGTTGCCCGCCTTGATGTCGCGATGAATGATGCCGCGCGCGTGCGCCGAGACGAGCGCGTCGGCGACTTGAATCGCGATGGTTAACGCGCTCCGCAATTCGAGCGGGCGTCCCTTCACCAACTGGCGGACGTTGCGACCTTCGACGTGCTGCATCGCGATGAAGTGGACGCCCTCGGCTTCATCGAGATCGAAGATGGTGCAGATGTTCGGATGGTCGAGCGATGATGCGAGCCGCGCTTCACGCTCGAAGCGTTTGAGGTTTGCTTCTTTGACGGTCAACTCGGGCGGAAGAACTTTGATGACAACCGTACGACCGAGTCGGGTGTCTGTCGCTTTGTAGACCGCGCCTTGTCCGCCCTCGCCGATTTTCTCGTTGATGCGATAATGTCCGAGCGTCGCGCCTTTAGAAAACATCACGACCGAGCCTCGCTTTCTGTCAAACTGAAGATTGATGCCCTGCGTCTGCTCTACGGAGTGAATAACTCTGCCCGGCGCTCGTCGGAAGTTCTATAATGCGTTTGACTGAGAAAACTCGTGTTGGAACGCCATCTTAAACGAAGGCTGCTGTGGCGGCAATGACCAAACCCGACGCCCAATCCGGAATCAGCGAAGCGACGGCGCACGCGCGTCTCGCGGGTGGCGTGAAGACGGTTGTCTATCGTGCGCTGCGCTCACTGGTCTGCTCGACGTGCGCTCGCCCGATCGAACCAGAGACTCTCTTCACACGTTGTGCGCTTCCGGGGAGCACTCTGCTCATCATGCCGCAGTGCATCGAATGCGTGCCGTTTGAGATCGAACGAGAAAATCGTGCGCGCTCGGCGTTGGTGCGGTCGCTGCTCGGTGTACCGCCGCCGCCCGCGCGTGAGATTGCTGCAAAACAAACCGGAGAACATCCGCGTGACGAGGCGGGAGACGAAGGGGAGGCGGCAAAAGTTCGTCGCGAGATTGAAAGACGGCTCGGTCCCGCGCTGCGACGCACACGCCGCACGGCGCGTTGACACTTAATGCGCCGGCGGTGTCGGAGGGACTTACTTGTGGCGTCGATATTTCGTGCAGAGGAGATGAGCCGGGAAACTCAAGGGCGCAAAATCGTGTGCCTTTGCGCCCTTGAACTTTCAATTTGCGCTTCGGCGCGTTGGGTTGGCATTGCCGGAGCGGGTTGCCCGATTTAGCGCGCGGATTTTGATGTCGACTTGCTGTCCGCCAGCCTCATCACCAGATCGGCGTCGTAGGTTCTCACCTGAATGCGACCGGACTGATTGATGATATATGTCGGACCCGATTTGACGCGGAGACGTTGCACGACCGCGCCCGTTTTTTTGTCGAGCAGATAGAGAAAATCAGGCTCGTTAGTGAACCCGTAACCAGAGACGATGAGATCGTCGACAATCTCGAAATTCGCCGCGTTCGAGACGAGCGGTTGGCTGCGCCACAGCACACGATTCGTCTGCGTATCAATCGCGGTGATGTAGGCGTTCAGTCCGTTCGACGAGCGGGCGTAGGTCGAATGGCTGTGCGCGACGTAGAGCGTCCGGTCGTTGGCGACCGCCCAGTCGATATTCTGATAAACATAGTCGCGCTGCGAAGCCGCGCCGCCGGGGGCGTATGCGTAGTTGACGAAATCGTAGCCATTGCGAAATGCGCCCGTCACCGGATCGACCGCGACAAGATAGCGCCCTTCGCCGGGATTTTGCCCGTAGACGAGCAGCGTTGCGCGCGGCTGCCGGATGGCTTTGACCAGCATGTTGCCCTCGAAGGTGAGCGGGATACTGGCAGGCAGCGGCGCGATCGGCGGCCAATCAGCCTCAAAGGGCGCATCTGCGAGCGAGTACAGCGGCAAAGAGAGGTTGTTCTTCGTGAACCATGCAAGCGTGTCCGTAATATTGTTTGGTCGGGATGAGACCTGAACCAGCCGCCGCGCGTGCGTTGTAGGTGTGCCGGGACGCGCCGCCGAGCGCTTGAAGTCGGGCACGGGCAGGACGACGAACTGCGTGCGGCGTGTGTCTTGCGCCGTCGCTTCTAGGTGAGCGCCCGACCAGAGCGGACGCGCGTAACCGATGGAAATCGCGCCGTGCACGATAGCGATTAAGAATAGCGTGGCTCGCATCTTCAAACTGTTTCCTCCGCCAGACGGTGAGAGACGTTTGGCTAAACGATTTGGTTTGTTTGTTTCCAACTGTCTTTCCACGTCACAGCCTTCTTTTGCGCTTCGCCGATTGATTCGCTACCCTCGATTGCGCGCCACAGTTCGAGCAGCGCGACGCGCGCCTCCGTGTCAGTGGTAAATCGCACCCACTCGAAACGCACGAAGGAGATGCGGTGCAGGAATCCGTCGAGCCGAATGGTCAAAGCGCCGCCGTACACTTCGATGATGATGTCCGAGCTTTCGGGTATGGTCGAGAAATCCGGCACATCGTAAGAACGGGTTGGTTCAATGATGGCGGGCGCGCCCGCGAAACGCGGTTGCACAGTCCGGTGATAACGCCAAAGCGCGTTGCGCGCGGCACAGTTGATGGGTATTTGTGTCTTCATGCTCTTTGCTTATTATACTCATGACCATATAAAAAAGTGACGGCGACCGCGAAGAAAAAGTTGCTCACGTCGCATGAAATCTCGCGCCGCACCACCGCCCGACCAACTATCCACCAGACGCTGACTCCTGACACAAACCACCCGTCTGTAATTTCGCTCCGCGCCTGTGCGACAAAAACCCTGTAAAGTCCGGCATGATTTGCAAGCATCGCGGTCAGCGGCGTTCTGTTAGTGGAAAATCGGAGAGTCGTCCCGGGCGCACATCGCGTGCGCGGTCGTCATTGACACCGATTCGTTCGGTCAAGCTGTCCAACGCCGGGCATGTTTGACCCTGTAGCTGTCGGATGATTTTCGACTCGCGGAGTTGCTGGAAGGGAACACATGAAAACATTATTCGCGTTGCTCTTGCTCACAGTTCTATCACTCGTCGCATCATCCGCGCCGCAACCCGAATACGCGAAGCTGAAGGCGGATGCCGAACGTCTCTACAGCGAGGGATCGTATGCACTGGCGCGCGAACTTTACGAGAAAGCCGATGGGTTGAGCTTGCCGCCGGCGGATGCGCGGTGGGTCGATTTTCGTCTGGCAGATACGACATGGCGGGCGCAGGCGGCGACCAGCATCTCCGACACGACCAAGTTTGACCTCGCGCGGCAGACGCTCGAAGAGTTGATTCGCGACGGCGAGCGGGGCGAGGGGCGCGACATCGTGTGGGCCGAGGCGCACGAGTCGCTGGGTGATTTCTGGTGGACGCGGCACGATTCGAGAAATTGGGGGCCGGCATCGGGTCATTATCTGCTGGCGCTCGATTGGTGGGCGGGCGAGCGCGACATCGCGCGCGCGCGGCGACGTTACGTCACCATCATCAAAACCATCTCCCAGCCGCCGGGCGTCAAAGATTATTACTATGGCTTGTACGGCAACTATCTCGCGCCGCAGATACTTGAAAACTATCTCAAAATTGCCGCGACCGAAAACGACAAGGCGCACGCGCACTTTTTATTGGCGGTGTCGCTGCGCCACACCGCAAGCGACATCGAGCAACAGGCGCGTTTGAGTGAGGAGTTTACCGCCGCGCTCAAGCCGGGAAAGACGACCGACTGGTACGACGACGCGCTCTATTTTTACGGCGAATGGTTGAGCCAGGCCGGACGCGCGCGGCGGATTGACGACGAAGGCAATTGGGCGCGCGAGCCGGATTTCGTCAAAGCTCTGGAAGTGTTCCGGCGGCTCGTGCGCGAGTACGCAAAGGGCGAGACGCGTTTCTACGAGCAGGCGACTAATCAAATCAATGAAATTACGCAACAGGCAGTCGGGGTCGGGGTCGGCAACATTTTTCTGCCCGGCTCCGAGATCCAGTTTTATCTCAACTGGCGCAACGTCAGGCAAATTGAGTTGAACCTTTACAAAGTGAACCTCGCGCGCGACGTTCGGTTTGCGGGCAAGGACGCGGGGAGCGGCGAGTGGTTGCAGCAGATTCCGCTCGCGGCGGGCGAGCGCGTCAAGTCGTGGTCGAGAGAGACGAAGGACGCGGGCGAACACGCGCCCGGTAATGAACTTGTGAGGCTCGACGCCAAGTTGCCGGTCGGCGCGTACGTGCTCGAAGCGAAGGGCGCGCAAAAGAACGCCCGTGAGTTGATACTGGTCACCGATGCGTCGGTCGTGTTGAAGACGACGAACAAACAGGCGCTCGTCCTTTTCAGCAACGCGCAGACCGGCGCGCCCATCGCGTCGGCCAACGTCAAACTGTGGCAGCGGGTCTATAACGGCAGCAAGTGGGGCTGGCGGGAGTTTGCGAGGCAGACGGGCGCCGACGGACTGGCGGTGTTTGAACTCAACGCTTCACAATCCCACACCGAAGTTTTCGTCGTCGCGGAACAGGATGGGCAACAGGCTTACGGTCTTAATCAACATTATTCTTACAACTATCGAGAGAGCGGCCAGCCGTCGTGGCGGATTTACGCCTTCACGGATCGACCGGCGTACCGACCGGGCGAGTCGATGCAGTGGAAATTCATCGCGCGGACATACGAGGCGGGCAATTATTCGACCCCCGCAAATCAAACCGTCGAGTTTGAGATCATCGACCCACGCGGCACGAAAGTTAAAGAGAGCAAGACGACGCTCAATGCGTTCGGCAGCGCATGGGGCGCGCTGGAATTGACAGCGGCGATGCCGCTCGGCGAATACCGCGTTCAGTTCTACGACGAGGGACGCCGCAACAGTATCGGCTCGGCGCAACTGTTCCGGCTCGAAGAATACAAGCTGCCCGAATTCAAAGTCAGCATCCAGACGCCCGAAGAGGCGGGCAAGAAGAAAGCCTTCCGGCTCGGCGAAAAAGTCGAAGTGAAAATTCAGGCCGCTTATTACTACGGCGGCGCGGTCGGGGGCGGCGCGGTCGAGGTGCTCGTCTATCAAAATCCGTTCTACCTCCACTGGTCGCAACCCCGCGAGTATCCCTGGTTTTACGAAGAAGCTTCATCGCAGAGAAACTACTACGGCGGCGGGTCGGGACAGATCGTCAAACGCGA
This sequence comes from Pyrinomonadaceae bacterium, assembly GCA_041746175.1. GTDB lineage: Bacteria > Acidobacteriota > Blastocatellia > Pyrinomonadales > Pyrinomonadaceae > JBGTHJ01. The sequence goes on from JBGTHJ010000145.1 coordinate 26,006, forward strand.
GACTTTGAAACTCGATGCCGAAGGCAAAACCACGCTTACCTTCGACACCCCGCGCGGTCGACAGGATCACGAGTATCGCATCGAGGCGCGCGTCACAGACCAGTCGCGGCGCGAGGTCGTCAACAGCAGTTCTGTGCGCGTCACGCGCCAGCGTTACTACGTCTATCCGAGTCCCGCACACAACATCTATCGCCCGCAAGACGAAGTGACGATCGACTTCAAAACGCTCGACGCCAACAGTCAGCCCGTCGCGGTCGAAGGCACGGTTCGAGTCACGCGCCAACACTGGTACGAGATTTGGATCGACCCGGCGGGCAAAGAGATCAAGGGCGAAGAACTGCGCCGCGTTCGCGAACGAGAGAAGGCGTTTCCTTACGCGGCGGAACGTGGCGCGAGGCCGTGGCGTTTGAAGTTTCGCGGCTTTCAGCAGGATGAGATCCTTGTCCAGACGTTGCGGACGGATGCGGATGGCACGGCTCAACTGAAATTCAAGCCGGAGCGTGAGGGTTATTACCGCGTCGCGTGGCGCAGCGAAGTGAAGCACGCCGCGCCCATCAAAGCCGAGACCGTCGTCTGGGTCGCCAACAACGCGACGAGTGAACTCAGCTATCGCGGGGGCGGCGTCCAAATCGTCATCGACAAAGACACCTTCCGTGCCGGGCAGACCGCGCCCGTGCTGTTGACCGTCCCGACCAATGACAGTTACGTACTCTTCAGCGTCGAGGGCGACGACCTCTATAGCTACCGACTCGTCCACGTCACGGGGACGGCCAAGCTCATCGAACTCCCGGTCGAAGACCGGCACGTCCCGAACATTTTTCTCAGCGCGTTGATGGTCGCCGACCGCCAGCTTTCCATCGACACGAAACAGATCGTCGTGCCGCCCGTCAAACAGTTTCTGCAAGTTGATGTGAAGGCCGACCGCGAACAGTATCAGCCGCGCGAAGAAGGCACGCTGACCGTCACGACGCGCGATCAGAGCGGGCGCGGCGTCGCCGCCGAAGTCGCGCTCGGCCTCATCGACGAGTCGGTCTTCTACATCCAGAGCGACTACGCCGGAGACCCGCGCCGCTTCTATTACGGTTCAAAACGAACGCAGCACGTCCAGACGCAGAGCACCTTCCAGCAGAAGGGCTATGCGCAGTTGGTCGAAACTCCCGATAAACAGTTAGTCGACATCAAGACGCTCGCCGCCCGCCGCGACAAAGCGGAGGATGAAGACGACTCGCCCTTCAGCCGTCTTGGAATGTTGAGCGACCATTCATCATCTCCGAGGATGGACGGTCAAAGGGAAGCGAACAGTCCCGAAGACCTCTCGCTCGTTGGGGGTGTGGAAGTAACCGCGACGGGTGGCGCGGGTCTTATGACGAACGGACGCGCCGCAAAAAGCTCAAACGCTCCACCGCCCCCACCCGCGTTCGTCCCCGGACAGTCGCCCGAAACAGCCGCCGTACAGGTGCGCAGCGACTTCCGTTCGACCATCCACTGGCAACCCGATATCGTCACCGGCAGCGACGGCACGGCGACCGTCAAAGTTAAATATCCCGACTCTTTGACGGGCTGGCAAGCGACCGCCCGCGTCAACACCGCCGCGAGCGAGTTCGGCATCGCCAGTACCACGACGCGCACCAAGCAGCCGCTCATCGTCCGACTCCAAGCCCCACGCTTCTTCGTCGTGGGCGACGTGGCGACGGTCTCCGGCGTTATCAACAACAACACCGAACAGCCGATGCGTGTCGCGCCCGCGCTCGATGCCGAAGGCTTGACCGTCACCGGTCTGGTGATCGACGGCAAAGCGGTCAAGGGCGAAGCCGCGCCCGTCGATGTCGCGGCGGGTGGCGAGCGGCGCGTTGATTGGCTCGTCTCCGTCCGCGAAACCGGCAGCGCAAAACTCAAGGTCACGGCGCGCGGCGACAAGTATGCCGACGCGATGGAAAAAGAGTTCATCGTGCACGAGCATGGCATCGAAAAGTTCATCAACAAGTCGGGCAAACTGCGCGGCGCGGAAGTCGCGGTCAATCTCCGCCTCCCGAAAGAACGGCGCACCGACACGACGAAGTTGACCGTTCAGGTTGCGCCGAGCATGGCGGTCACGATGCTCGACGCTTTACCCTACCTCGTCGATTATCCGTACGGCTGCACAGAGCAGACGATGAGCCGTTTCCTTCCCGCCGCCGTCACCGCCAAAACCCTCCGCGATCTTGGTTTGCGTCCCGAAGAGGCGATGGACAAAATCTTCGGCGGCATCGAGCAGAAGCACGCCTCGCAAACTCATCCAAGCGGCAAGCGTGACCTCCGCCGTCTCGACGCGATGGTCGCACAAGGTCTCTCGCGGCTCTATGATTTCCAGCACCCGGACGGCGGTTGGGGCTGGTGGAAAGAGGGCGACAGCGACCACTTTATGACGGCCTATGTCGTCTGGGGATTCACGCTCGCACGCGGGGCGGGCATCGACGTTACGCCCGATGCGCTTGAACGCGCGGTCGGATTTCTCGATAAAGAGATCGTCGAAAAAGAGGTCGCCTTCGACCAACAGGCGTGGATGCTTCATGCGCTCTCCTCTTATCACGAAGCGACGCAGCGGTCCGAGCGCAGCCAATTTCAGACCACAGCTTTCGACAACCTCTGGAAGAACCGCGACCGTCTCAACGCCTACACGCGCGCCCTGCTCGCCCTCAGCGCGCATCACTACGGCGACGATGTGCGCGCCCGCGTGCTCATCCAGAATTTAGAGAACGGAGTCAAAATAGACTCCGCGCCCGACATCTCCATCGTCCAGCGAGGCGACCAACAGACGCACGCGGGCGTCATCGGGACGGCGCACTGGGGCGAAGACGGCATCTTCTGGCGCTGGTCTGACGGCGGTGTCGAAGCGACATCTTTCGCCCTGCGCGCCCTGCTCGCCATCGACCCGCAGCACAAACTCGTCGAGCCTGTGACCAACTGGCTCGTCAAAAACCGACGCGGCGCGCAGTGGAGCAACACCCGCGACACCGCCATCACCGTCCTCACACTCAACGACTATCTACGCGTGAGCGGCGAAATACAGCCCGATCTCGAATACGAACTCCTCGTCAACGGACGCACGATTACGAGAAAGAAGATGACCGCCGCCGACGCGCTCACCGCGCCGAGCGTGTTCGACATCAAACACGAACTTATTCGCGACGGCGACAACGAAATCATCATCCGTCGCCTGAGCGGTTCCGCGCCGGTCTATTTCGCGGCGCAGGCCGCTTTCTACAGTCTCGAAGAACCCATCACCGCGACCGGCAACGAAATCTTCGTCCGCCGCGAGTATTACAAGCTGGTCGGGCGTCCCACATTGCTCAAAGGCTATGTTTACGACCGCCAGTTGCTCAAGCCCGGCGACAGCGTCCGAAGCGGCGAACGCATCGAAGCCGTCATCACCGTCGAGGCGAAGAATAATTACGAGTATCTGATTTTTGAAGACCTCAAACCGGCGGGCATCGAAGCCGTCCAACTCCGTAGCGGCGAATCACTCCACGCGAGGGAACTGAAATCGGGCGCGGTCGAGCGTCGACTCGGCACACCCGACGGTACTACTGCCGGCGACGCACGCGCACGCCTTGCCAAATCTTCGTTAGCGCCGCTGCCAAACCCTGCCGACCCGTTCACCGGACGTTCGCGCTGGGTTTATCAGGAACTGCGCGACCGGAAAGTCGCGCTCTTTATCGACAAGTTGCCCGAAGGTATCTGGGAGATGCGCTACGACTTCCGCGCCGAAGTTCCCGGCACATTCCACGCGCTCCCCGTCGTCGGTCACGCGATGTACGTCCCGGAAATTCGCTGCAACGATCAGGAACTACGTCTGGTCATCGAAGAGGAACGCCGCTAGAAGATACGTGACGGTGACTTTCAGGCAGCAACCGCTACAAACGCATCAGCATTTCGTGCTGGCGTCTGGCCTCAACCCAGCCGCCCGCGAGAAGCGGCTGGATAAAGAGGCTCGGTTCAGGTTCATTAACCAGAACCAGTTTGAGCGGTTCGGAGAACTGTCTGAGGGCGTCGCACAACGCCTCTGCATGAGCGCGCTCGGCGGCGGCGAGATCGACGACGAACGTGCCTGACGGACGCGAGGCGATCAGCGCGTAAGCCTCCGGCGCGGCTTCGTCGCCGAAGAAGAAACCGCGCAAGCCGTCGGTCACCAACAGGCTTGGCAGTCCGCGTCCCCACGCGGGCGCGTGTCGATGAAGCCGCGCGAAGTGTTCGAGAAGCTTTTCGGGCGCGCCCTCTCTGAGTTTTGCGGGCGGCTCGCTCGAACAGGGAATCGCGGTGCGTTCCAGTATGAGCAAGTCGCGGACGACATGCATCCCCGCGTATTGATAGAGTCGGCACGCGTTCCTGTTTTCGACCAACACTTCCAGCGAGAGTTCGCGCAACCCGCAATCCCTTGCGCGTTCAATCAGTGCCGACATCATCTCGCGCCCGCGCCCCTTGCCGCGCTGCGACGGCATGAGCGCGAACCCTCCGACCCAACCTCTCTCCCCGCGAATCGCGAGTATCGCAAAACCGGCTGGCTCGTCGCCGTCGTAAGCCACGAGAGATTGATGCAAGTCGTGCTGCTCGATGCGAGTCCGGCGTGCGATTGTCAGGCTGTCAAATGCGATGGGTACTTGGTAACCCAAAAACGAGGCCGAAGCCACTTCCGAATATCGCTCTAAGGTCAGCGTGGACGATGAGACAAATGTGAGTGGACGTGTCAAACCCGGCCTCCGATCCTTGTTTGCTTCAAGCTCCATTTGCTCTGCGATGCATTGATTGATTCGATGAAAGGATAAATCAATACGTCGCTGTTTCATATGCACGGCGCGGTGCATTTCCGTGTCGGCGCAAAAAATATTGTTAGCGGCGGTGGGCTTTTTCGTCCAGTTCGATTTGAACGGGACTGAGGCCGAGAGCTTGGCGGACGGGCGCGAAACTGCGCCGGTGGATGGGCAGCGCGCCGAGTGTCTGGAGTGCGCGGTGATGCGCGAGCGTGGGATAGCCTTTGTGCGCGGCGAAGCCGTAGCCGGGATGCCGGATGTCGAGTTCGATCATGTGCGCGTCGCGGGTTGTTTTGGCGATAACCGAAGCGGCGGCGATGCTTGCCGAAAGCGTGTCGCCGCGAATGATGCCGCGTTGCGGACATGGACAACCGGGAATTTTCCGTGCGTCGACGAGAGCGAAATCCGGTTGCACTGCGAGACCCTCGACGGCGCGGCGCATTGCGAGCAGCCCGGCGTGATAGATATTCAACCGGTCGATCTCTTCGACATCAGCTTGCCCGATAGCCCAACTGTGCGCGTCCGATTTGATTCGCGCGGCGAGTTCTTCGCGGCGTGTGGGGGAGAGAATCTTCTTCGAGTCGTCTAAGCCACAAAGTTTGTAGCCGTGTGGAAGGATGACCGCCGCTGCAAAGACCGGACCGGCGAGCGGCGCCATTCCGGCTTCATCAACCCCCGCGATGAGATTGAAGCCTTGTGCTCCGAGTTCTGATTCGTATTTGAGAAGAGTGTTAAGCCGTAACGTCTCGGCGCGTTCGTCATGCCGGAGGCGCCGGATACGCTGCGCTAGTTCGCGGGCTCCGCGTCGCGGGTCGCGGTCGAGCGCAGCGAGCAACCCGCGCGGCGGTGTCTTCGCACCCTCATCGAGAAAACGCTTCTTGAGCAAGCGCACAGGTGCGGACAAAAGTTCTTCCAGTGTTGGCAACTGCTTCCCGCTCCTCCCGCAGGCGTGATCTTACCGTCTGATAACAACGGCCATTGAGGATTGTACAATAAAGGATAAGACGGCGTGTTCAAAGGCGTGCACCATTAGGCCGGGTGCGCCTTCGGTCTCTGAATAAGCGCCCGACGATCTCGCCGACGTAGATGTGTTTTTCTCACTCCTCGTCTACGCGCGGCGGATCGGCGAGGAGTAAGTGCGGATCGGTCTTTATCGGACTCGCCTGCGTTTATTCCGGCGCTGTGACTGTTCAGGTGGCAGACCCACAGATTAGCTATCCTTATTTCTCCTGACCCATCCTCATTTCATTTTGGGAGGCCAACTGTATGAGGCTCTAGCAGCGAAGGGCGGGGATGATTGTCTCTCCGGCAAAGACACTTGTGATTGTTTCCATCACA
>JBGTHJ010000146.1:0-8663 GCA_041746175.1 Pyrinomonadaceae bacterium
TTTGCAATTGGGTGAGTGCCGGGAGCGCCAGCGTCCCGCTGGCAAGCGTGCTCGGAGCACGTTCAATGGTTCGCGTTCTCCGAACGCTCAATGCGAGCGGGACGCTCGCGCTCCCGGGCGATGCCGCTCTTTCATGTGCTACATGCAATTGCAACTTGCTATAACCATCTGTTTCCAAATCTTGACAAAAAAGTCAGGTATTCCTATAATGGCCTCGTTCCCGAACACAGGCGACCGTCGCCAGAAGAGAATGAGATGAAGGTTTCCGCACAGGAAGAATACGGTTTACGCTGTTTGCTGCAACTGGCATATTTGCGCGACGGCGAGTATTTGACGCTTGCCCAAATCGCGGAGCGCGAGGGTATTTCGACGGCCAACGCGGGAAAGCTGCTCTTGATTTTGAATAAGGCGGGGTTGGTGTCGTCGCTCCGGGGCACGAAGGGCGGTTACATGCTGGCGCGACCGGCGTCGGCGATTCAACTGAGCGAAATCATCAAGGTGCTGGACGAAGACGTGCTGGCGGGGCACTGCAAGAGCTATACGGGCGTGCTCGATGAGTGCGTCCATACGGGCGACTGTGGCATCCGTCCGGTCATCGTCGGGCTGCACGAAGTTGTGCAGAAGGCTCTGTCAGGCATCACGCTCGCGCAGTTGGTCGGCACGGAAGCCAACGTCGATGAGAAGTTGCACCAGATTCAAGGGATGGGCGGGATGACGGTCGAGACGGCTCAGCCGCGCGCCTGAAGCGTGCGGGCTCACAACTTTTGACGACAAACAAAGAGACGAGAGGCGAAACAGGAAAACAAGATGAGCAGTATTGAGGTGCTTGCCAACCAGGACTACAAATATGGTTTCGTGACCGACATCGAGTCGGACATGATTCCGCGTGGTTTGACCGAGGACACGATTCGCTTGATCTCCGCGAAGAAGAACGAACCGGAGTTCATGCTTGAGTTTCGTCTCAAAGCGTATCGTCACTGGCTGACGATGGAGGAGCCGAAGCACTGGCCGAACATCACGTATCCGGAGGTCGATTATCAGGACATCATCTACTACAGCGCGCCGAAGCAGAAAGCGACCAAGTCGAGCCTCGATGAAGTTGACCCCGAATTGCTCAGGACGTTTGAGAAGCTCGGCATCCCCCTGACCGAGCAGAAGCAGCTCGCGGGCGTCGCGGTCGATGCCGTCTTCGACTCGGTTTCGGTCGCGACGACCTACAAGGAAAAGTTGAAGAAGTACGGCGTCATTTTCTGCCCGTTCTCCGAGGCGGTCATCGAATATCCCGAACTCATCAAGAAGTATCTGGGGACGGTTGTGCCGACGAACGATAACTATTTCGCCGCGCTCAACAGCGCGGTCTTCACCGATGGCTCGTTCGTCTTTATCCCGAAGGGCGTGCGCTGCCCGATGGAGTTGTCAACCTATTTTCGCATTAACAACCAGGAGTCGGGACAGTTCGAGCGGACGTTGATTGTCGCCGAAGAGGGCTCGCACGTCTCATATCTTGAGGGCTGCACCGCGCCGAAGTTCGACAAGAATCAGTTGCACGCGGCGGTCGTCGAACTGGTCGCGTTCGACGACGCGGAGATCAAATATTCGACCGTGCAAAACTGGTACGCGGGCGATGAAGAGGGCGTCGGCGGCATTTACAATTTCGTTACCAAGCGCGGCAAGTGCGCGGGTCGCAACTCGAAGATTTCGTGGACGCAGGTCGAGACGGGTTCAGCGATTACGTGGAAATATCCTTCGTGCCTCCTGATCGGCGACAATTCGGTCGGGGAATTTTACTCGGTCGCGCTGACGAATCACGCGCAGCAGGCTGACACCGGGACGAAGATGATTCACATCGGTAAGAACACGCGCTCGACCATCATCTCGAAGGGCATCTCGGCTGGCAAGTCGAACAACAGTTATCGCGGTCTGGTCAAGATCATGCCGAAGGCCGAAGGCGCGCGTAACTACACGCAGTGCGATTCGATGCTCATCGGCTCGGCGAGCGGTGCGAACACGTTCCCTTACATCGAGGTGATGAACAACTCGGCGCGCGTCGAACACGAAGCGACCACTTCGCGCATTAGCGAAGATCAGTTGTTCTACTTGCAGCAGCGCGGCATCTCGCAGGAAGACGCGGTGTCGCTGATCATCAACGGTTTCTGCAAAGAAGTGTTTCGCGAACTCCCGATGGAATTCGCGGTCGAGGCGCAGCGGTTGTTGGGCATGAAGTTGGAGAACAGCGTTGGATAAGAAAAGACGTGACGGGTGCCGCGCGACCGGCGACATGAAATTGGAAATTGCTTTTCACTTGTCATTGGTCGCCCGGCACCCGTCACGTTGATAAGGAGTTGAATAGTGTTAGAGATTCGCAATTTACATGCGACGATTGACGGGCAGCAGATTTTGCGGGGCATCAATCTGTCGGTGAAGGCGGGCGAGATTCACGCCATCATGGGGCCGAACGGTTCGGGCAAATCGACGCTCGCCAAAATCCTCGCGGGACATCCGGCCTATGAGGTGACGGAGGGCGAAGTGCTCTTCGACGGCGACAACCTGCTCGAACTCGCGCCGGACGAACGCGCGCGTGAAGGCATTTTCCTCGCGTTTCAGTATCCGGTCGAAATTCCCGGCGTCTCGAACGCGCAATTTCTGCGGCTCGCGTACAACGAAAAGCGCAAGCATCACGGCGAAGAGGAACTCGATCCGCTGGAGTTCAAGGACTTGCTCGCCGAGCGCGCGAAGGTCGTCGAGATGGACGCGAGCTTCATGTCGCGTTCGGTCAACGAGGGCTTTTCGGGCGGCGAAAAAAAGCGCAACGAGATTTTGCAAATGGCCGTGCTTGAGCCGAAACTCGCGGTGCTCGACGAAACCGATTCCGGGCTCGACATCGACGCGCTCCGGGTCGTCGCCGACGGCGTTAACCAACTCCGTCGCGCCGACAACGCCATCGTCCTCGTCACGCACTACCAGCGTCTGCTCAATTACATCGTACCCGACTTCGTCCACGTGCTCTACAAAGGACGCATCGTGCGCTCCGGCGGCAAGGAGTTGGCGCTCGCGCTCGAAGAAAAGGGCTACGACTGGATCAAAGACGAAGCGGCCAGCGCACAGCCGGCGGCGACGACCAGCGTCTAGTTTGAATTTTTGAAATGATGCTGAAGGCTTCGGTGTGTTTGCCGGAAGCCTTCGGTTGAGAGCTAATTGAAGATAATGTCTCAAGCGACGATAGAACCAGAAACGAAGAATTCGACGTGGGCGGAGCGTTGGCAGGGGCGCGCCGCTGCCGCACGCCACGCGCCGGAGTGGGTTGAGAGCTTGCGCGAACAGGCCATCGACCATTTCATCCGGTCCGGTTTCCCGACGACCGACGCCGAAGATTGGAAGTACACCAACGTCGCGCCAATTGCCCGTTCGACTTTTGAACTGGCGACGCGTGAGACATCAGACGGGCTGACCGCCGAACACATCGCGCCCTTCGACTATCCGGAAGCGACGCGGAGCAAACTCGTCTTCGTCAACGGCATCTTTCGCCCCGAACTTTCATCTACCGAAGCGTTGCCTTCGGGCGTCGTCGTCGCCAACTTCGGCGATGCTTTCGCTGGCGAACACGAGACGGTTCTGCGCGAACATTTGGCGCGCGGCGCAAAGGCCGACGAGGGTGGTTTCAACGCGCTTAATACGGCGTTTCTCGGCGGCGGCGCGTTCGTTTTGATTCCGCCGGACGCGCGCGTCGAGCCGCCCGTGCACCTGTTGTTTCTCTCGGACGCGAATGATAAACAGCACGCTTCATTTCCGCGCGTGCTGGTCGTAGCGGGGCGCAACAGTTCGGCGACGATCATCGAGAGTTACGCGACGACGAAAAATGAAGCGGTCTACTTCACCAATGCGGTCGTCGAGATCAACATCGGAGAAGGCGCGCGGTTGGCGCACTATAAAGTTCAGCGCGAGAGCGAGCGCGCGTTTCACATCGCGGAGACGTGGGCGGATCTCGGTCGCAACGCGAGCTATGACGTGACGACTATCACACTCGGCGGGGAGCTTTCGCGGCACGGTATCACCGTCCGGCTCGATAGAGAAGGCGCGGAATGTTGGGTCGATGGCCTGTACCTTGTCGGCACGGGTCAGCACGCCGACACGCATTCGCTCATCGACCATCTCAAGCCACACTGCACGAGCCACCAAACCTACAAAGGCATTCTCGATGGCAAGTCGCGAGCGGTGTTCAACGGTCGTGTCTTCGTTCGTCGCGACGCGCAGAAAACCGATGCTTACCAGAGCAACAAGAATCTGCTGCTGTCGAACGAGGCGCGCGTCGATACCAAACCGCAGTTGGAGATTTTGGCCGACGATGTGAAGTGCGCGCACGGCGCGACGGTCGGGCAACTCGAAGAAGAGGAGTTGTTCTACCTCGTCAGTCGCGGGCTGCACACGGAACTGGCGCGCAACCTTTTAACTTATGGATTCGCCGAAGAGTTGGTCGAGAAAATCAAGATCGACTCGATCAAGAGGCAACTGGACGAAGCGATTTTGAATCGACTTCACGCCACGCTCGAAGCATAAATACGAAAGCCATGATTGCAACCGAAAAATCATTCAATACGCCGGCGACGACGGCGACGCCCATCAACGGTTGGGACGTGAACCGCGTGCGTCAGGATTTTCCAGTCTTGCGGCAGACCGTCAACGGCCAGCCGCTCGTCTATCTCGACAACGCCGCGTCGGCGCAAGTGCCGCAGGTTGTCATTGATAGAAGCAGCAAGTATCTCGAAGAGGAGCACTCGAACGTCCATCGCGGCGTGCATTACCTGAGCCAGCGCGCGACGACCGCCTACGAAGGGGCGCGCGAAAAGGTGCGACGCTTCATCAACGCGCGCGAGGCGCGCGAGTGCATCTTCGTGCGGGGCTGCACAGAGGGCGTCAACCTCGTGATGCACGGTTACGGGCGCAAGTTCATCGGCGAAGGCGACGAGATAATCATCTCCGAGATGGAGCACCACTCGAACATCGTCCCGTGGCAGATGCTGTGCGAGGAGAAGGGCGCGCGGCTGCGGGTGATTCCAATGAACGACGCGGGCGAACTCGTCCTCGAAGAGTTCGACGCGCTTTTGAACGAGCGCACCAAACTCGTCGCGGTCGTCCACATCTCGAACGCGCTCGGCACGGTCAATCCGGTCAAAGAGATCATCGCGCGGGCGCACCGGCATGGCGTACCCGTGCTGGTTGACGGCGCGCAGGGCGCACCCCATCTCGACATCGACGTGCAGGATTTAGACTGCGATTTCTACATCATCTCCGGCCATAAAATGTTCGCCCCGACGGGCAGCGGCGTCGTCTACGGCAAGGCCGAGGTGATGGAAAAGATGAACCCGTTCATCGGCGGCGGGTCGATGATTCGGAGCGTCACGTTTGAGAAAACGACCTACGCCCCGCTGCCCGACAAGTACGAAGCGGGGACGCCCGCCATCGCGGCGCAAATCGGTCTCGGTGCGGCGATTGATTATCTTGATAGTCTCGATCGCGAAGCCGCGCACCGGCACGAGCAGGAACTTCTGGGCTACGCGACCGAGAAGCTTGCCGGCATCGAGGGCGTGCGAATCATCGGCACGGCGGGCGACAAAGCGAGCGTGCTGGCCTTCGTTATCGAGGGCGTCCACCCGCACGATGTCGGCACGATTCTCGACCAGCAGGGCATCGCCATTCGCGCCGGGCATCACTGCGCCCAGCCCGTTATGCAACACTACAAAGTGCCCGCGACCGCTCGCGCCTCGTTCGCTTTCTACAACACGTTCGAGGAAGTCGATAAGCTGGCGGGCGCGGTCAAAAAAGTAATCGAGGTGTTTAGTTAAAGTGTCGGAACTAAGCGAACTGTACCAGCAGGTTATTCTTGACCACAACAAGAAGCCGCGCAACTTCCATAAAATGGAGAACGCGAACCGCGTCGCCGAGGGTTTCAATCCGCTCTGCGGCGACCAGTTGACCGTCTATTTGCAGATCGACGAAGGCGTCGTCAACGATGTCAGCTTCGAGGGTTCCGGGTGCGCGATTTCCAAAGCGGCGGCGAGCATGATGACGCAGACCGTGAAAGGCAAGAACCGCGAGGAAGCCGAGCGGCTCTTTCAAGAATTTCACAAGATGGTGACCGGCGAACTCGACATCGAATCCGAGCCGCATCAACTCGGGCGTCTGACGATTTTTTCGGGTGTCCGTGACTATCCGGCGCGCGTCAAGTGCGCGAGTTTGTCGTGGCACACGATGCGCGCCGCGTTGGAAGGAGAGGAAACCGTGACGACAGAGAATTAGCGCCGCTCTCAGACTTCACCGACGAACCGAACGCGCGCGGATTTGCTTGCCCGAATCCGCGTGTATTTTTTTGAGGTGACAAACCACGCCCCTTGAAGTCATAATCCACTCCCCAATATTTCTAATCCGAGGTCGGCCACGTGAAAATTACCGCCATCGAGTTGTGCGAGATTCGGCTGCGCCTCGTACACTTTTTCGAGACGAGTTTCGGGCGGACGACCGAGCGGCGCATCGCCCTTGTCCGTGTCTGCGACGCCGGTGGCGCAGAAGGATGGGGCGAATGCACTGCGGGCGAAGGCCCATTTTACTGCGAAGAATGGATCGATAGTTCGTGGGACGTTATCAAAAATTTCCTCGCTCCGATGACGATCGGGCGCGAGGTGGAAGCCGCCGCGTCGGTCTTCGATTTGATGAAATCGGTGCGTGGTAACCGGATGGCGAAGGCCGCGATTGAGACGGCGTGTTGGGATTTGGAAGCGCGGCGTCTGGGCGTCCCTTTGTGGCGGCATCTCGGCGGCGTGCGGCGCGAGGTGGCGTGCGGCGTGTCTATCGGGATTCAGGATTCGGTCGGGGCGCTCCACGAAAAAATAGCGCGCGAGTTGGCCGCCGGTTATCAGCGAATCAAAATCAAAATCAAGCCGGGTTGGGATACGAAAGTGGTCGAGAGCGTGCGCGCGCGTTTCCCGGAAATTCAACTGATGGTCGATGCCAATTCGGCTTACACGCTCGCCGATGTGGGGCTGTTCAGGTCGTTGGATCGGTTCAATCTGATGATGGTCGAGCAACCGCTCGCCTTCGACGACATGAGCGACCACGCGAAGTTGCAGAGAGAGATTGCGACGCCCGTGTGTCTCGACGAATCGGTTCGTTCGAGCGACGACGCGCGCAAGGCGATCGAGTTGGGGGCGTGCCGCATCGTCAACGTCAAACTCGGACGCATCGGCGGACACGCCGAAGCCGGACGCGTCGAGCGCGTGTGCCGGGAGGCAAATCTGCCGGTCTGGTGCGGAGGCATGCTTGAGTCGGGCATCGGACGCGCGCACAACATCGCGATGTCCACGCTCGAAGGGTTCACGCTGCCGGGCGACGTATCGGCCAGCGCACGCTACTGGGAAGAGGACATCATCGAACCACCCGTCACGGTCACGCCGCGCGGCACAATCATCGCGCCCGACACGCCCGGTATCGGCTACGAAATAAAACGCGAGCGCATCGATGCCGTCACCGTACGACGAGAAACATTCACCATTTAGCCCCGACATCGCACGCGCCAACTGAAAAATCATGAGCCTCGAAATCAACCACACGGCGGCGACTAAACTGCGCGATATTTGTGAGCGACGCCGTGCAGAAATGTTGTCGTTGACCCGCGCGTTGGTCGAACAGGAATCGCCTTCGGGTGATCTTGAAGGTAGCCGTGCGGTGGTCGATTCGCTCGTCGATGCCGCGCAGACGATTGATGGCGTCAAGTCGGTCGAGCGCATCGCGGCGAAGGGGGGGTACGGCGAGCACTTGCGGATTCGCGCCTTCGACGACGTGCGGAGCGACGGCGGAACGACGCTGTTGCTCGGTCATACCGATACAGTTCACCCGCGCGGTTCGCTCGCTGCGCGTCCATGGCGCGAGACGGACGGGCGTATCCACGCGCCGGGTATTTTCGACATGAAAGCCAACTGCGCAATGGCTCTCGGAGCGTTACGTGCGTGCGTTGAGGCGGACTTGATGCCGGGGCGTGCGGTCGTGCTGCTGCTGACGTGCGATGAAGAGACGGGCAGCGATGACGGACGCGCGTTGGTCGAAGAAGCAGCGCGGCGCGCGGCGGCAGTGTTGGTGCTAGAGCCGCCGGCGGCGGGCGGTCGCGTCAAAACCTCGCGCAAGGGGACGGGCGGTTACAGTTTATCAATCGAAGGGCGCGCCGCGCACGCGGGGCTTGACCCGGAAAAAGGCGTGAGCGCGATTCTTGAAATGGCGCGACAGATCGAGCGGCTCTATGCGATGAATGATTTTCCCATCGGGACGACGGTCAACGTCGGCGTCGTGCGGGGCGGCACGCGCTCGAACGTCGTCGCCGCCGAAGCCGTCGCGGATGTCGATGTTCGGTTCAGCACGATGGCCGAGGCGCACCGGCTCGAAGAAGTTATGATGAACCTGCGCGCGTTCGACGAGCGCGTGCGTCTGACGGTCGAAGGCGGCATCAACCGTCCGCCACTCGAACGGACGGAGGCGGTCGCAGGGTTGTACGAGCGGGCGCGTCGAATCGCGTCCGTCTTTGATTTCGAGCTTGGCGAGGCGAGCGTCGGCGGAGCGTCTGACGGAAACTTCGCGGCGGCGGTCGGCGCGGCGGTGCTCGACGGCCTCGGCATCGACGG
>JBGTHJ010000147.1:0-3438 GCA_041746175.1 Pyrinomonadaceae bacterium
CGCGCGCTCGACGCCGCGCGACCTCCAACGCTCGACGCGCAGCACCACGTAGAAACCATCCGGAGCCACCTCCGGCGCGCGTTCGACGACCCCCGTCAACTCGACCGGCTCGCCCGATGCGACAACCTCATCGTCATAAAATCGTCGCACCCGGTCGGCTGCGACATCCTGCCGTTCAAACACCGCGAGCGACGCACCCGTCCCGCCGAAAGCAACTACCAACACCAGCGTCGCGATGCCGTGTTTCCCCAGCGCCAGCCCGACGACGGCGAACATCGAACAGACCGCGACGGTCACTAGATAGATGGTCGTCGGCGCGGCGGTGAGATGCGTCAGGAGAATTCCTGCGGCAAAGGATGCGGCCAGCACGGCAAGCGGCAGAGGGTTGCCGGTCATTCTGTGAGGAGGCTTTGTGCTCACGGTCAAATCACCATCAATTCAGGCGTTTACTGCTCTTAGCCAGCAACTTGCAATCTGACAAAGAAGCATCTACTATCACACCTCGTAATTTACGCAGGTGTTTCCGGGAGGTTCTTTCCGCTCCTCCCGGAGCGAATGTCGGTTAACCCCATCTCACCAAAATCCATTCTGAAGGGTAGCCAACGCGGGTCTTGCTGACTTTATTCATATCGCTTGATTCATTCCAACCGCAATCGTCGCCTATCAAGGGACGGAACCCAAATTATTTTAACAAGGGGGCGGGAACATCTCCCTTCTTAAATCTCATAGGCGAGTCCACACTGCTTTCAGTCGTCTCTGAAAGCGCCGACGCATCTTCATGGACTGCCGGACGGGAACGGCCCGGTCGGCTTTGCCCTCAGATGCCTTCACCCATGCCCGGGTTTCGCGACCCGCACAATCTTCGGAGGGAATATGAAAAAAAGTTTTGCGTTAATTGCGTTGGTGGCGTTATGCAATGCCGCGCTCATGCCGGTCTCGGCGTTCGCGCAGGGCAACTCGCGTCTACCCGATCAGGCTACCGCTCATCGTGCAGAGGCGAGCAACCCCGTCCACTTCGACAAATCGCCTGCCGCCCTGCGCGATATGGTCGCGCTGCGTGAGCAACCAAAGGTGGCGCGCGGCGGTCGAGACTTCAAACCGGGCAGCCCGATCCCGGTCGGCAACACCAACCCCTCGTTCGTCGATCCGCTGGCCGCGAGCGGCGTCAGCGCGTCGGCAGCGACGATCACGCCGAGCGCTTCGACCAACGGTACTCCCATCGACCCGAATGCGCGCGTCGCCCCGCCCGACACCACCGGCGACCTGGGACCCAATCATTACGTTCAATGGGTTAACTTGCGTTACTCGATTTACACGCTGACCAGAGATGCGAGCAACAATATTACCGGATTCAATTTGGCCGGCGGTTTCCCGAAACAGGGCAACGTCGTCTGGCAAGGCTTCGGCGGCACTTGCGAAACCAGTAACGACGGCGACCCGCTTGTCCAGTACGACCAGTTTGCAGACCGCTGGGTGCTGACCCAGTTTGCCGTCTCCTCTACGCCGTACACGCAATGCGTCGCGGTCTCGACCGGTCCAGACCCGACCGGCAGCTACTATCGTTACGCCTACTCCTACGGCACAGACTTCAACGACTATCCGAAGATGGGCGTCTGGCGCGACGGTTATTACATCACCTATAACATGTTCCGACGTGGAACCACATTCCGTGGCAACCGCGTGTGCGCCCTCGAACGCGATAAGATGCTCATCGGCGCGACCGCCAGACAAATCTGCGCGCAGACGAGCAACGCCAATCACAGCCTCGTGCCCGCCGACATCGAAGGGACGACCCTCCCGGCGGCAGGCACGGCCAATCCACTGCTCAGCATCAGCACCAGTTCTTTACTCTCATGGAGGTTCGCGGTCAACTGGACGGCGGGGACGGGCACGCTGACCGGGCCGAGCACGGTGGCGGGCGTCGCCGCCTTTACCAGAGCGTGTAGCGGCGGGACGTGCATCCCCCAACCGGGCACCACCCAACGGCTCGACTCGCTCGCCGACCGCTTGATGTATCGACTCAGTTACCGCAATTTCGGCACGCACGAATCACTGGTCATCAATCATTCCGTGACGGCCAACGCCGCCGCCGGTATCCGCTGGTACGAACTCCGCAACGCGACCGGTCAAACCATCGGCAGCGCGACCCCGGTCATCCGGCAGCAAGGCACGTTCGCACCCACTTCCGACTATCGCTGGATGGGCAGCGCGGCGATGGACAAAACCGGCGGCATCGCCATCGGCTACAACATCTCGAACGCGAGCAGCATCAAGCCCGGCATCCGCTACGCATATCGCGGACCGGCGGATGCGTTGGGCACGCTGGGCAGTGAGACCTCCGCCCTCCTGGGACCCGGCGTCCAGACCGGCGGCAACCTCTCGCGTTGGGGCGACTACAGCACCATCAGCGTCGATCCCGTGGACGGCTGCACGATGGTCTTCACAACCGAGTACATCCCCTCGGATGGAAACTTCAACTGGAGCACCTACATCCACTCCTTCAAGCTCAGCACCTGCCAGTAGCAACGCCGCGACTGACACGAGTTTCTGCTCCCAACAGACATTCTCTTCCCCTTCAAGGTCGCCCATTTTCACGGGCGGCCTTCTTTTTCGTCGCCGCCACTGCTAAAAACAGAAACCACTGCGATTGTAGGGGTAAAAGCTGACGTTTTGCACAGAAGTGGGTGCGAATAATCTACAGAAGTCGCTGCGATAAGTTTGTAAACTTATAAAAGTCGAGGCGACGAGTTTAGAGTGAGGTGTGGATGCTATTCTCGACTAAGTTTTTCGGTTAATGTTTTCTTTTGTGGATTCAATGACTTTTGTTATTCGGAGCGGATCAGGCGCGCGACGGTTTCGACGTGGTGGGTTTGGGGGAACATGTCGAACGCTTGGAGGGATTCGAGTTGGTAGCCTCTGGAGGTGAGGATTTTGAGATCGCGGGCGAGGGTCGCGGGGTCGCATGAGACGTAGGCGATGCGGGATGGTTCGAGGGCGAGAAGACCTCCGGCAGCCTTGTCTTCGAGTCCGGCGCGGGGCGGATCGAGGAGGACGAAATCGACGGGCGCGTGCTCGTCGGCGTGACGGGTCAGCCATTCGCCGACGCCCGACCTTTCGATGACGGCGTTGGCGAGTTGCGCGTCGGCGAGATTGCGGCGCGCGTATGAACACGCCGACGGATTGCCCTCGATGCCCGTGACGCGCGCGAAGCGTCGCGCGAGCGGCAACGTGAACAGCCCGACGCCGCAGTAGAGATCGACGGCTGTCGCGCCCTCCGCGTCGCGCGTCGCGGCTTCGACGAGCGGCGCGACGAGTTCGTGATTGATCTGGAAGAAGCAGTCGGCGTTGAAGCGGTAGCGTTCGCCCGCGATGGTGCGGACGGATTCCGTGAGGCCGGCGTCGGGGTCGAAGCGCGAGGCGAGCGCGACCGTGCCGTCG
>JBGTHJ010000148.1:0-20361 GCA_041746175.1 Pyrinomonadaceae bacterium
CGCCGGGTGCGCCGGGGACGGAAGTTCGGCTCGCGGCGCGCGGACTGTCGCGCGCTGACCGTGACACGGCAGCCGCCTCGATACTGGCGTCAATCGTCCGCGAACGCTGGCGCGCTGCCGCTCCCGAACTCAGAGAAAGCCCTTCCGCCGTCCGCCACGACGCGCACGCGCTCGGCGGCACGTTCACACTGAGCGCGTCGGTGCGTTCGTCGAAAGCGGCGGCAGATGTGATCGAGTCGGCGCGCACAATCGTCCGCACGCTCATCACCACCCCACCTTCCAACACCGAATTTGACGCCGCCCGCAAAGCGCTTCTCGCCGATTTCCAACGCGCGACCCAAGTGCCCGATGCCCTCGCCGAAAAGTGGCTTGACGCATACACATATTTTTCGAGCGCGGCGGGCACAGCCGACCCGATGCGTGCTCTCGATTCGCTGACGCCCGCCGACATTCAGAGAGTCGCGGCCAGAATTTTTCGCGACGGTCAGGTCGCCTCGGTCGTGGTGGGCGATGCGGCGCAACTCCGCGAAGAGTTCGCGCACACAGGCGGCGTCGAGGTTCAAGGCGCGGGCGTCGCGACCGACCCGAAGGCCGCCAAGCCGCCCTCGCCGCCCGACAAAAACGAACGGTTCAGACGCCCGTAGTCAATTCACAAGCTAATCGCAAGCCTTCTGCAACCATTTGCAATCAAGATCAGCCTTATTGTGTTGAACGAAAAAGCGATTCAGAACGTCGAAGCGGGAAGCGATCATGCACGTCGCGTCCGAACAATGTTTGCCGGCATCGCCGGTCGATACGATCTTTTAAACCATCTTCTATCGGGCAACACCGACACGCGTTGGCGGCGTCTGGTGGCTCAGGAACTCGCGCCGTGGCTGGTCGCGGAGGCGCGTGTGTTGGATGTTGCTTGCGGGACGGGTGACCTCGCGCTCGCGCTGGCCGAGGTCGGGCGGGCGCGCATCACGGGAGTTGATTTCTGTCGTCCGATGCTCGAACTGGCGACCCGCAAGGCCGCGACGCACGGCGAAAGCGTCCCCTTTATCGAAGGTGACGCGCTCAGTTTGCCGTTCGCTGATGCGTCGTTCGATGTCGTCACGATTGCGTTCGGGTTGCGCAATCTGGCGGGGGTCGAAAATGGATTGCGCGAATTGGGGCGGGTTCTCAAGCCCGACGGACGCATCGCGATCCTAGAGTTTTCGCGCCCCGTCGTGCCGGGGTTTCGCGCGCTCTTTCAATTCTACTTCAGACAGGTCTTGCCGCGCGTCGGCGGCCTGATTAGCGGTTCGCGCGGCGCGTACGAATATCTCCCGGATTCCGTTGCGCGTTTTCCCGATCAGAAGCGACTTGCCGGAATGATGCGCGAAGTCGGGTTTGAAGATGTCGCATATCGGAATCTGACGGGCGGCATCGCGGCGCTCCACACGGCGAAGCGTCGCGCGTAAAAATTTAGGATTAGTTATGTGGCGAACACTTCGCCGCGACCGGATCGTAGCTCGATGGAGGCGTGCAAGCGATACACGCGATGGTTGTCGGGGCCTCGCGTGATGTCGACCCACCAGCGCCATCGGGCTACGTGTTTTTGTTGATGCCCGCTGCGGATAGGCGGTTTGTTCGCGAGGCGAGAATTTCTTCATCGACCGACTTGCGCCGTCTGTTGTCCGCCGACGCTTCAATGCTATTATCCTTCCCGCTATCTTATCTTCCACTCCCCAAAGTTTCGGCACAGACGTTTGTCGATGAAACACACGCTACTCGACGCCGCGCGTCGCATCGTCATCCTCGTCCTCGTCGTGGTGACGGTCGTGTCGCTGGTCACCCTGTTGATGGAGGCCGTGCCCGGCGATCCGGCGATTGCTGTGCTCGGCGATCAGGCAACGCCGGAGCAAATCGCGCAGTTCAATAAGCGTCAGGGACTCGACCGCCCGGCCTTCTTTTTTTCGTTCAAGTCTGATGCTCAAGGCGTCTCAACCTTTCAATGGCACGGCGCGGATAATCGCTACGTCGATTACTGGCGCGGGCTGCTGCGCGGCGACCTCGGTCGTTCTTTCCGCACCGACCGCCCGGTCAGAGAACTGATTTTCTCGCGTTATCCGGCGACGATTGAACTCGCGGTTGCGGCTCTGCTGGTCGCGGTGTCGATAGCGATTCCGCTCGGCGTCGTGGCCGGACGCAATCGCGGCAACTGGCTCGACAACCTGTTGTCGGTGGTCGCGCTGGTCGGCATCAGCCTACCGAGTTTCGTCGTCGGGCCGCTCTTGATTTTCCTTTTCGCGGTCTATCTCGGGTGGCTCAAACCGTCGGGGCGTTTCGATTGGAGCGACATCATCCTGCCCGCCGTCACGCTCGGCGCGGCGCTCTCCGCGCTGCTGACGCGCATGGTGCGCTCGTCCGTCATCGAGGAACTCAACGAGGATTACGTCCGCACGGCGCGCGCTAAGGGCTTGAGCGAACGCAAGGTTCTTTACAAACACGTTTTGAAAAACGGTCTGATTCCGGTGGTCACGATTCTCGGTCTGCAACTCGGCGTGCTGCTTGCGGGCGCCATCATCACGGAGAAGATTTTCAACTGGCCGGGTCTCGGTCTGTTGCTCGTTGACGACGGCATCGGCAAGCGCGACTACCGTCTGGTGCAGGGGTGTGTGCTCGTCATCAGCGTGACCTACATCATCGCCAACACGCTGACCGACATCGTTTACCGCTGGCTCGACCCGCGCATCCGGGTTTCGTGAATCGCCACTTTGTCAATCATCAATCGAGGAGCGACCGGGCATCGCAACTGAACACATGTTTTTATCTATCGACGATTTACGATTCACGATTCGACAGTTGATATGAATCGTCTCGCCATCCTCGGCCTTGTCTTCATCGGCGTGCTGGTGTTCGTCGCGTTGTTCGCGTCGCAGATTGCGACGCACGACGTTGGCGCGACCGACCTCGGCGCGCGTTATCTCGCGCCATCTGGAGCACACTGGTTCGGCACCGACGCGACGGGGCGCGATGTGTTTTCACGCGTCGTCTTCGGGGCGCGTATCTCTCTGCGCGTCGGTCTCATCGTGGTCGCGGTGTCGGCGTTGGTCGGGACTTTCGTCGGCGCGCTCGCGGGCTATTATGGCGGGTGGGTTGACCGCTTCGTGTCGGGCTATCTGCTCAACGTCTTTCTCGCCTTTCCCGGCTTGCTGCTCGCGATTGCGATGGTCGCTTTTCTCGGCGCGGGGCTGAACAAACTAATTCTCGCGCTGTGCATCATCGGATGGGTCGGCTACGCACGTTTGATTCGCGGGCAAGTCCTGAAAGTACGCGAATATGATTTCGTGCAGGCGGCGCGCGCGCTCGGCGCACGCGACCTCCGCATCCTCTTCGTCCATATCATGCCCAACGCTATCCAACCGCTCATCGTGCAGGCGAGTCTCGGCATGGCGGGCGCGGTGCTGTCGGAAGCGTCGCTCTCGTTTCTCGGTCTCGGCGTGCCGCCGCCCGCGCCTTCGTGGGGGGTGATGCTCGAAGAGGCGCGCGACCTCTCGACGCTCCAGTCCGCACCGCACGCGCTCATCTTCCCCGGACTCGCCATCGCACTGACGGTGCTCGCCTTTAATTTCCTCGGCGACGGACTGCGCGAATATCTCGACCCGCGACAGCGCAACCGTTGAAACCTCGGGACGCGCTTTTATCGAATGCCGACAACCGCACTCAACCCGGACAACGCAGATCGCGACGATTTTCGTCCGCCGCCGTCTTTTGCGCACGAAACGGAGGCGACCGAAACGCGCCCCGCCGCCATCTCGATTCAAAATCTCTCGAAGACATATCCCGTCCCGCTGGCGCGGTTCAAACAACTGCTGCGCCGCAAATCAGCGCCGCCCGCCGAAGCCCTCCGTGACGTTTCGTTCGACGTGCGACCCGGCGAAATCTTCGGCATCATCGGACGCAACGGCGCGGGCAAAACCACACTGACCAAAATCATCGCGACGCTTGTGCAGCCGACATCCGGCGCAGTCACGGTGTGCGGCTTCGACAGCGTGCGCCAGGAGCAGCGCGTCCGCGAGCAAATCGGACTCGCCGGGGCGGAGGAGCGGAGTTTTTACTGGCGTCTGACGGTTGAGCAAAACCTACGTTTCTTCGCGCGCCTCTACGGACTTGCGGGAGAGCACGCGCGCCGTCGTATCGCCGAACTCATCGAACGCTTCGAGCTTGAACCGCGACGGCGTTTCGGCGAGCTTTCGACCGGCAACAAACAACGCATGGCGGTCGCGCGCGCGTTGCTCAACCGTCCGCCGATTCTCTTGCTCGACGAACCGACGCGCTCGCTCGACCCCGTCGCCGCCGCACGGATGCGCTCGCTCATCAGTTCGCTCGCGCGCTCTCAGCCGCCCGCGACCATTTTGCTCACCTCGCACAATCTCGCCGAAGTCGAAGAACTCTGCGAACGCGTCGCCGTCATCAGTCGCGGACGCATCCGCGCGCTCGACACTCCGCAAAACTTGCGCGACAAACACCGACAGCAGGAACGCGCGCGTCTGACGGCACGCGGTATCTCCGCCGCGCGTGCGTCGCAGATACTCGCGGGCGAATTTCCCGATGCCGGAGTGACGGAGGCGGGCGACGCGGTCGCGGTCTCTTTCACTCGTCAGGCCGGAGACGAACGCTTCGACCGGTGCAGTCGTCTGTTACAGGAGGGCGGCGCGCAGCTCATCTCGTTCGGGGCCGAGCGCGCGACGTTGCTCGATGTGCTGGAAGTTTATGAACGCGAGCACGGCGCACGCGGGACCGACGATTCAGGCGACGACGAGGAGCGGCGACGTTGAACGGAATGCTACTTTTGATGGGACGCGTGCGGGCTTTCGTGGTGCGCGATTTTCAACTTGAGTTGAGCTATCGCTTCGCCTTTTTGTTGCGTGTGCTGAGCATCCTCGCGGTCGTCACGACGCTGTTTTTCGTCTCGCGGACTTTTTTTCTCGGACGCGAGGATTGCCCGTGCGCGCAGTCGCCGTTTGCGCAATGGCGCGACCCGCTCGCGGCGTGGATTACGGGGCTGGCGGTTTTGAACTACTTCATGACCGGATTTTCCAGCCTCGCCAACGCCATCCGTTCCGAACAGACGCAGGGGACGCTCGAAGGCGTTTTGATGACGCCCATCGGCATCCCGGCGTTGATTGTTTCAAGTTCAGCGTGGGACTTTGTGCAGGCGACGTTCTTCTCATCGCTCTATCTGTTTTTCGGTTGGCTGTTTTTCAACGTCCGGTTTCAGGGAAACTTTCTGCTGGCGCTCGTCTTTCTCGTACTGACGACGCTGGTGCTCGCCTCAATCGGCATCCTCTCGGCGAGTTTCGCGATGGTCTTCAAACGCGGAGACCCGTTCGGGATTTTTCTCGGCACGGGTTCGGCGCTGTTCTCCGGCGTGTTCTTTCCGACGCAACTTCTCGGCGGCGGCGTCGGACGCATCTCGCGCCTGCTGCCGCCGACCTACGGACTCGACGGCATTCGCCGCGTCCTCATCGAAGGACAGGGACTCGCCGACGTGCGCGAGCCGCTCTTGACCTTGCTCGCGTTTCTCGCCGTGCTGCTGCCCTTCTCGCTGTGGGTTTTCGGTCGCGCCGTCCGTCGCGCTAAACGCGAAGGCAGCCTGATTCAATACTGAACCCCGCCCCTGTTTGACTTGACGCGGCGCGCCCGCTGATAGAGCCGCCCCACGTCAGACAACATTCACGAAGCGACCATGCGGCAGACGCCGGAGTCATCCGCCGGGTTCAACCCAGAGACCGTGCCACACTCTCGCGAGGTTGTGTGAAAGAGATGTTAGGCCGAACACACCTTGCCCAAAATCTCCTTCCATTTGCCGACAACCACGTCGCCGTACATCTCCTCTTCCTTCTGCCTGCGAATCGCGCACGCTCGGCGAAATGCGCCCGCCTCACCATGCTTCTTGATCGAAACGCACGTCTGCCCCTTCTTCTCTCGCCCCGCGTGCCACGACACCTGATAGACTTCGTTCAAGTAGATCGTCCCGTCTTTACCCTTGTACTTCTTGATCGCCCGGCGCACGCCCGCCACGCCGCTCTTGTTGCGCGGATTGTTGCCGACGATGACCCAATCAGTGCGCGGCTTGCCAAGCTCCCGCTCCAACTGATTTCGACATTCGACCGCCACTTCCAACCCTGCTTCTTTGCCGCCGTGAATGCTGTCGCTGATGAATTTCGACTTGGTGACGTTCTTTAATCTAACCCGCACGTACCAACCCACAGTCTTTTTCTCGGGGCAATCAATACGGCTGACGCCCTTATGACCACTTCTCGCCATAATTTCTCCGACCCTCTCTATCTAGATTAAATTGTAAGTGAGTGCGGAGAACTTAACGTGTAATGGCTCGGATGTCAAAGAGACGCAAACTATTTCAGACCATTTTTGCACTGAACATCGACCGACGCGGCGTGCCCGTGTTGTGGACTCCGGCGGTGATGAGGCGAGGTTGAAAGTATTGATTGAGGAAGAGCGAAGGGCAGCCATCTGTTGCCCTTCGCTATTTGTTTCACTTCATGAGACGAGACCACATCGACATGGCGGCATCTGACCGACTCATCAAAGCCGTCCAAGACTGCGGTACAGGTCTTGTCGTCGCACGATGCTGGAACCGCCACGACTCCGGGTGGCGAGCAGCATTGAGATGGCACTATGGCGTATTACAGTCGATCTCGACCTTTACATCCCTGTAGTCGTCTACGGTAAACACAAACACCCCATTTGTCAGAGAGGTTAAGCGCGCTGAACCTTTTACCGTCACTGTTTTTATCTGCGCCTCTTCTGAGTGGTTTGCTTCGCGAAAAGGCTTGCCATTTGGATGCGCAATGTCACTTTTAGTGACCAAATCCTTATCACAAGTGATGATGACGGAGCCACCCGTGATAACGACCTGTGAATTACCAGTAATAGGCAATATACCCATTCCTCTGCCCTCTTCATTTTGTGGATCAACGCTCTGTGGGTTGCTTTGTGCGGTTGGTTCGGATTTGCTTTTGTTCTCTTCAGACATGTCGGTTGCTCCTTGTGAGTATGGGGTTGATTTCCAACAGTGAATCAATCACCGAGTTTGTTGTCGGTAGTGCAGGACATCGGGTCGGGTGAGATAGGTGGTAATCTCCGGCCCCAACCTTTGCGAGAGCTGGTTAAAAGCGGCGTCGGCGCGGTCGAGATGATCGCGCGCGAGGGCGGCGTCTCCGGCGGCACGGGCGGCCAGGAGGTTGGCCTGCCACAGTGATTGCAGTTGTCCGGTGCGCTCGAAGAACTCTTGCGACTGGCGGGCGTTGGAGAACGCACGCGCGTTATCGCCGTTCTCAAGGGCGGCTTCAGCGAGAGCGAGCCGCGCCCGCGCGAGCAACAGAGGGTTGTTGCTGCCTGTTGCCTGTTCGACCGCCTCTTCACACAACCGCAGCCCTTCGGCCTTCGCACCCGAAAAAATCTTTGCCAATCCTAGCAGATATTGCGCTTCGGCAACATCGATTTTATTTGCGGCCATGAGCGTCATGACTTTGCGGCTCTCGACTGCCGCATCGGCGAACCGTCGTTGGCTGAAGGCAACCTCGGCTTTGAGTTGAAAAATATTAGTGCGGATCACATCGTAACCGCCGCCTGACTTGGCGGCGATCTCCGATGCTTGCTCGAACAAAACGCGGGCTTCGTCGTAACGTCCGAGTTGCCAGAGCGCACCGGCGCGATTCACCAGACTCTGCCCGATCTTCAATTGGTCGCCCATCGACTTGGCTTGCTCGTGGGTCTTCTCAAAATAATCGAGCGCTTCCGGGTAGCGTTCCTGTAGCAAGAGCACCAGTCCGATGGCTTCGCTGGCAAGAAACATCTGCGCCGCGTCGGCCTTCCGCTCGGCAGTCTCAAATAGTTGTTTGTATGATTCCAGCGCCGTCGCGTAATCGCCGCGCTGCTGGTTAGCCCGCGCCAGCAGCAACAACGCTTGACCGGACTCGGTGAGATAACTTCCCTGCTGGTAGAAAGCGAGCGCCTGTTGAAGATTGGGGATGGCTTCGTCCAGATTGCCGCTCTGGACGAATAGACTACCGAGCATCAGACGCGCCCGCGATTCATTACGACGCGCGTTGAACCGTTGGGCGGTTTCGAGGGCTTGCCGGTAGTACCGCTCGGCTTCCGTAAAATCGCCGCGTAAGAAATAGACCGTGCCGAGATCGCCCAAACCGCGCGAGAGCAGCGTCTCCATGCCCTCCTGACGCGCCGTCTCAATCGCGGCTCGCCCATAGTCCTGCGCCTGCGTCATGTTGTTCTCGCGGGCGGCGACGCTACTCAGTTGCAGCAGCGCGCTGATCTGTTGAGTGCGGTTGCCGGTGGCGCGCGCGAGGTCGAGCGCCTGTTGGAGTTGTTCGCGCGCCTGGGGAATCTGACCGATGTTGTTCGCGAGGAAGCCGCGCTGGAAAAAGACCTCCGTGCGCCCTTCGATGTTGCCGTGGGCTTGATAGAGCGCATCCGCTTTATCGAAAGCGGCGCTGGCGCTGTATAGCTCTTGATTTCTGCCATAGAGCACGCCGAGCCGCAGAAAGGCCGTCGCGTATTGCGGGTCGCGCGTCGTCGCTTCGACATAACTCTCGATGGCTTGCTTCCGTTCTCCCATCTTTTCGAGCGCGCGACCGAGATCGACAAAGACGGGCGGTTTGTCGGCGTCAGCCACCTGTTTCACAAGCTCGCGATAGCTCGCCACCGCCTCGGGCAGGTTGCCCGTCACAATCCCTGTGATGGCTTGCAGGTAGAGCGCATCGGTCGCCGGCAGGATAGAGCGTTCGGGGACGAGCGTGGCAACCCGCAGCATCTCGTTCTTGGCCCGGTCGCTATAGTCCAACTCCATCCACGCCTCGGCCAGACGTGCGTGGGCGAGCGCGTATTGCGGGTCAACAACGGTCGCCTGTGTCAGAGCCTTGCTCGCCTGATAATACGCCCCATCGCGTATGGCGGTCGTCCCCGTCTTGAGCCAGCGCTCCGCTTCCGCCGCCGGTATGTGCGTCTTTTGGCGCGACAAAAAGTAGTAGGACGAGATGGCTATAAGTGGCAACACGACCGCAACGGCGAAGAAGGCGAGCGAGAGACGCGGGCGTCTCATCGTGTTGGAGAACGTCATCAACGCGCTCGAATGCCCGTTCTGCATGACGACTGACATTCGTCTGGTGGGAGTCTCGCTAAAGTCCAGAGCGGCGCGGACGATGCGCAAATCATCGATCAATTCGGCGGCGTTTTGATAACGCTCATCGCGGTTTTTGGCGAGCGCCTTGAGCGCGATACGGTCGAGTTGGTCAGGAACGCGCGGGTTGATGCTCGACGGCGGCGGCGGGTCGACGTGGATCACCTGCGCGGCGATTTCGATGGGGCCTCCGCCGTTGAAAGGGGGACGCCCCGTGATGCACTCGTAAAGCACGGAGCCAAGCGCAAAAAGATCGCTACGCCCATCAACCATGCTCCCCATCGCCTGTTCGGGCGACAGATACATCGGAGTTCCGACGATGGCGCCGCTTCGCGTGCGCGCCGCAAGCAGCGTCTGCGCGTCCTGGTC
This sequence comes from Pyrinomonadaceae bacterium, assembly GCA_041746175.1. Taxonomy (GTDB): domain Bacteria; phylum Acidobacteriota; class Blastocatellia; order Pyrinomonadales; family Pyrinomonadaceae; genus JBGTHJ01. The sequence continues at coordinate 9,557 of JBGTHJ010000148.1, forward strand.
GGCCATTGCCGTCGGCTCGTCGAGAACTTGTTTTGCCAGTCCGAAGTCGAGCACCTTGACCTCGCCGCGATGGTTGATCGCGACGTTCGAGGGCTTGATGTCGCGATGAATGATGCCCATGTGGTGCGCCTCGGAGAGGGCGTCCGCGATGTCCTCGATGATCTCAAGCGCGCGTGTTAGGGGGAGTCCACGCTCATGCAAATATTCAGACAGGTTCGGCCCGTCAACCAGTTCCATGACGAGGAAGGGATGGCCGTCGGTTGTTTCGCCGTAGTCGTGGATGGCCGCGATGTGCGGGTGGCTGAGCGTCGAAGCGGAGCGGGCTTCGCGCAGAAAACGCGAGCGGTATTGATGCTCGTCGGCGGTGACGACCGGGAACTTGATGGCGACCCGCCGCCCCAACTGCGTGTCTTCGGCGACGTAGACCTCTCCCATAGCGCCCCCGCCGATCTTGCTCAGAATCCGGTAGTGCGAGATGACCTGTCCTATCAACAAACCCGATTCCTTTCAAAGCCGAAACCCGACAGGGAGTAATGCATAATAGCGCAAACTGCGAACCGTGCGGCGAGATTGATTTCCAAGCGAAGACTTCGACAGAGCCTCATCATACGCCGGGCAACACCGCCGTTCAAGGCGATTCTTTTTCATCAAAAGGCTTCTGTGTCGGGACAAGATTCCCCGCTCTCGAACCGCTCCGTCCGTACCTGGTTTTTGAGAATTTAAGCCGCGCGCCTTAACTCCCTCGAAGAAACTTGTTGAATTTAGAATTTCCGAAATGTATATTCTTGAGGGGGCAGGTTTGCGACGAACAAACCACACCCGTGTGATTCAATTTCCGGCACCGCACTTTCCCTTTTGCCGGGTTTACCAACCAGCAGACGCACACTTAAAACCAACCCGACCCGCATCTCGTACCCGCTCGCGTAATCACTCCAGACCAACACATTTGGAGCATTTTCGATCAGTGATTCAAATGCTCGCGTTCTCTTTTGGCGCTCATTAATGGAAAACAAACCCGTCGATTCGCAAAGCACAACGCGCGACCGGCTTGAAGAGTGGGGCGGAACTTTGACCCTTACTTTTGGCCTCTATCTGCTGGTGTATCTGGTGTGGCTGATGCTTCAAAGGGATGAATCCCCGGCGATAGTCAACGCCGTCAGCTACCTCTTATTCCGACTGGTGACCGTTGCCGCCGCGTGGCGCGTCTCGGCGCACCCGGCGCTGAATAAGCGTGGCCGTCGCGGGTGGAAACTCATCGCCCTCGCGTTCCTCTGCCTACTTATCGATGACGCCTCGCGTTTGTCCAACGAACTCATGGGTGGAGCCAATCCACTCACCTCGTCAACCGCACTTCTATCACTCTCTTTTTACTTCGTCCTGTTCGCGGGGCTACTGTTTCTCTCATCGCCGCTCAGGAATCGGGAAGAGCGGTTGAGATACTGGCTCGACCTCGGCATCGTGATGGTCGGGGGCGGCACCGTCCTCTGGTTCTTCGTCGTGAGCCCGACTTCGATTGTGACCGGCAGTTCGCACTTCGCGACCGCGCTGTCTTTGGCGAGGCCGGTCGGCGACCTCGCCATCCTATTCGGTAGCACGACGCTGCTGCTCGCCGGCGAAGGCGGCGGAAGCCGACGCGTCTACGGTCTGCTGACCGCCGGAATACTTTTGTTCTTCGCCGCCGACCTCAGCTACGGTCATCTCAGTCTGCTGAACATCTACCGTCCCGGCGGCTGGGTAGATGGACTGTGGATGGTCGCAGGCTATCTCGTACTGGTCAGCAGCCATTGCCAATTCCGTGAACTTTCACGGCCTCGTCAACCAGAAAGTTCTACCCCCGGCCACACACGACGAGGCATGAGCATGTTGCCGTACCTTTTCGTCGCCGCCGGATACGCGCTGCTCATCTTCGTGACGTACCGGAATTGGTCTAACCCGTTTGGCGGCCTCGTCGTCGGCGCGGTCGCGCTGACCGCGATGGTGACGGTTCGCCAGATCGCCTCGGTGCGCGAACAGGCCAGAGTGCAGCAGCGATTTCGCTCGCTCGTCCAGCATTCATCCGACATCGTAACAATCATCAACCGCAATCTCTCCGTTGTCTATGAAAGTCCTTCGGTTTCGCGCGTGCTCGGTTACGAGGCCGAGCAACTTCTCGGAACCGATTTCACGCACATGCTCCACCCGGAAGACCGAACCCGCGCCGTCGCGCTGTTCTCTGACTTGCTGAAACAGCCCAACGATGCCGTCAACATCGAGTGGCGGTTCGGTCATCGAGACGGTTCGTGGTTGCACGCCGAGAGCGTCTGTACAAACCTCATCAACGACGATGCTGTGCGCGGGATGGTTGTCAACACACGGGATGTCACCGCCCGCAAACAGGCCGAGGAGCGTCTACAGCACGACGCTTTTCATGATGCCCTGACCGGCCTTCCCAACCGCGCGCTCTTCAAGGAACATCTGCGAGTTGCCATCGGGCGCGTCCGTCGCTCGCCGCATTACATGTACGCGGTGCTGTTTCTCGACCTCGACCGCTTCAAGAACGTCAACGACTCGCTGGGGCACTCCTTCGGCGACCGCTTGCTCATCGCCATCTCCGAGCGTTTGCAGAATTCCGTCCGGTTGGTCGATGTCGTCGCGCGTCTCGGCGGCGACGAGTTCGCCGTCCTGCTCGACGGCATCGAAGACGCCAACGACGCCGTCCACGTCGCGGGTCGCGTCCAGAAATCGCTCCAGGACCCGATTGAGATCGGCGACCGTCACGAGATGTTCGCCACCACAAGCATCGGCATCGCCCTCTCCAACGCCGAATATCTTGAGCCCGAAGACGTGCTCCGCGATGCCGACACCGCGATGTACAGGGCGAAGGCGCGTGGCCGCGCGTGCCATGAGGTGTTCGACAAATTCATGCACGCGCGCGCCGTGGCGCTGCTCCAACTGGAAAACGACCTGCGGCGGGCGGTCGAGCGCGAGGAGTTCGAGGTTTACTACCAGCCTATCGTGTCGCTCGGCGAGGGCGAGCAGATATCCGGGTTCGAGGCATTGGTTCGCTGGCATCACCCGGAGCGCGGGCTCGTCGCGCCGGCGGACTTCATCTCCGTGGCCGAAGACACGGGGCTGATTATTCACATCGGCAAGTGGGTGCTGCGCGAGGCGTGCAAGCAGATGCGCCAGTGGCAGTCGCAATACTCCGCGAGCTATCCGCTCATTCTCAGCGTCAACCTCTCGGGCAAGCAATTCATGCAAGCCGATCTGGTCGAACAGATTCAGGAGGTGCTCGCGGAGACGGGATTCGACCCGCACTGTCTGCAACTGGAAATCACCGAAAGCGTCGTGATTGAAAATACGGAGATCGTTACCTCGATGCTGATGCGCATACGCGAACTGGGCATCCAACTGACGATGGATGATTTCGGAACCGGCTATAGTTCGCTCTCCTACCTCCACATGTTCCCGATAGACGTGCTCAAGATTGATCGCTCGTTCATCAGTCAAGCGGGTGGGGCCGTCCGCAGCGAAATCGTCCCGACGATCATCATGCTGGCGCGCAACATGGGGATGAAGGTGGTGGCCGAAGGTGTCGAAACCGATGATCAACTCGCGCATCTGCACGAACTCGATTGCGCCTACGGCCAGGGCTATCTTTTCTCGCATCCGGTCGATGCGCGGTCGGCTGGAGAGTTACTGAGCAACGGGCTGGCGGTCAGAGGCGACGGCATTGTGGAGGCCGCCTAAAGAGAAACGGGCAGCCCGATGACTGCCCGTAACTATTTGATTTAACTGGTGGCCAGGGACGGAATCGAACCGCCGACACCCTGATTTTCAGTCAGGTGCTCTACCAACTGAGCTACCTGGCCACAATCGTTTCCGTGAAAACGAAGACCGTCAGTATAGAGAGACATTTTGTCGGCTGTCAAATGCCAACAGGGATTGGCTGTTTTTTGTCGATTTAGTCACAAAAAAGTCGTTGACAGTACGCCGAACCGGTGTATAATGCGTCGCGTTCAGGGTGGCGTTGAACAACCAAACGGTTCAGCGGTCGTGAGACGAGCCATCCTTTCGCAGAACAACGACAGTGCCCGCCAGTGCCAGTTCGGACGCCGCTTGTGCCCCCCACAAACGCTACATCCGAGCTGGCACAGCCTTTTCTGCTAGCAGACGCCTCACGGTTCAGACCGCCGCCGCTCTGGTCAAAACTTCCGCTTGTTTTTCCGCGTCGACGATCACTTCGCGTTCGTTGAGGATAGTCAGATTCCCTTCGTTTAGAACTATTTGCCCGTCAATGATCACGGTGCGAACATCAGCGGCTTCCGCCGCATAGACGACAGTCGAAATAATGTCGGGTCGCGGCGTGAGGTGGAGACGGTCGAGGTCTACGATAGTGATGTCGGCGCGTTTGCCCGTTTCAAGGCTGCCGATTTCGCTGTCGAGTCCGAGCACGCGCGCACCGTCAATCGTCGCCATCCGTAGCACGCGCGGGGCGGAGAGGGCATTGGCGCCGTGCTTGACCTTTTGGAGCAGGGCGGCGGTGCGCATCTCTGTAAACATGTCGAGACGATTATTGCAGGGCGCGCCGTCTGCACCGAGTGAGACCGAGATGCCGCGCTCTAGCATCTCTGTGACGCGCGCGATGCCCGAACCGAGTTTCATATTGGACGACGGGCAATGCAATACATGAGTTCCGGTACGCGCCAATATTTCGAGTTCGCTTTCGTTCAGGTGGACGCAATGCGCCAGCGCGACGTGCGGGGCGGCGAGTCCCACCGAGTCGAGATATTCGACGTTGCGCTGCCCCGTCTCGCGTTCGACCAACTCGATTTCCGTCTCGTTCTCGGAAGCGTGCGTGTGAACCAACACGCCGCGTTCGCGTGACAGAATGCCGACCTGTTCGAGCAAGCCGCGCGTGCAACTGACGGCGAAACGTGGCGCGAAGCACGCGCGAACACGCCCATCGGCGACCCCGTGCCACTCTTCGATCAGCGCAAGCGACTCGCCGATGGATTCCTCCGTATCTTCGGAGAGGGCGACGGGCACATCGCCTCCGCTTTTGTCCATCATGCACTTGCCGACCGTCGCGCGAAAGCCGGTCGCTTCGACGACGCGAAAAACTTCCGACGTGTGGTTGACCGTCTCCATCGTGAGCGCGCAGGTCGTCCCGCCGCGAATCATTTCGGCGATGCCGAGTCGCGCCGACGCGCGGAGAGTCGCCGGAGTGTGCGCAGCCTCCAACGGCCAAACTCGTTTCTTGAGCCAGTCAATCAACGCCAGGTCGTCAGCCGCACCGCGAAACAATGTCTGACAAAGATGGATGTGCGTCTGCACGAAGCCGGGTAGAACGGCGCAACCGCGTGCGTCGATGACGGTGTCAGCCGTCCCTGTCCCCGCGTCGACTTCAACGATACGCTGGCCGCGTACGAGCAAGTCGCCACGCACGACGCGATTGTTCGAGTCCGACGTGACAAGCAAGCCGCCTTTGATGAGAATTGATTTTTCCATTGATGCGGAGGGTTACTTCGGGGCGTCTTTTGCCGACCGATTATGCACCCGCTCAACGAATGCTGTAAAGACGCAAAAGACGACCGCCGGCAGCGAGACATCCCAACGGGAAACTCTCTGCCGGCGGCTTTGACCTGCTACTTTCGGGGGCTTATTTTTTGTCGCCCGCCGTCGCAGCCTTTTCTTCCACATCGCCGCCGACCACGGGGATGCCGAGTGCAGCGCGGACTTCGTTTTCGATGCGGGCGAGCATCTCCGTATTATCTTTCAGGGTCTGCTTGGAGTTCTCGCGCCCCTGTCCGAGCCGCTCGCCTTTGTAAGAGAACCACGCGCCGCTCTTCTCGACGACCTTGTGCACCACCGCGAGGTCGAGCACGTCGCCTTCGCGCGAGATGCCCTCGCCGTACATGATGTCGAACTCGCAATCGCGAAACGGCGGCGCAACCTTGTTCTTGACGATTTTGACTTTGGTGCGATTGCCGACGACGCGGTCGCCATCTTTGATCGCGCCGATGCGCCGGATGTCAACGCGCAGCGAAGAATAAAACTTGAGCGCGCGTCCGCCCGTCGTTGTCTCAGGGCTGCCGAACATGACGCCGATCTTCTCGCGAATCTGATTGATAAAGATCAGACAGGTATTCGATGAGGAAACGACGGCGGTCAATTTGCGGAGCGCCTGAGACATCAGACGCGCTTGCAGACCCGGCAGGCTATCGCCCATCTCACCGTCCAACTCCGCGCGCGGCACGAGCGCGGCCACCGAGTCGATGACGATCACGTCGACCCCGTTCGAGCGCACCAGAGCTTCGCAAATCTCCAACGCCTGCTCGCCCGAATCCGGCTGCGAAATCAGAAGCTCGTCGATGTTGACGTGGAGTTTGCCCGCGTATTCGGCGTCCATCGCGTGCTCGGCGTCGATGTAGGCGGCGACGCCGCCGACCTTCTGCGCTTCGGCGACGATGTGGAGCGCGAGCGTCGTTTTGCCCGAACTTTCGGGGCCGAAAATTTCGATAACGCGACCGCGCGGCACGCCGCCGACGCCCATCGCCGCATCCAGACTCAAAGAGGTTGTCGAGATGGCGGGCACGTCGGAAACTTCGCGTTCGCCGAGGCGCATGATCGATCCCTTGCCGAATCTCTTTTCGATGTTGAGGAGCGCCGCTTCGACCGCTTTGCCGCGTTCCGCGCCCGATTTGCTGTCAGCCATTGTTGCTATCACTCTTTCTTCGTCCCCTTTTCTCACGCATTTGATGTGTCTCTCTAAGACCCGCAGAGTCTACCACAAAAGGCGCAAGAATGGAACAACGTTTCACACATGAAACGAAAAATATTTCACCGATGGAAAATCGCCACTTCAAAACCAAAAACACGAATGCTCTGCGCTCGCCATCAAACAAACTCGAAGACGCTGCGTCCGGTGCGCATTTCAAACTGCTCGCTGAGTGACGGAATATCGCCCGTGCGTTCGTCGCGCGTCAAGCGTTCAACGCGCCACATCGGGAAAAAAACATCCGACAGCCCGGTGCTCGTCTCGCCGCTGGCAACGCCGCGCGACCAGTCTTCAAAAGAACCGAGGTCGATGCCACGTAAAAATATGCCAGCCGCGCTGATTTCGTCGAGCACGCCCCAGCACTTTTCACGCGGGCTGTGCATTACGACCAGGACCGTCGTGCCCGGCTTGATGCCAGTCCCGCCGCCGCCGTCCTCCATACCATCGCCCCATTTCCCGGCCACAATTTCCACTCACGCACCGTCCGCGCCGACTCGAAAGTAGAGAGCGCATTCTATCCCGCATCACGCACCGGTGCGACAGAAATTTTACGACTCACCCGATATTTTCCTCGCACCTCGTCGCCTTTGCGAGAAATTTAACTCGCGCGAAGACACGGAAGATAAAATGGCATCGCCATGCCTTTGTCAGCAGACTGCTGACATTAGTTTTCGTCAACGACGTTGGTTGGCAAGAGCGCGCGAGCAAACTCACCGACGCGCTCGACGAGTGACGAATCATCGGCCAACCTCTCGATTTCGGCGACGATAGCCGAACCAACCACCGCGGCGTCGGCGTACCGCCAGACCTCCGCCACCTGCTCGCTGTTCGAGATGCCAAACCCGACCGCGACGGGGAGTTGGGAGACGGCGCGCACACGTTCGACAAGTTGTTCGGCGTCGACGCTCAAGTCGGTGCGCGCACCCGTCACACCCGCGCGTGAGACGGCGTAGATGAAACCGCCCGCGCGCTCGGCGACCATCCGCAGTCGTGCGCCGGTCGAAGACGGAGCGACGAGAAAGATTTGTTTCAGTTCGCACGCAGCGAGCGCGGCGGCAAACTCATCCGACTCTTCCGGCAAGAGGTCGGTCACCAGCAAGCCGTCAACTCCGCACGCGCGCGCCTCCCGCGCCAGACGGTCGAGGCCATACTGCAAGAGCGGATTGTAATAACTGAAGAGGAGGAGAGGAACATCGGTCGATTGTCGCGCAGCGGCGGCGACGGCGAGCACATCCGCGATGCCCGTGCGATGCTTTAGCGCACGCTCCGAGGCGCGTTGGATCACCGGCCCATCGGCGACCGGGTCGCTAAACGGCACTCCCAATTCGATGATGCTCGCGCCCGCGTGCGCAAGTTCGACGATCAGCGCGCGCGTCGTCGCGAGGTCGGGGTCGCCCGCCGTAATGAACGGGATAAAGCCGCGCCGACCTTCTCGCTTGAGGCGTGCGAAACATTCGTCGATACGATTAGATTGCGCGTCGCGGCTCAAGCGGTTGCTCCGTCGAGAGTGTCGGCAACGGTGTCGACATCCTTGTCGCCGCGTCCGGAGAGATTGACGATGATCGACTCGTCGCGGTTCAACTCGCGCGCGAGCCGCATCGCGTAGGCGACCGCGTGCGCGGATTCGAGCGCGGGGATGATGCCTTCTTGCTGCGAGAGAAACTGAAAAGCTTCGAGCGCCTCCATGTCCGACGCCGAGACGTATTCGACGCGCCCCGCATCGTGCAGAAAGGAGTGCTCCGGTCCGATGGATGGATAGTCAAGACCCGCCGAGATCGAATGCGTCGCCGCGATCTGGCCGTCGTCGTCTTGCAAGACGTAGCTCATCGTCCCCTGCAACACGCCGACGCGCCCGCCGCCCCGTTGGTTAAAGCGCGCGGCGTGCTCACCCGGCGCGTCGCCGCTACCGCCCGCCTCAACCCCAACCATCCGTACGCCCTCGTCGGCGAGGAACGGATGAAACAGGCCGATGGAATTTGACCCGCCACCAACACACGCCACCAACACTGACGGCAAGCGGCCTTCTCGTTCAAGAAACTGCGCGCGCGCCTCGCGTCCGATGACGCTCTGGAAGTCGCGCACAAGCAAGGGGTACGGGTGCGGGCCGAGCGCGCTGCCGAGCAGGTAATAGGTATCGGCGACGTTGGTCACCCAATCGCGCAGGGCTTCGTTGATAGCATCCTTCAGCGTGCGTGCGCCGCTCTCGACCTCGCGGACTTCCGCGCCGAGCAGCCGCATCCGAAAGACATTTAGACGCTGGCGTCGCACGTCCTCCGTGCCCATGTAAACGACGCACTTCAAACCAAATAGCGCGCACACCGTCGCGGTCGCGACACCGTGCTGTCCCGCGCCCGTCTCCGCGATGATGCGTCGTTTGCCCATCCGCCGCGCCAGCAAAACCTGCCCGAGCGCGTTGTTGATCTTGTGCGAGCCGGTGTGCGAAAGGTCTTCGCGTTTGAGGAAGATTCGCGCGCCGCGCGCCGCTGTGGTCAGCCGCGCAGCGTAGAAAAGCGGCGTCGGACGGCCTGAATAATCGCGGAGCAGCGCGGCGAATTCGCGGTGGAATTCGGCGTCGTCGCGGGCTGCATGATAAGCGTCGGTCAACTCATCGAGCGGAGCCATCAAGGTCTCCGGCACGAAGCGACCGCCGTAAGGTCCCCAATGCCCGCGCGCGTCCGGATTCACGCCCGTCGTGTTATTCATCGTGAAAATTCCATACAGACTCTTGCCGCCTGATGATTGAAAGACGATGAGAGTCAATCGAACTCTCATCGCCTTTCGAGTATAAATTGAAGCGTCGAGTTTACCCCAACGCACGTCGTTTATTAAATCGAAACCTGAGATTCGACAAGGATTATAGCAAGTTGCAATTGCATGTAGCACATGAAAGACCGGCATCGCCTGGGAGCGCGAGCGTCCCGCTCGCATTGAGCGTTCGGAGAACGCGAACCATTGAACGTGCTCCGAGCACGCTGTCCAGCGGGACGCTCGCGCTCCCATCACTCACCCAATTGCAAACCGCTATAAGAATAATCGCGCACCGGCGCGAAGATCGCCGATTTCGACGTTGTCGCTAAATTTCCGGCGCGAGCATAGAACGATTGCGCCCGTCGCCCTTGGCGCGATAGAGGGCGGCATCGGCGGCGGCGTAGAGCGCGCGTTCGGTCGCGGCGTGAGCCGGACACGATGCCGCGCCGAGACTGACCGTCACCGTTCCGATGTTTTCAACCGCAACGGAGGCGACAGCGACACGCAAGCGTTCGGCGGCGGCGAAAGCGTTCCGGCTGTCGGTGCCCGCGAGCAACAGCGCAAATTCTTCGCCGCCGAGACGCGCGGCGGTGTCGTTATCGCGCGAGTGTTCGGTCAGTGCGCCCGCAACATGCCGGATCACGACATCGCCCGCCGAATGCCCGTGCGCGTCGTTGATGCGTTTGAGAAAATCAATGTCGACGAGCAGAAGCGCGCACGGCACATGGTACCGACGCCAGCGTTCCAGTTCCTGACCGAGCGCGGTGCGAAAGCGTCGGCGATTGGCAAGCCCGGTCAGATAATCGCGGTTGGCTTCGGCGCGGAGTTGGTCGAGCGTCTGGCTGAGCGCGACGAGTTGCGCGGTGCGCGCGATGAGCAGCGCCGTCTCCGCCGGAACTTGAAAATAATCGAAGGCGCCCGCGACCAACGCCGCCCCGCGTGTGTCGAGCGTCGCGGGGTCGTCGCCCACAAGCACGAGCGGCACGTTATTGTGTCCCTGCATTAGCAGACGTGCCAGTTCGACGTGCGTCAGACCTTTCATCTTGGCGTCGGCGATGACGACGTGGGGTCGCGTGTGCCGGAGCGCGACCGCCGCCGCGACGCCGCTCGTCACGCCGACCACCGCGAAGCCTTCGCGCCCCAACACCTCGCCGCAGACGCGCCCGCCCAAATCGGGATCGGCGCCGACCTGGGCAGTTACAGCTTCGACCGCTATAAATATGTCGATCCAGCGAAGCCCGTTGCCGCCGGCCGCTCCGCGCCATTCACCATCGTCACCGGCAACGCCGCCGCCGCA
>JBGTHJ010000149.1:0-3587 GCA_041746175.1 Pyrinomonadaceae bacterium
GCCCGCGCCGCGCCGAACGACGGCGATGCCCGCCGCGCGGCGCACGCCCACACGTTGAGGCGTCGGCGTGTGAAAGCGGATGCGCGCGTCGCCTTCTCGATAGTTTCAAAGTCCACAGATTTCTCGACAGGATAACGCATGGGGGAGACAGACCGGCACGCCTCTTCTGCACGGTTCGACGCGGCGACCACCAGCAGCAGCAACGATGGGGAACAGGGCGAAGGAGGGGGGGGCGTGCGCGGTCTGTGGCGGCGTTACCGGCGGCTACCGCGCAACGTCTTCGCCATCAGTCTGGTGAGCTTGCTCAACGATGCTTCGAGCGAAATCATCTACCCGCTCTTGCCGCTGTTCCTCAATGTGATACTCGGCGCGTCGCCCGCCGTCATCGGTCTCATCGAAGGCGCCGCCGAATCAATCTCCAGCCTGTTAAAACTCTTCGCCGGATATTGGAGCGACCGGCGCGGGCGACGCAAAGGCTTGGTCGTCTTCGGCTACGCGCTGGCGAGCTTTGTGCGTCCGCTGCTGGCCTTTGCGACGACGTGGTCGCAGGCGCTCGCAATTCGTCTGACGGATCGCGTCGGGAAGGGCGTCCGCAGCGCGCCGCGCGACGCGATGATCGCCGATGCCGCCGCGCCCGCCGAGCGCGGTCTGGCCTTCGGTTTTCATCGCGCGATGGATCATTTGGGCGCGGTCGTCGGGCCGCTCATCGCGTACGCTTTGATTGCTCTGATCGCCGACAACCGCAACGCGCCGTCGGCGGGCGACTATCGAACCGTCTTTCTGCTCGCCGCTATCCCGGCGCTGCTCGCGGTGCTCGTCGCGGCCTTCTTCGTGCGCGAGAAGCCGCGCGAACTCCGCGCCGAGATGAGCGCGCCGCCGCGTTTTACGCTGCGCGGCTTCGACGGAAACTTCAAACGCTTCCTCTGCATCATCGCGCTCTTCACGTTGTCGAATTCGTCGGACGCGTTTCTGTTGCTGCGCGCGCGCGAGGTCGGCGTCTCGATTGCGACCATCCCGCTGCTGTGGGCTGCGCTCCATGCGAGCAAGGTTATTTCATCGCTCGTCGGCGGCGACCTCTCCGACCGTCTCGGGCGCAAGCAACTGATCGCCTCCGGCTGGATTCTCTACGCCGCCGTCTATGGCGGATTCGCGTTCGTCTCGACGGTCGGCGAAGCGTGGGGACTGTTCATCATCTACGGCATCTATGCCGGGCTGGTCGAAGGCGCGGAAAAGGCCCTCGTCGCCGACCTCGTTCGTCCCGAACAGCGGGGCACGGCCTACGGTCTCTATAACCTCGCCTTCAGCATCACGGTTTTCCCCGCATCGCTGCTCCTTGGCGCGCTCTGGAACTGGCGCGGCGCAACCACCGCGTTCCTCGTCAGCGCGGGCATCGGCGCGGTTGCCGCGCTCCTGCTCCTGCTCGCCGTGCGTCCCGGCATGGCCGCATCATCATCGCCGCCGACGCCGGACGCTGATTGAGGATTGCGGGTTGAAAGGCCGCAGGACAGCCGCGCGGCGTTTATCCGGCGACGAACGGCATGGTTGACAGTCCGGCGGGGCACGGAGTATAGGATTCGTTCAATTGGTGACGCCCGCACGTTTTTTCTGAGCGGGTTCGCTTGATGTTCTTAACCAACGCCCGCCGTCGTGGCGGCGGCGTGCCTCAAACTGCGGTCAGCGTCCTTCATAAAAGCTGTGCTCCAAACCAGTCGCCACCGGGCGCGCTTCTCATGCTTCATTATTTGCACGGAGGGTTCAACCGGTCATGTCTCTGGAAGAATCGATTTTCATCAGCTACTCGCACATCGACAACGGTTCTCAGGGCAAGGGCTGGGTCAGCGATTTTCACGCGGACTTGCAGGAGCGCATCGAGGGGTATCTCGGCGAGCGGGTCGCGGTCTGGCGCGACGACAAACTGCGCGGCAACGACATCTTCGACGAGACGATCATCAACCGGCTCTCCGAAGTTTCGCTGCTGGTGTCGGTCGTCTCGCCGCGTTATTTCAAGTCGGAATGGTGTCTGCGCGAACTCGACAAGTTCTGTCAGGCGGCGAAACTCGGCGGCGGGTTGCGCATCGACGACAAGTCGCGCGTCTACAAGGTCGTCAAAACGCCGGATGAAGACTTTCCGCCCGACAAACAGCCGGGCGAGTTGAAGGGCGGACTCGGTTACGAGTTCTACAAACTCGACGCGGGCACGCCGCGCGAATTCGAGCGCGACTCGGACGAGTACCGCAACCGCATCGAAGACCTCGCGTGGGACATCAACAAGATGCTCCGTCGCTTGCGTAGCCGGAACGCGGCGACGACAGCGACGACGATGATAGCGACGACGACAGCGGCGAGCGTCGCGCTTGTTGCGCCCGTCGAGAAGACCATCTTTCTGGCCGATGCGACCTCCGACCTCCGCGAAGCCCGCGAACAGATCGAACGCGAGTTGAAAGAGCGCGGCTGTCATGTACTGCCCGACAGACAACTGCCGCTCACCTCGCCGGATTTCGAGCAAGCCGTCCGCGCCGACCTCGTTCGCTGCCGGTTCTCGATTCACCTCATCGGCGAAAGTTACGGCATCATGCCGGAGGGCGAGGAAGAGCGTTCGATCATCCGCCTGCAAAACGAGATCGCCGCCGAACGTAGCGACGACCCGGCTTTCTCGCGCCTCGTCTGGATGCCCGTCGGGCTGACCGCGAAGGGCAATCGCCAGCGCGAATTTATCGAACGTCTCCTACGCGATCCGAGTCCGGGCGCGGATTTGCTGCAAACGCCGTTTGAAGAGTTGAAGACGCGGATTCAGGAGAAACTAAGCCCCCCACCCAAGTTGCTCGTCGTCGCCGCCGATGCCAACGCGGAAGAGCGCGGATTGACTTACATCTATCTGATTTTCGACAACCGCGATTTCGACAACGTTAATCCGCTTTACAACTACCTCTTCGACGCGGGCTTCGAGGTCATCCGGTCGGGCGGCGAGGTCGATCAGGAGCAGGTCGCGCAGTTTCACCGCGAGAGCCTGCTCAAATGCGACGCGACGCTGATTTACTACGGGCGCGGCACCGAACAATGGCTGCGCACCAAACTCTGGGATTTGCAGAAGGCTCCGGGCTGGGGACGCACCAAGCCGATGCGCGCCAAAGCCATCTACGTCAGCGAGCCGCAGACGAGCGAGAAGAAGGGCTTCCGCACGCGTGAAGTGCCGCTCGTGCTCCACAACTTCGAGGCGTTCGCGCCCGAAGCCCTGCAACCATTTCTCTCCGCCATCGGCGGCGCGAACGGAGGGCAAAAGTGATGCTCGACTTCGCCGAAATCAACAACCCGTTCCCCGGCTTGCGTCCATTCGAGATGGACGAAAACAATCTCTTCTTCGGGCGCGACGGCCAGAGCGACGAACTGCTCGAACGTCTGCGACGGACGCGCTTTCTCGCCGTCGTCGGCACATCGGGCAGCGGCAAATCATCGCTGATTCGCGCCGGTCTGTTGCCCGCGCTCTACGGCGGGTTGATGGGCGGCGCGGGTTCGGCGTGGCGCATCGCCATCATGCGACCGGGCAGCGACCCCATCGGCAACCTCGCCGATGCGCTCGGCGCCAACGA
>JBGTHJ010000150.1:0-39406 GCA_041746175.1 Pyrinomonadaceae bacterium
GCTTGCCGCCGTCGATCAAGCGCGTGACGGCGCGTCGCAAGTCGGTCGCAACGCGCCGCACGGGTCGCGACGCATCGATGACGCGGAATCCATACTCGCCGCTCATCTGGTCGAATTCCCGGAGCAGCAAATTTTGATAAACGATAAAGCTGTCAAAAAAATCATCGACGGCGTGGAGGTCCATCCCCGATTCCCAGTAGTCGAACCGCCGCCCCGACTGGAGCACGCGCGGCACGAGTTCTGCCGCCGAGCCGACGCGGAGATAGAAGACCGCATCGGGGACGAGCGCGAAACCGTAGATTGAACGAATCCAGTTCGGGTCGGCTCCGCGCACGACGGCGCGGGCAATCGCCGAATAGATGTAGCGGTCAGTCAGCACGATGAAGCCCGCGCGGAGGGCGGGCAGCATCTCGTTTTCCAGACGGTCGGCAAAATCGGTCGCGTAATAAAGCTGCATCGTGAGGCGTCCGAGCGTGTGGCCGAGTTTGGCTTCTTTGATACCCCGACCGGCGAGCACCGAGCGTGTCATCCCGGTGTCGAGCACCGCATGGCCGCGCGATTCAAGCCATGCGCGAAGCAACTGAATGTGCGTCGAACGTCCGACGCCGTCCGTGCCTTCGACGACGATGAGTTTGCCGTTGTAGGGTTCGGGTTCGACGCCGGGCAGCGCCGTGCCGTAGAACTTCATCTCCTTCATCAATGCGCCCGCTCCCTCCGGTCTAAATATTGACCGACGATTTTTCGCATCTCACGTTGCTGTCGCTCGATGGAGCGGGTGGCGTCAATCAGCGTCAGGCCAAATTCATCGACCATGCGGTCATACTCTTCGAGAATCTTGCCCTGAAACATCGTGAAGCTTTCTTCCGGGTCATCCGTCCAGAACATGTCCATCCCCGCCTCGTAATATTTCAACGCGGGGCGGCCTGAAACGATTCGATCAATCGCCACATCGAGCGGGGCGCGAAAGAAGAAGGCGACCGTCGGGCGGACGGCGAAACGATAAACTTCGCGCACCCAGGCGCGGTCGCAGCCGCGTGCCACGTCGCGCGCGAAGGCCGTGTAGATGTAACGGTCGGCGAGCACGATCGCGCCCGCTTTGAGCGGCGGAAGGATGTCGCGTTCGGTGCGGTCTGCGAAGTCTGTCGCGTGGAGCAGCGAGAAGGTCGTCGGCGTGAACAGGCGGCGCTTCTTGGCGCGGCGCGTCGTGTCTTTGACGAGCGGCGAAGAGTTCCATTCCGAGAAGAAAACCGGATGACCCGCCGCTTTCAGCCACTGGTAAAGCAACGCCATCTGCGTCGATTTACCGCTGCCGTCCGTGCCTTCGACGATGAACAGTTGGCCGGGAAGTTCGTGCTCTCCGTAAGTAATCATCGAGCGAAGTTTAGCAGATTCATGTTACACAGTTGAAACGCCGACGCCGCCTGATAGATGCACCGCCGATTCTCGCAAGGTGAGTTCTTAACCCGGTGCGGCGTAAGCCCGCCGGGCACGGACGCTGGCGACCTTGCCCGTTTCGATGATGTAGGCCGTCAACTCATAGCCGTAGACGCAGCCCGTATCCAGCCCGATGGCGCGTCGGGTGCGGCGCGTCCCGACGGGCGCAGGCCAGTGGCCGAACAGGACCGTCTGCGCGCCGTCGTAAGCTTCGTACCACGGCACGCCGGTTCGATTAGTCCGGTCGTCGCCGAGCGTACGCAGTTCGGTCAAGTCTTCGACGGTCTGCTCCGCGAGCGCGACGCCGGGACGCACCCCTGCGTGGACGACGAGGTGCGCACCGAGGTCGATGTAGTGCGGCAGCGATTCGAGATATTCCGCGTAGCGTCGGCGGTCGCCCGTCAACTCCGCGCGGCACGCCTCCTGCGACTTCTTCAACTCGACTTTTTCGCCGCGCCAGTAGCGCAGCAGCGCGCGGTCGTGATTGCCGAGCACCGAAGCGAAACGCGCGTCGCGAATAAAGCGTTCGAGCACTTCCCGGTTCTTCTCGCCCTTGACGATCAAGTCGCCGACCGCGACGACCCGGTCGTCCGTGCCGAACGAAAGTTTAGCCAGCAGCGCGCGTAGTTCGTCGTAGCAGCCGTGGATATCGCCGACGACGATGGTGCGCCCCCCCCGCCGAGGTGTGCTCATTGCTCATCGCCGCCCATCCGGCGCATTACTTTGCGCGCGACGATTTCGCCGCCGCCGATGTGCCGCTTGACGATCTGCCGCGCCGATTCGCCGTCAATGCCGCCGTACCACACGCCCTCCGGATAGACGACGACGACCGGCCCCGCACCGCACTGGTCGAGACAGTCAACGGCTGTAACCAATACGCGCTCGCGCAGGCCATGATCCTTGAGAGCTTGCTTGAGTTCTTTGCCCGCTTCGCGCCCGCCCATTTTGAGGCAATGCTTGTGCGTGCAGACGAGAATGTGATGCGTGATCTTTTTGAGGCGCGGCATATTCCCCGATATCTTTACTACCTGCGCCGCTCAGGAGGCTTGCGACGCATCACGGATGACGAGATCAAACGTGCCGGGGGCGACTTTGCGAAAGCGGTTGTTGCGGTTGAGCGAAACCGCGATGCTGATGGTCGGGTTTTGACCGGAGAACTGAAAGCCGCCCTCCATCAGTTGATTGAAAATCTCGTTGACGTGGAGCGGGACCGTCGCTTCGCGCAGGAGGATGGCGGTCGCCTGCGGGATGGTGCGGTCGAAGAAACGATTGCTCGTCGCTTCGATGTCCTGACGGACGGCGGGCAAGTCGTGGCGCGACGTGGAGGCGTGCGCCCCGCGCGCTTCACGATACGCGGCGGGCTTGGCCGCATCGCGGCGCAGCGCGGCTTCGATTTCGGCATCCGAGGGCGTCGCGCTCGGCGCGGTGCCGACCATCGACGAGAGCAGCCGGAACATCGCGGCTTCGGTCTGGCCGGTGATGCCGTCGATCTCACCGAGTTCGGTGCGGAGGCGCTCGGCTTCAGCCTCCAAATCGGCCAACCGCGAAGCCAGCCGCGAACGCGTCGCACGCGCCTGCCGGAGATTCTGTTCCAGCGTTGCTAAGAAGTTTTCGTCGGGCATCGTGTTCCCCGGACGATAGCTGACAGCCGACACACCAGCGAATGCCGCCTATCATTTATCGTCCATATGTTCATCGACGGTTTTCAGTTTTCGCGTTCGAGAATAAAAGTCGGAATCGAACGCAGCGCGTCGGCATATTTTGAAGGCGGCAGAACGTCGAGGGCGTCGCGCGCGGCTTCGGCGAATTCGATGGCTTTGGCGCGGGCGCGTTCGAGCGCGCCGGAGTCTTCGGCGGCGCGCAACAGCGTCGCGCGTGACACCTCTTCGTAAGTTCCCTCACGCATCACGGTCTGGACGGCGGCGCGCTGGGTCGGGTCGCTTTCGAGCAGGTAGATGAGCGGCAGCGTTACTTTGCCTTCGAGCAAATCGACACCCGACGCCTTGCCGAGCGAATCGTTGGTCGCCGTAAAGTCGAGCAGGTCATCGACGAGTTGAAAGGAGGTGCCGAGCCGGAAACCGTAATCACGCATCGCGTGTTGTTCTTCCGTGCTTGCGCCGCCGAGCATCGCGCCGATTTCGCAGCACGCGCTGAAGAGGTAGGCGGTCTTGCGATGGAGGATGTCGAAATAGTGTTCGGCGGTCACGTCGGCGCTGCCGAGCAGGGTCAACTGCAATAGCTCGCCTTCGGTCATCCGACGCGTCACGGCGGTCAGGATGTCGAGCACGGGCAGCGAGCGTTCGGCGAGACTCGTCTCGAAGGCCGACATATAAAGCCAATCGCCCATCAGCACGGCGGTTTGGTTGCCGAAGCGACTGTTGATCGACGGGCGACTGCGGCGCGTCTCGGCGTTGTCGATGATGTCGTCGTGAACGAGCGTCGCGGTGTGCAGAAACTCCATCACGCTCGCCATCCGGATCGCGTTGGCGCGCGAGCCGTCACCGCCGACCGCGTAGGTCGAAAGCAGCGTCAAGGCGGGTCGGACGCGCTTGCCGCCCGACGCGCGCAGGTAATCGCCGATGTATGAGATGACCTGAATGTTGCAACGCGCCTGTCGCTCGAACTCGGTTTCGACCAGAGCCAACTCCGGCGCGATCACATTGAAAACGCGCCGCGCCGAAATGTGCGGCTCCGCAATCGCTGCCCTGGGGACGGATATCTTCATGATGACGGGTGACGGGTGACAGGTTCGAGCAGAAAAAATCCGGTCGCCCGTCGCCTGTCACTTACTGCTAATTAGATCGGTAGTTGGTGTAATCCATGTTGATGCCAAAGTCTTTGGCTTTGAGTTTGGCGATCATGTCCTGCAAGGTGTCGCGGTCGCGTCCGGTGACGCGCACGATGTCGCCCTGAATCGACGCCTGCACCTTTGCCTTCGTGTCTTTGATGAACTTGACGATTTCTTTGGCCTTATCGGTCGGGATGCCCTGTTGAATCTCGACGCGCTGCCGCACCGTGCCGCCCGCCGCCGGTTCGATTTTGCCGTAACTGAGCGCCTTCAGCGGCACGCCCCGGCGGACGAGTTTCTGCTGAAGGATGTCGTTCATGTTGCGCAGTTTGGTCTCGTCTTCGGCGGAAAGGACGAGGTTGTCTTCTTCGACCACGACTTCCGCCGCGCTTCCCTTGAAGTCGAAACGCTGCCGGACTTCCTTCATTGTTTGATTGAGGGCGTTGCCGATTTCGGCGCGGTCAACTTGCGAGGCGATGTCGAATGAGTTTTGCTGAGCCATATTTATCCAGCGCTGCGTGTCGCGTCTGACATTCGCGGGCGGGTAGACGCCAACCTTCGCGGGTTCAAATCTCTTGCACACACTTTATAACATTATCCGGCGAGGCTGTGAAAGCACGCCGCGAAAAAACATCTCCACGCTCCGTATCCGCCGAACGCAAACCGGAAAGATGAACCACGATTTAACGCGACGACTCAAGCAGCGATGGTTGCGAATCATGTCCAATCCGCGTTTTGTCCGCGTTCATTCGCGGCTGTTTCTTCGCCGGGTTCATCAACCTGCGGGCAGCGATTCGAGGCCGAAGAAGCGCGTGAAATTATCCGAGGTCAGGCGTCCGAGTTCTTCCGGCGAGATGCCGCGAAGTTCGGCGAGAAAGCGCGCCGTCTCGACGACGTAGGCGGGTTCGTTGCGCCGCCCGCGAAACGGTACGGGTGTCAGAAACGGGCAATCGGTCTCGATCAAAAGGCGTTCGAGCGGGACAAGACGCGCGACTTCGCGCAACGGCTCGGCCTTCTTGAACGTCACATTTCCCGCGAACGAAATCACGAACCCCAACTCCAACACACTTTCGGCCACCCGCGCGCTGCCACCGAAACAGTGCATAATGCCGCCGCGCGCCGCGCCCGTCCACTCGTCGCGGAGAATCTCGACCGTCTCGTCGTCCGCCTCGCGCGAATGGATGACGACCGGCAACACTGCTTCGCGCGCGAGCCGCAACTGTCGCACAAACACCGCGCGCTGCACCTCGCGCGGCGAGTGGTCGTAGTAGTAATCCAACCCGATCTCTCCCCACGCGATAACGCGCGGGCTTCGCTTCACCAGACCATTCAGACGCTGTTCGGCGCGGTCGTCAAACAACCGCGCATCGTGCGGATGCACGCCGACGGCGGCGTACACACCGTCGTATCTCTCGGCGACCTCGACCGCGCGCTCAAGTCCGCCGCCGTGCGGGTCGCCCGTCCCGACGTTCAAAATCGCGCGCACGCCCGCCGCACGCGCACGCGCCACAACCTCGTCGCGGTCGGCGTCGAACTCTTCACCATCGATGTGCGCGTGCGAATCGACGTACATGATTAAGAATGATGTCAGATGCCGGAGTTCAGATACTAGAAAAAGCCCCTCGGTATTTCCCTGCCATCCGCCCTTTGGCATCCGGCCACTATTTCAGCTTCGCGCCGTTGGGCACGTCTTCGGCAAAGGTGGCGAGGACGGGGCGGCCTTCGTCGCCGACCGAGGCCGCGAGCACCATGCCCTGCGACTCGAACCCGCGCAGTTTGCGTGGTTGTAGATTTGTCACGACGACGATTTTACGCCCGACGAGATCATCCGGCTCATAGTGTTGAGCGATTCCGGCGAGAATCTGGCGCGGCGCGGCTTCGCCCACATCGACGGTGAACCGCAAAAGCTTGTCGGCCTTCGGCACGCGTTCGGCGGTCAGGATTTCGCCCGCGCGCATCTCGACTTTGGCGAAATCCTCGATGCCGATCAAATTGACAACGCCCGTCGTCGCTGCCGCTTGCGTCTTCGGCACGGCGTCGGCTTCGGTCGCGCCTTGCATCGGCGGGTCGGGTCGGGTGTCGGCGGCGGCTTGTGCGCCGGGCACGGCATCGGCTTGCGTCGCGTGCGTACCATCTTCGTTAGCGTCGGGTTTCGTATCAGCCATTGCACTCCCTTTTTGAACTCTATTTTTGTTTGAGGCATTCGCGCCGCCCGTGTTTTTCGTCGCGGCGTCGCGCCGGTAATCGATACGCGGGAAGTGCGTCACGGCTTCGCCCGTGCGCGTCCCCGTCTTCAACCCTCCCCACGCGAGACTTGCCGGGTCAACTTTCGACACGTCACCCGACAGGCCGAGTTGTTCGTAGATTTTCCGCATCGTCTCGGGCATCACCGGATAGAGCAGCACCGCGAGCCACCGTAACGATTCAGCCGCGCGGTACAAAACCGCGTCGAGCACCTGCCGCTGCTCCTCGTTCTTGGCGAGTTCCCACGGCTTGGCATCCGAGATCATTTTGTCGGCGCGCGCGATGATGCTCCATGCGGCTTCGAGCGCGCGGCTGAACGCGAAGTCTTCAAAGTATGTGATGAACTGGTCGCGCGCCCGTTCGAGTGTCGTCACCAGCGCCATCGCGTCGGGGTCAACGCCCGCGCGTTTCGCCGTCAAGTACATATCCTCCGGGATGTTTGCGTCGGGAATCAGGCCGTCGCAGTAGAGGCTAATCATCTTGAGCGTGCGGCTCGTCAGATTGCCGAGTCCGCCCGCGAGGTCGCTGTTGATGCGCGCGACAATCGCTTCGTCCCACACCTTGCCGTCCTGCCCGAAAATCATCTCGCGCAGACAGAAATAGCGCAGCGCGTCGCGGCGTCCGGCGAGCGCGAGCAGTTCTTTCAAGTCAACCGTGTTGCCGAGCGTCTTCGACATCTTGCGCCCGTCGCGGTCGAGCCACAGCCCGTGCGCGATGACGGATTGCGGCGTCTCGATCCCCGCCGCCAACAGGAACGCCGGCCAGTAAATCGCGTGCTGCCGGAGGATATCTTTGCCGATGAGATGCGTGCCCGGCCAGTATTTTTCAAACGCCCCGGCACCGAGCACGCGCGCGCGTTCATCGTTGCCATAGCCGAGCGCGGTGATGTAATTCGTCAGCGCGTCGAGCCAGATGTAGATCGTGTGACCGGGGTCATCGGGCACCGGAATCGCCCAACTGACCGCGCTCCGCTGACGGCTTATCGAGAGGTCTTGCAGCCCGCCGCGCACAAAACTGACGACTTCGTTGCGGCGCGTCTCCGGGCGGATAAAGTCCGGGCGCGACTCGTAGAGCGCGAGCAAGGCTTCGTCGTAATCCGAGAGACGAAAGAAGTAGCTCTCCTCCGCGACGCGGTCGAGCGGCGTTTCGTGGACGAGGCAACGCGGCGGCTCGCCTTCGCTCTCCGGCGCGGCATACTCGTCCTCGGTCTTGAACGTCGCGCACGCCGCGCAAAACCATCCCTCGTAATTCCCCTTGTAGATGCACGCGCGACCCTTCGGCGTTTCGGTGCGGGCGATGCGCCGCCACAATTCGCTGACGCCTTCGTAATGAAACGGCTCGGTGGTACGCATGAAGATGTCGTAGCCGCCGTGCGCTTCGTCCAGTCCGAAATCGGCGAGCATCCGTTTCAACTCGCCGACGATGTAATCGACGTGCTCCTTTGGCGTCCGCCCGGCACGCGCCGCAGCCCGCTCGATGTTGATGCCGTGCTCGTCGGTGCCAGTCAAAAAATAGGTCGCGAACCCGCGCTGCTGTTTGTATCGCGCCACGCAGTCGGCCACCAGCGTCGTGTACAGATGTCCCAGATGCGGCAGACTGTTCGCGTAATAAATCGGAGTCGTTACGTAATAAGTTTCCATCAGTTTATGAACCCGTCAACGAGACGGGCGACCGGAAAAAGAATTTGTTATTCACTTGTCACTTGCCACCTGTTAGATATCGAGATTTACGACTTGAGAAGCGCCATTGCTTCGGCGCGGGTGCGCGGGTCTTTACGGAAGCCGCCGCGAATCGCGGAGGTGATGGTAATGGCGCCGGGTTTTTTGACGCCGCGCAAAGTCATGCAAGTATGCTCGGCTTCCATCACGACCATCACGCCGACGGGTTTGAGTCCGTCGAAAAGGGTGTCGGCGATTTCCGACGTGAGCCGTTCCTGCACTTGCAAGCGGCGCGCGAACGTCTCGGCCAGCCGCGCCAGTTTCGACAGCCCGACGATGCGCCCGTTCTTCGGGATGTAGGCGATGTGACACCGCCCGACGAACGGCGCGAGATGGTGCTCGCAAATCGACGCGATGTGGATGTCTTTGACGATAACCATTTCGTCGTGCTTGTCGCCGGGCAGCGCGACGACGTGCTGATGCGGGTCTTCGCGCATCCCGGCGGTCAACTCGGCGTACATCTCCGCGACACGGCGCGGCGTGCTCTGCAACCCATCTCGCTCCGGGTTCTCGCCGATGCCTTCGAGAATCAGACGCACCCCGCGCGCAATCTTCTCAAGGTCGACTCCCGCCGCCGCGCTTGCGTCATCGCTCGCGCGCTCGCTTTCCAACTCATCGTCCGGCTCGGTCGCGGAAAATTTTGTGCTCATCTGTTCCTCTCTGCTCATCATCCGGCGGTCGGCTTTTATCAGCCGCCTCCGCCCTGCTTAGACTGATAATTGGTTGCGGAAGCCCGCACGTAGTAAGGGCGACCATTCTTCCGCCACCGCCATTGACACCCTTACTACGTGCGGGTTTCCGCAAATTCGTTCAAACTTTCCGGCTCAATCGCGCGAAGGCGAACCGCGCCGACTCTTCGACGACGCGCAACGCGACGCCCGCGCTCGCTGCCGCCGCACAGCACTGTTCGTACTCCGGCGTCGCGCCCGTCGTGCGCCCGCCCATCCGCGCCAGCTTGATGTCGATTGCGCCGTATTCGGTTTCGACTCGAACGATTTCGCGTTCGAGCGCGCGACGTTCGACCTCGTAGGAACGGACGCCGAGCGTCGTCGTTTCCGCGAACAGCAAGTCGAACATCGCCTCCCGCTCGCGCGCGGCACAGAGAATCGAGACGAGCACGCCGGGGCGATTCTTCTTCATCTGAATCGGCGTGAAAAAACAGTCGCGCGCCCCGCGTGCGAGCGCCGCGTCCAACACATGCCCGATGATTTGCGGCGACGCATCGTCGATGTTGGTTTCAATCACCCACAGCTTTTCGACGCCATCCGACTCTGCCCCGACTTCGCCGACCAGCACACGCAACACGTTCGGAAAACGCTCGTACACTCGACCGCCCGCGCCGTAGCCGGTCGCTTCGATACGCATCGCGGGCAGCGCACCAAACTTTTCACAGACCGCGCTGACAATGGCCGCGCCCGTCGGCGTGACGAGTTCGCCCGTGATGTCGGTTGCGTAGATTGCCGCGCCGCGCAGCAGTTCGGCGACGGCGGGCGGCGGGACGGGAAAACGCCCGTGCGCCATCTCGACCATTCCGCTCCCGACGTGCAGCGGCGAACAATAAAACTTTTCGACGCCGAGCAGTTCAAACCCGATGCACGCCCCGACCACATCGACAATCGCGTCGAGCGCGCCGACTTCGTGGAAGTGAATCTGCTCGACCGGCACATCGTGGACGCGCGATTCGGCTGCCGCCAGCCGCCGAAAAATTTGCGTCGCGCGGTCTTTCACTCCGTCGCCGAGCCGCGCCGCGTCGATGATTTTTTCGATGTCGGCGAGTTGCCGGTGTCGCGGTTGTTCGTGCGCCGTGCGGACGTGTGCACGGGTTGCGGCGATGCCGGCGCGGTCAACTTTTTCAAAACTGACTTCATAGCCGGAAACGTCGAGCGCGGCGAGTTGTTCAACGAGCGCACGCGCGTCCGCGCCCGCATCGACGAGCGCGCCGAGCGTCATGTCGCCGCTGATTCCGGCAAAGCAATCGAAATAAAGTGCGCGCATCAGATTCCGAAAAGCGGTAGAACTTCGCCCGCCGCGCCGTGCACCGTCGCATGACAGAACGCGGAGAGCGGCGTCTGTTCAGGATTTACTTCGAGCACGTACGCGCCCGACCGCAACGCAATCTCCGGCAACCGCGCCGCCGGGTAAACCACCCCCGACGTGCCGACGACGACGCACACATCGCACTCCGTCGCCCCGCTAGCCGCCCTCTCATATACATCTTCCGGCAGCATCTCGCCAAACAAAACCACGTCCGGGCGCATCGCGTCACCGCACACGATGCAGACCGGCGGGCGCACGGCTTCGTCAAACTCGCCGAGGTCGCGCCGCGCGTCGCAACGCGTGCAACGCGCCCGCCAGACGTTGCCGTGAAGTTCGAGCACGCCGCGCGAACCTGCCGCCGCATGAAGGCCATCGACGTTTTGCGTCGCCAGCGTGAACGCGTCGAACTTGTCCTGCCAGCGGACGAGCGCGACGTGCGCGGGGTTCGGAGTCAATCGTTTGAGCGCGTCGCGTCGATAATCGAACCACTCCCAAACGAGCGCGAGGTCGCGCACGACCATGCGTGCTGAGGAAATCACTTCGAACGGCATTCCCTTCCAGACGGTCGAGTCGCCGCCGCCGCGAAACGTCGGCACGCCGCTCTCCGCCGAGACGCCCGCCCCGGTCAGGACGAAAACCCTGCGCGCCTTCCCGATTCGCTCGCGCAAGTCGTCGGAAATCAGTGTTTGAGAGTTTGCCCGCATCAATAATAAGACGTGATGGTAGCAGAGCGCGACACCGAAGTGTCAAGCAAACACGCTCGTCCGAGTTAGCGTCGGGCAAACCCGCTACGCTATACTCACACTTTTTCCGGCGGTCGAAGTTTTTTGCAGACAGCCCCCCGGAACTCTCGCGTAGACGGAATAAGGACACACACGATTTTGAATCTCGTAGACTTGCAGGAAAAAATGCGCGGGCGGGTGCGCGACGCAGCGGCGGAAAAATTCGGCATCGCGCTCGAACAGGTGACGGGCGAGATGCCGCCGCGCACGGAGTTGGGCGACCTCGCGTTTCCCGTCGCGTTCGAGTTGGCGAAGCGTCTCAAACAGACGACGGGCGAGAAGCGCGCCCCGCGTGCCATCGCCGAAGAACTGAAGGCCGCGCTCGAAGCCTCGGACGAAGTGGGGCGCGTCGAGGTGGCGGGCGCGGGTTACCTCAATCTATTTTTCGACCGCGCGCGACTCATCGGACGCATCGCGGTCGAGCCTGATGCGCGCGCGGATGAAACGGCGGCTGACATTACCGCGCGTCCGAAGTTGATGGTCGAGCACACCGCGATCAACCCGAACAAGGCGGCGCACATCGGGCATCTGCGCAACTCGGTCATCGGCGACACGTTCGTGCGCATCCTGCGCGCGGCGGGCGAGCGCGTCGAAGTGCAGAACTACATCGACAACACCGGCGTCCAGGTCGCGGATGTCGTCGTCGGCTTTATCCACATCGAGGGGATGACGCTGGAAGACGTGCGCGCGGTCGATAAGTCGCTGCCGCCGGAGCGCCCCTTCGATTATTATTGTTGGGATTTGTACGCGCGCGTCGGCCTGTTTTATCGACACGGCGACGCCGCCGCGAAGGAAGACCCGGAGTTGTTGCGCCTGCGCGTCGAGACGCTCCATGCCATCGAAGCCGGCCACAACCAGACGGCGGAACTCGCCGATTACGTCGCCACACGCATCGTCAATCAACATCTCGACACGATGGAGCGTCTCGGCATCCGTTACGACGTGTTGCCGCGCGAGTCGGAGATTCTGCATTTCATCTGGCAACACGCCTTCGAGCAAATCAAGCAGACGGGCGCGATTCGCTACGAGTCGGAAGGGCGTAACGCGGGCTGCTGGGTGATGCCGATGGACACGCACGCGAGCACCGACGAGCACGAAGCCGACAAAGTTATCGTCCGCTCGAACGGAACCATCACTTACACCGGCAAGGACATCGCTTATCAACTCTGGAAGCTCGGTCAACTCGATTTAGACTTTTTCTACCGCCCTTTCCGCAGCTACGACGACGGCCACACGGTCTGGATGACGACGAGCGTTCCGCCTCTGGAGACGGATGCGAGCGACGCTCCTCAGCGACCGCGTTTCGGGCACGGCTCGCGCGTTTATAATGTGATCGATTCGCGACAGTCGTACCCGCAGCAGGTCGTCAAGAAGGGCGTCGCGGCGGTTGCGCCGGAGGTCGGTCAGGAGGCGAGCGTCCATCTGGCTTACGAGATGGTCGCGCTGACTCCGGCGGCGTGCGCGGAATTGGGGATCGAATTGAGCGCCGAAGACCGCGCGCGTCCGTTTATCGAGATGAGCGGGCGGCGGGGTCTGGGTGTCAAGGCCGACGACCTCATCAACCGGCTCGAAGCGGGCGCGCTCGGCGAGACGCGAACCCGTCATCCGGAGCTTTCCGACGAAGAGATGCGCGCGACCGCGCACGCCGTCGCGGTCGGCGCGTTGCGCTACTTCTTGTTGAAGTGGACGCGCAATTCCGTCATCGCTTTCGACTTCAAAGAGGCTCTCTCGTTCGAGGGCGAGACGGGGCCATACTGTCAGTACGCGGCGGTGCGCGCCAACTCGATTTTTCGCAAGCTCGACGCCGACGCGCTCGGAACCGCGCGCGAGTTCGTCAACTCCGCCGCGACGGATGAAGCCAACGCTTCCGAGATTCGTCGCGTGCTCGAAGGCGAGAGCGGGGACGAACTTTGGTCGCTGGCGATGCTGTCGGCGCGGCTCGTCGAAGTTGTCGCGCAGTCGGTCGTCACGGTCGAGCCGTCGCACCTCGCCAAATACGCTTTCCAACTGGCGCGAGCCTTCAATCTTTTTTATCATCGTCACCGGATCATCGCCGAAGAGGACGCCGCGCGACGTGCCGTGCTAATCACGATTGCAGATGTGGCGCGGCGTCGTTTGACCGCCGCGCTCGCCACGCTCGGCATCAGCGTCCCCGAAAGAATGTGATGGAGCCGTTGTTCTCCCCGCACACTTTCGGCGTACTTTAGTTATGAACGGAAGGTATAAAACCAACGCAATAAAATTTAGCGAATTATTGATGGACACCGGCAACAAGAAAGCTTGTCGAGCGTTTCGTCGCTGCCCGCGTGAGAGGAATAACTACAAATGCTCATCGTCATGAAAGCCGATGCCACCGACCTCCAGATCAAAGCGGTCATGGACATCATCACCGATCTGGGTTTTCGCGGTCACCCGCTGCCCGGCGCGGTACGCACAGCCATCGGCGTCACCGGCAATCAGGGTGCGGTCGATCCGTCGCACTTTGAAAACCTGCCCGGCGTCGCCGAAGCGATCCGGGTAACCAAACCCTACAAGCTCATCTCTCTCGACCTGCGACCGGAAAAGACGGTCGTCCGCGTCGGCGACGCGACCATCGGCGGCGACGAACTCGCCATCATCGCCGGGCCGTGTGCGATTGAGAGTCGTGCGCAAACGCTCGCCGTCGCCGAAGCCGTCCGGCGCAGCGGCGCGCGATTCTTTCGCGGCGGCGCGTTCAAGCCGCGCACCTCGCCGTACGCCTTTCAGGGTTTGGGCGAAGAGGGTTTGAAGATTCTGGCGGAAGTCCGCGAGACTTACGGTTTGAAGATCGTCACCGAAGCGATGGACGAGCACGGCCTCGACATGGTCGAGCGTTACGCCGACGTGATCCAAATCGGCGCACGCAACATGCAGAATTTTTCGCTGCTCCGTCGCGCCGGGCGCGCGCGCATCCCGGTGCTGCTCAAACGCGGACTATCGGCGACGCTCGACGAGTGGCTCCTCGCCGCCGAATATGTGATGGCCGAGGGCAACTACCACGTCATCATGTGCGAACGCGGCATCCGTACCTTCGCGCAGCACACGCGCAACACGCTCGACCTCGCGGCCATTCCCGCCGTCCGGCGTCTCTCGCACCTCCCGGTCATCGTCGATCCCTCACACGGCACCGGCAAAAACTACATGGTCACACCGCTCGCGCGTGCGGGCGTCGCCGTCGGCGCGGACGGTCTGATTATCGAAGTCCATGACCAACCCGAACGCGCGCTCTGCGACGGAGCGCAAGCACTGACCATCGAACAGTACAACCAACTCGTCAGCGAAGTCCGCGCCATTCACGAAGTCATCGCGCCGGCGGCGGTCGGCTGACGTATCAGTCCGTACGCAAACCGCCATCGCGAAGGCCGCGCGTTGGTGCGCGGCCTTCGTTGTTTCCAGACGAGCGGCGGCGTCAGAACTCGCCACGCAAAATCTCCGGCAGCCGTTTGGTAAACGCCGAGCGGGGCAGCACGCGGTCGATGCCCGCCCGCGTCGCGCGCTCTTGGAGTTCGGTCTGGACGTGCGAGAAGAATCCGACGACCGGGATGCGGCGCAAACGCTCGTCGGCCTTGAGCCGTTCGACGAGCGCGAAAGGCTCGCACCTTTGCGAGTGAAGATCGACGATGAAGAGGTCGGGCGATTCGCTCTCAGCCGTCTGGATGAGGGCTGAGAGGCTGCGCGCGAATTCGACCACGATGCCGAGATGTTCCGCCGTGCCGCGTATCTTGGCGGCAAAAAACATGTCATCGACAGCGGCGATGATGCGTCGATTCATCTATAATCCCCTTTCGTTTGGCGCGCGACCGATACCCGTGCATTGTGCACTGGCCGCGAGATTCAGGCAAAGGCGAAAGGCAGCACCGTTGTCATCAACCGAACAACTCCCGGAGCAAACCGGCGGCGCTCCCGAACCCGACATCGAGAACGGCAGCTTTGCCTCCCACCCCCACATCGTCAGGCCGTTGACGAACAAGCTCGTCATCGCCACCTTCAACATCCGCTACGCGGTCGGTTCGTTCCTGATTACCGGGAGCATGTTCAGACGCGCGGGGCTTGGCCGTCCCGCGCGTCGTCCGCAGTTGGTTCAAAAAAACATCCGGAGGGCGGCGGAGGCTCTCGGCGGCAACCATCTGATGCCGCCCGCCGACATTATCGCGCTTCAGGAAGCCGACCGTGGGACGCGGCGCGCGGGCGGCCACCACGTCGCTCGCGAACTGGCACGCGCGCTCGACATGCACTACACACACGCCGCGATGGGCATCCCGCGCGGCGAGCAGCCCAAAGATAAACAATGGTATCTCAACTTTGAAGAACCCATCGCGGTTGACGATGCGGGCGACACGGGCGTCGCGATTCTCAGCCGTCTGCCGATAGCCGACCCATCGCGCGTCGAACTGCCGTGGAGCGAGTGCGCGTGGCGACCACGACTCGCGCTCGCGGCCTCTGTCCATACCGGCTTGACACGCTTTCACGTCTTCAATTCGCACATCGACCCGCACGCCACGATGGCTGAACAACTCGCGCAGCACGAAGCCATTATCGAACGCGCCGCGCGCGTCGACGGGCGCGAACCCACCATTCTGCTCGGCGACTTCAACACGCTGATTCGACGTACGCGCGACGCCACGCGACGACTGCTCGAATCGCACGGCTACGAGTCGCCGTTGCCGTCGGGAACCGGGACGTGGCGTGCGGGACTGCTCCGGCTCCACGCCGACTGGATTTTCGTGCGCGGGGCGCGTATCACGCGTTGGGGCGTCGCGCGCCCGCTGAGCGTGTCGGATCACTGGCCGGTGTGGGTCGAAATCGAGGCGCCGGAAGTAGGGACGCGCAACATTTCAACTGACGCGAATTGAAGAACATGGCAGACGAGACGATAAAGAGTCGCGGCAACGCACTCGTCAAGCGTGCACGGGCGGTGCGCGACGGTAAAGACGAACGACTCGTCTTCGTCGAGGGCGTGCGCCTGTGCGAGGACGCGGCGCGGGCGCGCTTGTCCATCCACGAGGTTTTCCACACCACCATTATCGAGCGCGACGCGCGCGGCGCACAGCTTCTTTTTGAGTTGCGCCGGGGCGGGGGGCGGCTCGTCGCGGTCAGCGAAGACGTGCTGGCGTCGATCTCCGACACCAGCACGCCACAGGGTATCGTCGCGCTGGCCGAACGTCCGCCGACAGGCCGCGACGCATTGATTAAAGATGACGAGACGCCGCTCGTCGTCGTCCTGCACCGGGTCGGCAACCCGTCGAACGCGGGGGCGATGCTGCGCGTCGTCGAAGCGTCGGGTGCGACCGCCGCAATTGCCACCGAAGGGACGACCGATCTTTTTTCGCCGAAAGCTCTGCGCGGCGCGATGGGTTCGACTTTTCGCCTGCCGCTCTGGACGGGCGCACGGTTTGCTGACGCGCTCGCGTGGTGCGCGTCGCACGGCGTCGAGACGGTTAGCACGGACGTTCGCGCCGCGCGTTCGCATACCCAAATCGACTGGACGACGCCACGCGCCGTGATTCTTGGCGCGGAGGGACATGGACTATCGGACGCCGAATCCGTCGCCGCCGATGCGAGCATCAAGATTCCGATGCGCCCGCCCGTCGAAAGTCTCAATGTCGCGGTCGCGCTCGCCGTCGTCCTCTACGAAGCCGCGCGGCAACGAGAACGGGGAGAAAGATGAAGGTGAAGCTATCGGTGTTGAGCGGTCAGGTGGCGGCCTGAAGATAAAACCCCGACGTTCAATATCCGTCCGCTGACGACCTTTTTTCTTCACCCATCCTGCCGCCCCCGTTCATGCTTCTCTACGGCGGCACGTTTCGGCTAGAATGGGGAGCGAAGTTCACAGCCTTTAACAACACCTCCCCCGTATCGTCGCCGGTTGACAGACGGTATCGTCGTTGTCGGGCACGTCGTAAATGTACTCGACCGGCAACCTTTCGCCCGCGTATAAAAGCGTATGGAAAAAACCGACAAGAAAGAGCCTGAGAAAAAGCGCGACGAGGCGCTGGCCGAGCGATTGCTGCGCCGGATGCTCTCCGGCATGGGGACGGTGGTCGATAAAAAACTGGGGCGCGTCGCCGACACGCAGTCCGTTTTCACGACCGCCAAACTCATCGAGCGCATGAAGCGACTCATCGACGAACGCAAGCGCGCCGACGACAAACAAGGCGGCTACATCGTCCCGCATCATCTCAACCTCAAAATCGAATGGGGCACGCACTCCGAAGCCCCGCCCGAATCCATCACCGAAATCGAACACGAAGTCCTCGCGGCGGCGATTGATTACATCAACGACCAACGTTTGCGCACGCTCGCGCCCGTCAAGATTGAAACCATCGTCGATATTTTCACGACCGGCATCGCGGTTGATCCGACCTACGGCGAGTTTGAAGAAGAGTTGCAGCGCCACGACGAAGAACGCCGACGCGCGGAAGAAGGTTTTTCGCTGCCGCCGAAGTCGCAATCGCCGCCCGACGTGCGCGTCGCGGCGCGCATCACGGCGCCGAATGGGGCGCGTGAAGAGACGCTCGTATTCAACCCGGGCGGGCGGCGAATCAACGTCGGGCGCGTCGCCGACAATGACCTGTTTCTCAACCACGCGAGCGTCTCGAAGATCCACGCCGCGCTCCGGATGAACCGCGAAGGCACGCTGCTCGTCGCCGACACCGGCTCGACCAACGGCACTTTCATCAACGGTCGGCGCATCGCTTACGGCGAAGCGCGACCCATCGAAGACGGCGATGTCGTCGGCTTCGGCGACATCGAGATCAGATTTCGCAAAGCGTGATTCGTCAAACGAAAATAGAAAAGTCGCGCGATTACTCGTCTCAACCGTTTACGCTACACGATAAAAAACCATGCTCTTGCAAGACATACCCGAAAAGCAACCGGCGGTTCTGAGCCTGATTTATACGGCGGGGTTCGCGTTGATGGTGTTGTGGCTGGGCATCTCGCTGGTGCGACGGATGCGCCGCCACCGTTCGACGCTGCTGGCGGGGGTCGCTCCGGCTGACCTGCCGGAGGAGGTCAGAAAACGTCTCGGTGTCACTTCGACCAATCGCGGGCTGCACGCCGTCCGGTTCATTTTCATCGCGCTCGCGCTGACCGTCTTCGGCTTTCACGTCTACTGGGCGCGCTACGCTTCGGAGAAGAACGAGCGTTTTCAACAACTGTCCTACAAAGACCTGCGCAACCGGCGACTACAGGAATCGACGTTGCGCGGTTGGATTCTCGACCGCACGGGCAAGTTGGAAAACGCGCTCGCACTCTATCGACGCGCTCCGAACGGACAAATCGTCCGCGACTATCCGCTCGACGCGGCGCTGGCGCAACTGTTCGGCTCGGATCGCGGCGACCCCGGACTCGAACGCGCGCTGTTCGGCATTCAGGGCGGCGCGGTTCCCGAAGCCTACGACGTGGCTTTGGAGCGCGACATCAAGCTGCCCGAAAATCTCGACGTACAGTTGACCATTCACGGCGAGCTACAGAAGGCGGTCGTCGAACAACTGCGCGACCGTCATGGCGCCGCCGTCGTCATCAACCCGCAGACGGGCGAAGTGCTGGCGATGTACAGCAATCCGGCCTACAGTCTCAAGGAAGCGCAGGACGAAGCGACCTACATCCGGCTCGAAGCCAACGACCGCGACAAGCCCCTGGTCAATCGCGCGCTCGGCGCGTACTACATCCCCGGCTCGACCTTCAAGACCGTGACGATGATCGCCGCCTTCAACGCCGGGATGCAGGACACCGAGTTCTTGTGTAGCGGTAGCGGCTATGTCGCCGCGCCGGGCGCGAAGCCGATTTTCGACGCGGGCGGCACGAGTGAAGTTCACGGACGCATCGGCATCGATACCGCTTATGAGGTCTCCTGCAACCAGTATTTCGGGCAGATGGCCGTCAAGCTCGGCCCCGAACGGATGGGCGAGAGTTCCAAGCTGCTCGGCATCACCCCCTACCCGGACACGACCGAAGCGGTGCGTGGGCGCAAGCAACCGCAAATCTGGAACGTCAGCACCCCCGCGCTCGCCCGCGCGCTCGCGCCCCGCGAAGCGACCATCGTCGCGTATCCCAAGATGCGCGCCTTCGACCTCGCCCTGATCGGCTACGGGCAGGGCTTTTCCGGGCAGATGACCCCGTTCGAGATGGCTCTCACGGCGGCGGCGGTCGCCAACCTCGAAGGCAAGCTGATGAAACCCAAGATCGAGCTTAACCAGCCCCCCGCCGTCTTCGCGCAGGCGATGACGCCGCCGCAAGCCGCCGAGATGCGCCGCATCATGGGACTCGTCACCAGCGGCGGCTCGGGCACGGCGCGCGGGGTTTTCGGTCCCGTCACCGCCGCCGGAATCTCGACGGGGGGCAAGACCGGCACGGCGGAAAAGGAAGTCCCCGTCTACGACCCGAAGACCGGCGAACCGAAGACGACCAGGAAGGTCGAGCGCGACCGTCGCGGCAACGTCATCCGCGAGTACGAGCAGATCGTGCTCGCGCCCGATATGCGAATCGACAGTTGGTTTCTCTGTATCGCCCCGCTCGAATATCCGCAACTCGCGATCTCGGTCATCATCGAGGGCGGCGGTTACGGCTCGCGCGCGGCGGCTCCCGTCGCGGTGGCGCTCGTCCTGAAAGCCAAGGAACTCGGACTGCTCGATGCGTCTGCGCCCAACGCGCAACCGCCGTCGTCGTCCCGCCAACCGCAACGGCAAAATGCGCCCGCGCCGCGCACGACGCCACGACGGTCGCCCGAACAAATCACGCAGCAGCGGCAGCAATAATTTCAAATCGCGCTCAGAGGAGGACGAGAAAGCAATGCACATCGCGCGAGACACACGACACACCGCCGCACGCATCGGACAGCTCGTCGTCCGCCGCGCTCAAACGGCGTCGGGCGCGGTGCCTTCCGCGTTGCGCTTTCCGGCATTTGGTTTATGAAAAATCTCGCTTCATCACATCTGTTCGCGCTGCTGTTGATAGTCGTCTTCCAAGTGGTCGGCTACGTCGCGGTATATCGTTCGGCGTTGCTGCGCGGCTACGAGCCGTCGATGGTTGGCGCGGTGCGCGACCTCCTTTTGTACGTGCCGGTCATCTTCCTCGTCTTCTGGCTATCGCGGCAGATGAAGTTCAAGGGAAGTTGGACGCTCTACACGACCGCGATTCTTCTGTTCTCGGTCGGGATGCTCGTCCAGTACCGGCTCTATAGCGACCCCGAATACGGTTCCAACAACAAAGCGGCGGCGCGCGCCGAGAAAACTCAGACGCAGCGCATCCGCTACATGAATCAAAACTACAGCGACGAGAAGAAAAAACTGATGGGGTTGCCCGCGACGACCGGCACCGGGACGGGCGGGACGATTGAGACCGGCGCGCCGCGTCGTTCCGGCTTCACCACCAGCCAGGCTCTTACCTCAAGCTTCACATGGGTTCCGCTGCTCGGTTTCGCCGCTTTCGCCGCCGCGTTCTGGTTCTGCACGCGCGACGACTTTCTACGTTGGGTACAGCGCAACAGTTTTATCATCGTGCTGGTGACGCTCGTCCCGCTGGGCATCGCCGTGGCGACATCGAGCGCGGGCAAGGCTCTCGGCAACATGACGCCGTGGGAGCCGTCGAAGATTCCCTTCCTGCTCGGCTTCGCGGGCATCCTGACCGCGCACTACCGCGAACTGGCGCAGACTTACTGGGGCGTGCCGCGCGCCCGCGACGTGCTGCCCCTGCTGATGATGGCGTTGATTCCGTTCATCCCGTTCTTCGCGCTCAAAGACTTCGGGCAGTTACTCGTCTTCAGCGGCGCGTACGCCACGCTCTATCTCGTCGCGGTCAGGCGTTGGCCGCAACTCCTGCTTTTTGTCGGTTCGCTCGTGCTGATCGTCGCGATTCTCGTCGTCGGGGCGTTGCCTCGCGACATACAGGAAAAAGTTCCGTTCCTGCCGACGGTCGCCGCGCCCGTGCAGGCCGTTTTGCCGACGCGTATCAAGCAGCGTTTTCATCTCTGGCTCGACGGCTTCAACCCGCCCTCGCCGGAGGTTTCGTGGTGGAAGCAGGACTACGAAGAGGCGTTGGCGGAGAACGCCCGGATGAAGGAGTTGGCGAGCGAGAGTCCGGCGATGGCGCGGACGGTCAACGTCGATGTGTGGTTCGACCGCGTCGCGTTCCAACCCGCGCAGGCGACGTTCGGCATGGCATCGGGCGGTGTCAGCGGGCGCGGCCTCGGCCTCGGCTTCGCCGAAGTCATCCCCGTCGCCGACTCCGATTTCATCTACGCGGCGGTCGCCGAAGAGTTGGGGCTGATCGGCGGCGCGGTGCTGATTCTGGCCTTGATCGTATTCGTCAACGCGGGAGTTCGCACGTCGCTTGAGTCGCGTGATATGTTTACCAAACTATGCGCGGCAGGGCTGACTTCATTTATCGGTTTTCAGGCGCTCGTCAACATCGGCGGCACGACTCGCGCGCTCCCGATGACGGGCATTACGCTTCCCTTCGTCAGTCACGGCGGGTTCAGTTTGATTACCAGCTTTGCGATGCTCGGCATGATGATGGCTTTTTCGCACCGCAACGCGCGCGACATGGAGGCGACGCCCGCGCCGTCGTCCGGCAGCCGCCCGCGCCCGACCGATGAACATTTGATCCCAGAGGCAGTTCAATGAATGAACAAACCACTGATATTCCGTTAGCAGTCGCATCCGTCACCGACCGTGGGTTGAGCGAAAAACGCCCGCTCAACGAAGACTCGCTGCTCGTCGATGCGACGCGACGCATCTTTGCCGTAGCCGACGGCGTTGGCGGCGCGGAGGCGGGCGAGGTCGCTTCGCAAACCGCCATTGAAGTTATCGAGGACGCCTTCGGCCATCATCAGCCGGGCGACGACCTCGAAGACTTGATGGAAATCGCCATCCAGCGCGCCAACAGTTCGATTCACCAGATGTCGCGCGAGCATCCCAAACTCTCGATGATGGCGACTACCATCGTCGCGCTTCATCTCGAAGGGCATCGCGCCACCATCGGGCACGTCGGCGATTCGCGTCTCTACCGCATCTCGCCCGACGGACAAATCATGCGCGAGACCGACGACCACTCGGTCGTCGAGGAGGAGGTGCGCGCCGGTCGGATGACGCCCGAACAGGCCGTCAACCATCCGAGCCGCAACGTCATCAGTCGCGCGCTCGGCGCGGAGGCGGCGGTCGAAGTCGATCTGAAAACTCTCGAAGTCGAAGACGGCACGGGCTTCCTGCTTTGCTCGGACGGCATCACGCGACACCTCCCCGACGACGAGTTGCGCGAGATTCTCGGTAACGAAACCGACCTCGAAGCCGCCTGTGCCGAGATGAAGCGACGCTGCTTCGAGCGCGGCGCGGAAGATAATCTGACGGCGGTTGTCGTCCGCATCGGCGGCGAGCACGGCGCAAGCAGATTGACTGACGCGGTCGTGGAAGACGATGAACAGACGCTCATCACAGAACGCGCCGCCTTCATGGACGCCGACACGCTCTCCGACTCGGCGGCGGCGGCGGTCGCGACACCCGTCGCCAACCTGCAACGACCCTTCGACGGCGTCTCGACGCCCTCCTCGCCGGTCGTCGAGCAGCCAGACCACCACGACACGCACGACGCATCCCACGCGCACGACCACGACGTGCCGCGCGACGAGCCTTCCGCCCACACATCGACCGGGCGCGCAGGGCGCACATTCGGCCTCCTGTTGTTTCTCATCGCCGCTTCCGCGCTCGCCTTCTACGCCGGGACGCGCTACACGCGGTGGAAGATCGACCAGACTCCGGCGACGGTGCCGCCGGTCGCGGCGCTGCCGTCGCCATCGCCGTCGCCGCAAACCGCCGAGTCTCGCTTCGAGCAGTTGCGTCGAAGCGTCGATGGTTCGCCCGCGCCGGAAGCTACGCGAATGGCAAACGAACTCGCCGCGCAGCCGTCGAACGCTGAAGACCCCTTGTTTCTCTACTTCTACGGTCGCTCGTTGCTGCTTTCGGGAAAGCCCACCGAGGCCGTCGGGTACTTTCAACAAGCGAACGCTAGAATCGATGCCGCCGCGCCGCCGCTCTCCGCCGAACACGCGCAACTCAGAAACGATGCGTTGCTTGCAACTGTAACGGCGGCTTTGAAGTCTAACAACGCGGAAGCCCAACGCGGCGCGATGATGCGGCTCGAATCGCTCAGCGCGGCGCAGAACGTCGCGCCGCCGCTGCCCCTCGCCCCGGTCACGCCGCAAGGTCAGCCCCCAAGCGCGTCGGTCGAACCGACCGCTCCGTTGCCTTGAACGGGGGACAAGCAAAATCAGTCGCCGGTTTGATGAGATGCGGATGTCAGTGATGACGACGGATGAGTGAATTAAAGCTCCAGCAGTGCCGACTCGATGGCCGCTACGACGTGCTCGATTGTCTCGGGCGCGGCAGCTATGCCGAGGTTTATGTCGCGCACGATGCCGCCGCCGCAGAGGGCGCGCCGCGCACCATCGTCATCAAAGCTCTGAACTATTTCTTGCAGGGCGTGCCCGACGCCGAACTTGAACGCACGCTTATCGAAAACTTCCGCAATGAAGCGGTGGCGCTCGACCGCGTGCGACATCCAAACATCATCAACCGCCTCGGACACGGCACGGCCATCGACCTCCAAGACCGGACTTTTCATTATCTCGTGCTCGAATATCTGCCGGGCGGCGACCTCCAGGCGTTCTGCCGCCAGCAACCGTTGACGCTCGACAAGGCGCTGTTTTATCTGGAACAGGTGTGCGACGGTCTCGACCACGCGCACGCGCACGGCGTCATCCACCGCGACATCAAACCCCAAAACCTGCTGCTCACCGCCGACCGTCAGACAGTAAAAATCGCCGACTTCGGCGTCGCCAAAATCGAGGCGTCCGAAGGTGCGACGATTACACGCGTCGGGACGGACGTTTACGCCGCGCCGGAGCATCACCCGCTGGCGCAGACCGGGCCGCTCGACCCGTCCGTGCTCGATCATCCGAAGCGGACGCTGACCCCGGCGGCGGACGTTTACTCGCTCGCCAAGACCGCCTACATGCTGCTCACGGGCGAGGCCCCGCGCCGCTTCTCGCAGAAACCGATCGGCGAATTGCCCGAACACGTACAGCGCCAAGCGTGGGCGTCGTTCGTCCTGCGCGTGCTCAATCGCGCGACGCAAACCGTCGCTGCCAATCGTTACCAAACCGTGCGCGAGTTCTGGGCTGACCTGCGCGACGCCGCGCTGCCTAAAACACAACTGCTCTCGCAACAAGGCGGCAACGACAAGACTCCGACACCCGCGCCCCCGCGAGACAATTTCGACAAGCCCAAACTCGCTTCGCCCGCGCCCCAACCCGCGATGTTCCCGCATTCATTCGGCAGAGCAGCCGCGACCGCCGCCGCATCCGACGACCCGCCGCGACCGCGCATCGTCGTCCCCGTCCAAGCGAAAGCTCCGCTTGAGCGGGCGCCGAGCGCCGACCCCCGCGCGCGTGCCAGGGAGTTGGTCAGCGACAGGCCGCAAGCGAGGCGCGTCGAAAAGCCGTTGAGCGATGAGAAGGTTGGAAAGTCAGAGGCGATGTTCAAGCCGTCGAGCCGCGTCAACCGATGGCTGGTCGCTATCCTGATAATCGCGGCATTTGCCGGGATGCTGCTCGCCACGCATAATTACGTGCGCGGTCGTCGCGCCGCCGCCGGAACGACGCCGCCCGCGCAAGCCGCTCCCCCGTCCACGCAGATCGGCAGCGAGCGCCAGACCAACACATTCGTCAATCTGCGTCGCGGGCCAAGCCCGTCAACCCCCATCGTCCGGGTTCTGGACAAGGGGGCGCGCGTCAAAGTGGTCAACGTCAAGGGTCGTTGGTTCGAGGTCGTCGTGATAGATAACGCCAGCGGCGGAGTCTCCGAGCAGGGGTGGCTGAGCAGCGACCTCTTGAAACAAAACTAGCGAGACATCGCTCTACGAGAAAGGTGAGAACCTTGGGATTACTTGAATCCATTCGGAAGTGGATTGACGGCGAGGGCGAAGAAGACCCGCTTGCGGTCGTCGATGAACAGGCGCGCCCGCGTCGCATCTGGGAAGACTTTCTCGTCAAGGTCGCGCGCGAGATCGAAGCCGTCATGCAGCGCGAAATGTTCACGCCGCCCGGCGGTCAAACATATATCCCGCCCGAATACATCGTCTATCTCAGCAGCGACGACGACAAGGATTGGCAGGGCGACAAGCGACGCGGACTCGAACAGGGATTGTTTTATGTCCTCTCGGAACGCGCCCGCGAACTCAGCGGCTCGACCCAACTCGCCACCAAATCTTTCGCCGTCGAACTGCGCGTTGATGGCACGCTCAGCAAGGGCGAGTTCCGCGTCCAACCCGTCTGGGACGCTACCGAGAGCGGCCACACGATGGTCACGCCGCGCCCCGCCGAACTCTCCGACTCGCCGCCGGACACGGCAAACACTCCCGAAGATTCGACGGGCGCGGATGCCGCGACGACCGACAACGACGACGTAACGCGTGTGTCGGCGCGCCCCGCTCCGCTTTATTCGATTGAAGTCTGGCGCGGCGGCGTGCGCGAAACAGTCGTGCCCATCACCAAGCCCGACATCACCATCGGGCGCGGCTCGAAATCCGTCGCGGTCGATCTGCCCGTCAAAGGCGACCCGGAGGTCAGCCGCCTTCATGCCACCCTTGCCCGCGACGCCGACGGGCAATTTTGGATCACCGCCAAGGGACGCAACGTCACGCTCGTCGCCGGACGCGAGGCTCCACGCGACGAACGCTTGAAGGTCGCGGTCGATGACAAAATCGAAATCGGTAGCTTTGCGCTCCGCATCCAGCCCGAATAACAATCCGGTCAAAACATTTGCTGCTTGAACGACCGCGGGATGTTATGCGCCACCAGCGGCGGCGTGCGGCGCGCCCGTTTCGAGTTCGTGGATGAGTTGGATGAGCAGCGGGGCGGCCTGTTCGCCGTCAAGGTAATCTTTGCCGAGCAGTCGGGTGAAGTGTCTGACACGGGTTTCGCCGTTGACCTCTTTTAGAAGCGCGCGGCAAAACGCGACGACGACAATAGCCTCGAACTGTTTCCCGGTGTTGCGGCGGAGGTCATCGACGACGGCGTCGAACCTCCGGCGCGTTTTGTAGGGTCGGTCGGTCGTCATCGCATCGAACGAATCGGCGAGCGTGATGATTTTTGCGCCGAGCGGAATCTGATCGCCGGTTAAACCATCGGGATAGCCCCGCCCGTCGATGCGCTCGTGATGGTAGCGCGCCATCAATGGGATGTCGGCGTAAGGGTGGTTGATGGGCGCGAGAATATCGTAACCCGCAGCCGGGTGGCGGTTGAGTTCGGACGATTGCTTGGCGTCGATTTTGTAAGGCGCATTGATGATGTCGCGGTCGACGACGAGTTTGCCGATGTCGTGGAGGTAACCGGCGACGGCGATGCCTTCGACCTCTTGATCGCTCCAACCCATTTCGCGCGCGATGATTTCGCTGTACTTGCCGACGCGTTCGGAATGCCCCTGCGTGTACTTGTCCTTGCAGTCGATCGCGGCGGCAAAAGCCCGCACGGTGTCGCTGTAGAGGCCGCGCAGTTCGCCATAGAGCCGCTCGTTTTCGGTCGCGCGGCTGGCAATTTCGCGCAGTAGGCGGTGATTGTAAATCCCGACGCCGATATGTCGCGCAAGCGCGCGCACCGTCTCGCAATCCTCCGCCGTAAACGGCTCGTCGCTCGCCTTGCCGCCGAGCAAAATCACGCCGACCAACTCCCCGTGCACCACCAGCGGCATCAACAGTTCGACGCGCATCCCGGTGCATAAAGTTTCCAGTTGCTCGCCCAGTCGGTGAGCCATGCTCGACGGAACATCGGATGAGTTGACGTGAAAACAGATCGCGCCGCCCGCGCCCAAAGTTTCGACGGCGGCGGCGTCGATGGCGACCGGAGCAATCGGAGCGTCGCCGATGCCGCGCGTGGCGACGACCTTCAGATGCCCGGCGTCAGGGTGATGTTCCGCGACCGCACCGCGCCGGATGGCGAGCGCGCCGAGCACGACATGCAGCGATGATTGCACCATCTCCACAAAGTCGCTGGTGTCGGCAATTTCTTCCCCCAGGTCGGCAAGCGCCGCAAAAGCGTGCAGCAGTTTTCGCATCCGGTCCGGCATATCGAAACCTCCGGAATCGTAAATAAAAAGGGGGGTCGTCCGAACTCTTCGCCCTGACGTTTTACGATTGACGATTCAAGATTTGGCGCATTTAGTGTCCGTGTGGGGTAGGGGCGGCGTCGAAGTCTTCGAGAATCGCGAACGCGGCTTCGACATTTTCCGCGAGCGCGACGTGGCGCGATAAGCCGAGCAAATCGAAAAGCTTGATTGTGTGATGGTTGACGTTGGCGAACACCAGACGCGCCCCTCGCCGCTCGACCGCGTCGATGACGCCGAGCAGTATCGAGACGCCGATGCTGTTGACGATGGTGGTCTGTTTGAAATTGATGACGAGCGCGTGGCAGCCGTCTTCCAGACCGTTGCGACATTCGCGCTCGATGCGTTCGCCGCTCAATTTGTTGAGATAGTTTTCGGCGTAGACAATGGCGACGCCGCGCGCGTCTTCCGGCTGCGCGCGGGTGGCAAGCGTTTCTTCTCTCATCCAGGTAAGTCCCTCCTACTTACGCAGATACTTTGTCATGCGGAGCCGCGTGCCGTCGTCCACCCGCTCGAATTCCACTTCGTCCATCAACGTGCGGATTAACTTGAGGCCCCACCCACGGCGCCCTTTGGCGCTACCGTTTGCCTGGCTGCCCTGGCCCGGTTCCGGTATGGCTTCGCCGTTTTGGGAGGCACTTGCGGAAACTGCTACGCCTCTGCTTGACACGGTGACAACTAATTTATCACTTTCTACGCGAAAGCGTTGATAAATTTTTCGGTCGGGACTGAGACTGTGCTCGGCGGCGTTGATGCAGGCTTCGACGAGCGCGGTTTTTATCTGGTTGATGGCTTCGGGTTGGAAATCGAGGCGGCGCGCGATCTGCTCGACGGTGTGCGCCGCGATCAACTCGGTATCATCGCCCATCGGGATCACCATCTCGAACTCGTCGCGCCCGGCGCCGAGCCTTTGCGCTGAAAGCGCGGGACTGACGCGCGCGGTCAAAAGCTCTAACTGCTGGTGGCTCGCGCTGAAGGCTTCGCGCTCGTTGAGCAGTTCGCACGCCTCCGCCGAAAAGCCCTCGGTCGAAACCAGCAGGAGGCGCGTCCGCGTGAAACCACATGAGTGCGCGAGTTGTGCGAGGCGGTCGCACCAGACTTCGGTGAGCGCGCGTCCGACTTCGAGTTTGGATTCAAGCTCTGCCGCCAGCCAAACGACTTCGCTGGTATCGCTGTAGGAGGCGGCATCGAAGCCGTGCGCGACGGCGCACCGTTCCTCGTCGCAGATGAGTTGCATGGGCGGATGAAAAGCCGCGCAACTGGCCGCGTGAACGATTTGCGGCAAGCGGATAAGGTCGGTTTCGGTGTCAAGCCCGATCAATACTTCATCCGCGCCGACCCCCTTGTACATCCGCGCGAAGCGGTCATGATGGAGCA
This sequence comes from Pyrinomonadaceae bacterium, assembly GCA_041746175.1. GTDB lineage: Bacteria > Acidobacteriota > Blastocatellia > Pyrinomonadales > Pyrinomonadaceae > JBGTHJ01. The sequence continues at coordinate 28,553 of JBGTHJ010000150.1, forward strand.
GGCTGGCGGGCACGCGTTGCGAATCGAATCGTCCGAGCAGTTGACGTAGTTGGAGCGCCGACGCGCGCCGGTAGTGTCGCTCCATCGTCTGCGGGGCGCGCTTGAGGGCTTCGACGAGCGTGTCGGCGACGACGAGCGCGCGCGGGTCGGCGGAAACCTGCAAACGATAACTCGCGTGTAGATAGTCGCGCCACACAAGGTTGGCCCCGACCTCGACATAGGTCGTGTCGAAAGTGCCGAGTTCGTGAACGTGCAACCCGGCCATCACGCGCGCGAGGCTTTCGGCGTCTAATTCCAGACGCTTGCGCCACGCCTCAGCCGGAGACTTTCCAGCCGGATTAGATTCAGATTCGCGCAACAGTCGCAACAAGGTGCGTCGCGCCGCCGCCGCCGGAGCAATCTCTTCGAGCACGGCTTTGAAGCGGCGGTTGATGCGCCCGCCGAGCAGTTCGTCTACGTAGAGTCGCTGACAATCGAGATAGCTTGCGAGCGAGCCGCCATCGTTTTGCGCGGCCTGCACCAGCGTGGTGATGAAGAACGGGTTGCCTTCGAGTTGTTGGACGAGGAGGTCGCGCGATTCGTCTGTGAGGACGACTTGCTGGTTGCGTGCGACGCGTTCGAGCAGCGTGCGCGCTTCCGCGTCATCGAGTCGTTCGAGATGTATTTTGCGCGTGCCGTTCAGACGGCTGACCTCGCTCGCGCCTTGCAGCACGCCGAGGAGCGAGCGTCGTAAACCGGAGAGCACGAACGCCTCGTCAGAGTCTGTGAACGCTTGCGCGACCTCCTCGCCGAGCGCGACCTCGCCTTTGAGTTGCGTGGCGAGATGAACGTCATCGAGCATGACGACGGTGTGCGACCCGCGCGTCGCCGCGTGCTGTGGCGCGCTCAGACACAGGCGGACGAATCCGCGTTCGTCGCTGCCTCCCCGCGCGCGTTCGTACGACTGAATCAAGCGTTCGATCCACTCGTAGTCGGACGGCGCGGCGAGTTCGAGAAGATCATGGAGGGCAGGCGGCGCGTCGATCAGCGTCGCGTCGGCGCGGCGGTGCGCGACGACGTGCCAGAGGAACGTATGTAGAAAGCGACGTGCGGCTCCGGTCGTCGTGTGGTCGCTGCGCGAGAAGGCAAAATACACGGGCGAGGCTCCGCCGCGTTGATGAAACATCGCGTCGTACGCCTGTCGCAAAAGCTCGGTCGCGCCGACGGTGGGAGCGGCCAGCAAGAGCACCCCGCGACGATTCGCGCCGACCGTCGAGAGCGCGGAGAGTTGCTGCAAGGCGTCGGCGCGACCGACGAAGTCCTCCGGCGCTACGCGGGCCAGCACGCGACGCGGTTGATCGTTTTTGTTAGTCGTTCTGATTGGCATCGTCGGACAGGTGCTGTGCCACGGGCGTGACAAAAGCATCGACGCAATTCTTGCCGCGACCCTTGGCGGCATAAAGGGCTTGATCGGCAGCGTAGATGATGGTTGCGGGCGTATCGAGGTGCGGGCCAAAGGCGCTGATGCCGATGCTGACGGTGACCGCGCCGAGGGGTTGCGTGACGCTGTGCGGGTAGTGCGTGCGCTCGACGCGGCGACGGATGCGCTCGGCGATGACGTGTGCCTCCGAAAGATTGGTTTGCGGCAGCAGGATGCTAAATTCCTCGCCGCCGTAGCGCGACGCCACGTCTGCCGAACGCAGCGCGGTCTTCAAACACTGCGCCGTCATCTCTAGCGCAAGGTCGCCCGCTTGGTGACCATGCTGGTCGTTGTAGTGTTTGAAGTCGTCGATATCCACCATCAGGAAACTCATCTGGAAACGATGCCGCTTGGAGCGTTCGAGTTCTTCCGAGAGACGTTCTTCGAGGTAACGTCGATTGAGCAGTCCGGTGAGCGGGTCGGTGATTGAGAGCAACTGAAATTGCGTCGCCTTCTGATGCCACTCGGCGCGGTCGAGCGCCATTGCCATCTGCGGCGCGATCAAGTCAATCAAACCGAGGTCGAGTTCATCGTAAGCGCCGCCGCCCGCCTTGTCCGTCACGTTGAGCACGCCGACTTTGCGCCCGCCGATGGAAATCGGATAGCTGATAAACGACGTGGTTTTGTAGCTTCTTTCCGCCGGGGCAGGGTTCCAACCGGCGGTCTGTAGGTCGCGGACGACGAGCGGGCGACCCTCGCGCATGACCGCGCCCGACACCCCATCGCCGAGACGTATCCGCGACTCGCGAGCGATTTCGGCGCGCGGGCCGACGGCGGCTTTGACGGCGAGTTCGTTGGCCGTCTCATCAAACAGCAACAGTGAACCGCGTTCAGCACGGAGCAGTTCGGCGGAATGGCGCAAAATCGTCCCGTAAGCTTCTTCGGGCGCGACCGAGTTGACACGCTCCGCGAAGGCTTGAATTTGAAACGAGGCGCGCACGCGTCGCTCAAGCTCTTCACGCAGACGGAGCACTTCGAGCGGCAGCGCAATCTGCCGGCAAAAGTCGGATACGGCGCGGCGCGTCGCGTCGTCTATTGTTTTGTCGCCGACGAGGAGCGCGCCCTTAACTTCATCGCCGACTATCAACGGGAACAGTTCCGCCGCATCTTCGTGTTTTGAAGACGTGCGACCGCCGCCCGCCGGGACGACGATGGATTCGCCATGCGTGGCGGACTGAAGCAGTTTGATCTCTTTCGCTTTGAGCGAGACGCGCGGGCGGTTCGCGATGAATTTCCCCGTCACGCAGCTCGCCGCGAAACTCTCGTCAGCGCGCAGCATCAACGCCAGCGATTCGAGTCCGCAAGCGTGGCCGAGCCGTTCGACCGCGCTTTTGCTGGCATCCATGAGCGTCATGCCGGGCGGAAAATAGCGCGGGTAGATAACCGCGTCTCCACCCGGTGGGCGCGCGACGACGCCCGCCGTCGTTCCCAACGCGACCGCTTCGACGTTCGCCTCTGCTTTCGTTTTCGTTTCAGGCTCCAAAGCTTCAGACCGCTGGCGCGTGTTTGGCTTCGCGGGCGGGGACGTGCTGAAACCTTCAGCGAGTTCGTCAACGCGCTCGGCCAGTTCGTCAAGGTCCTGACGCGATGCAAAAATCACGTTGTGAAAAAGTTCGGGCGCGAGCAAGTCTGACAAATCGCCCGTGCGAATCCGCTCGGCCAGCGTGCGATAATCAGCGCTCCGCAAGAACGCCCGCCCGCCGATGACTGCGAGCGGCGGCGCGTCCTTTAAGTTTACGGGCATCGCAAAACAATGTAGTCCGGCATGGCAGCGGTAATGCGCGGGCGCGCACGCGGCCATCGCACGGTCGAAGGCCGCGCCGCAGAAAGCTTCGCAGAGGGGCGCGTGCGCGGACGATGATTGAAAAGCGTGGCAGATGGAATTGTTATTCGAGACGGCGAGCGCGGGTGGCTGATGCCCCGCGACGAGCAACAGCGATAAGCCTGCGGAGGCCGACAGACTTTCCTGCTCATCGCTCCAACCAGCAGGAGTTTCCGATTCAGGCTCATGAGTCACTTTACACTCTGTAGCCGCGATGGTTTTTCCTCGACCCGATGGGACAACTTGCTCGTTGGTCCGATGTGCGGCGAGAAGGGCGACGAATCACCGTGAAGAACGGCGCCGCCGCACGCAGCGCCCTCGGTCATCGTGGACGGCCAGACTGTCAGGCCAGCGACCGCCCTATTCCGCAGTATATGTGCCGGTATCTAAACAGACAAGGGTTTTCTCAACAACCGCGTCAACCCTCTCCGCGAGCCACCGTCACGGGGCATCTTGTAATAAATAGTGCTAATCGCGCGCGATTTTCATTGTGCGATGATGCGACCCGTATTTTCGAGTCCGGGCGCATCGCCCGGCGCGACCTGTGCGATGTCCGGCTGTTCGGGGCTGATACGGATACACGCCGCAAAATGATTGGGTTTGATTTCGGCCAGCGGGGGGGTGACCTCTTTGCAAGCTTGAATCGCCCACGGGCAGCGCGTGTGAAAACGACATCCGGGGGGTGGATTGATCGGCGACGGCACGTCGCCCTGGAGTACAATGCGTTGTCGCGTCCCCTCGATTTCGGGGTCGGGAACGGGAACGGCGGAGATCAGAGCTTTGGTGTAGGGCATCAACGGATCGTCGTAGACGACTTTGGCGTCCGCAATCTCGACGAGTTTGCCGAGATACATCACGGCGACGCGGTCGGAAACGTGCCGGATGGCCCGCAGGTCGTGCGAGATGAAGAGATAGGTTAAGTTGTGTCTTTGTTGCAGGCTTTCCATGAGGTTCATGATTTGCGCCTGAATCGACACATCGAGCGCGGAAATCGGCTCGTCGGCGACGATGAAGTCGGGACTCGCGGCGAGCGCGCGGGCGATGCCGATGCGCTGGCGTTGACCGCCGGAGAACTCGTGCGGATAGCGTTTGATGAAGCGTGGGCTGAGACCGACCGTCTCCATCAATTCGCGGATGCGCGCCTGTCGCGCTTGACCGCGCGGGGTGAGCGCGAACGTGTCGAGCGGTTCACCGATAATCTGACCGACGGTCATGCGCGGGTTGAGCGAGGCGTACGGGTCTTGAAAAATCATCTGCAAGTGGCGACGCTGCTTGCGCATGTCGCCTTGTGAAAGACTGGCGAGGTCTTGACCGCGAAACAGGACGTGCCCACTGGTCGGTTCGGTCAGGCGGAGCAGAGCGCGCCCCAGAGTCGATTTCCCGCAACCCGATTCGCCGACCAGACCAAGCGTCTCACCCGGCAAGATGTCGATGGAAACACCGTCGACCGCTTTGACGACGCGCTCGACCCCCATCATCTTGTCCCACGTCGAGCCGAGATCGAAGTGAACCTTCATATCGCGGATGGCGATGAGCGGTTGTTGTCCGCCGTCAACCGTTATCGCTTCGGGCTGCATGTGTTGTGCGGCGCGATTCGCCGCGTCTGGCTGAACCCCCTCCATCGTCATCGTTCGGCGCCTCCCTCGACTGTGGCGGAGTTTGCTTGATTGGTTTCGACCCGCGCGGGAACGTTGTCAGCACCGGCGGTGTACGCCCCGCGTTCGGCGAGCGACTTCGCGTGAACTTCATGGGCAAAATGGCAGAGCGAATGATGGTCGGGCGTGAGCGCAACGAACGGCGGAAACTCGCGGTGGCAGATGTCTTCGGCGCGTTCGCAACGCGGCGCGAACGGGCACCCCGGCGGGAGGTGCGCGACATCGGGCGGCAAGCCCGGAATCTGGTACAACTCGCCCTGCTCGTGCGCCGGATCGGGGACGGAACGGAGCAAGCCTTTCGTGTACGGGTTGCCGGGAGCGGCAAAGAGTTCGCGCGTTTTGGCTTGCTCGAAAACCTTTCCGGCGTACATGACGATGATGTGGTCGGTCATCCCGGCGACGACGCCGAGGTCGTGCGTGATGAGGATGACGCTCGTTCCGGTGTCGATTTTGAGTTGCTTGATGAGTTCGAGAATCTGGGCTTGGATCGTTACGTCGAGCGCGGTGGTCGGTTCGTCGGCGATGAGGAGTTCCGGCTCGCACGAGAGCGCCATCGCGATCATCACGCGCTGCCTCATCCCGCCCGAAAACTCGTGCGGGTAACTATCGACGCGCGTCCGCGCATCCGGTATCCCGACCGTCTCCAACATCTTGACCGCGTGTTCGTACGCCTGCGCTTTCGTGTGGCCGAGATGGAGCCGCGTAATCTCCATCAACTGCTTCGAGATCCGCATGAACGGATTGAGCGAGGTCATCGGGTCTTGAAAGATCATGCTGATGCGCTTGCCGCGAATCCGCCGCACCTCATCTTCGGAGAGTTCGAGGATGTCCTGCCCGTTGAAGATGATTTCGCCCGACACGATTCGACCGGGCGGGTTCGGAATCAGGCGGATGACCGAAAGATTGGTCACCGACTTGCCCGAACCCGATTCGCCGACGATGCCGAGCGTCTCGCCGCGCTTGAGGTCGAAGGTGATGCCATCGACGGCTTTGACCACTCCGTCTTCGGTCTCGAAGTACGTCCGCAGGTCACGGACGGAAAGCAGATTACCGTCGCGGCTCATCAGTAAATTTCCCTCATCGGTTCATCAGTTCATTGATTCGTTTGCTCATCGGCTCATTTATTCATTGATTCGTTTTCAATGAGTCGATGGGTCAAAGAGTAGATTTTTATGACTTTCTCATCTGCGGGTCGAGCGCATCGCGGAGTCCGTCGCCGAGGAAATTGAGCGAGAACAGGGTTAGCGCCATCGTCATCCCCGGAAAGATTAGTTGCCACGGGAAAATCGCGATGTTCTTGACGCCGTCGTTGGCGAGACTGCCCCACGACGCGAGCGGGGCTTGCACGCCGAGGCCGAGGAACGACAGAAACGCCTCTTGCAACATGACCGACGGGATGGTCAACGTTGCGTAGACGATGACGGGGCCGAGCGTATTCGGTACGAGATGCCGGAAAATAATCTTGGGCGTCGAGACGCCCGTCGCCCGCGCCGCGAGCACGAATTCCTGATTCTTCAGCGAGATGACTTGCCCGCGCACGATGCGCGCCATCGTCAGCCACGACACCGCGCCGAGCGCGATAAACAGCAGCACCAACTGGCTCATCGCCGACTGTCCGCCGAAGAGCGCGAGCAGCACGATGACGATCATGATGTACGGAATCGAGTAGAGCACATCGACGACGCGCATCATCAGATTATCGACCTTGCCGCCGAGGTAACCGGCGGTCGCGCCGTAGCTGATGCCGATAATCAACGAGACGATGGTGGCAATAATGCCGACCATCAACGAGATGCGCCCGCCAAGCAAGACGCGCGCGAGGATGTCGCGCCCCGTCTCGTCCGTCCCCATCGGATGTTGCAACGACGGCGGGAAAGATTTGGTCAGGCTCGAATCCGAAGGTACGTCGTCGTAGTCGAAGCCGAGCGTCTGCTTGATAATCAACGGCCCGACGAGCGAGGCGAGGATGATGAAGATGACGACCACCATCCCGAAGACCGCCAGCTTATTTTTCAACAGCCGACGCCACGCATCTGTCCACAGCGAAGTGCCTTTGAGTTCGGTGTCGCCCGCCTCCGCCGTCCGCACGTCGCCTTCTCCGACGGCCAACTCCGGCGAAGTGTGGATGATGTCTCCCGCTCGCGTGCGGACGGGCGGCGCGGGCGGCGTGCCGAGTGTCGTAATGGCGGGCTGCGTCCGCTCCTGTTCGCTTGGCTGGCTGGTTCGTTCGTCGTTCATGGCTCAGTACCGGATGCGCGGGTCGACGTACGCATAAGCGATGTCGACCAGTAGATTGAAAAGCAGAACAACAATCGAGATAAACGCGACGATGCCGATAATCAGCGGTTCATCGCGATTGAGATTGGCGTTGATGAAATAGTTGCCGAGACCGGGCAGCGCGAAGATGCGCTCGACCACCACCGTCCCCGCGATAAGAAACGCGAGCGCCGGGCCGGTGAACGAGACGACCGGCAGCAGCCCGCCCCGCAACGCATGACGGATAATCACGTCGCGCTCCTTGAGTCCCTTCGCACGCGCCGTGCGGATGTAGTCGGCGCGCAGCACTTCGAGCATCCCCGAACGCGTCAGCCGCGCGATGTAGGCCATGTAAACCGCCGACAGCGTGATGACCGGCAAGACGATGTTCCAACTCGGAAAGTCGGCCCAGCGCGCGGGCGGCAGCCAGAACAGCGACAGCGAAAAGACGAGCACCAGCAACGGCCCCAGCACGAAGTTGGGCAACGAGATGCCGAGCATCGCCAGCGCCATCGACGCATAATCGAGGCGCGAGTTTTGCTTGAGCGCGGCGAGCGTCCCGGCCAGCACGCCGACGAAGAGCGCGAGGATGTAGGCGAGCAACCCAATCGTCACCGAGACGGGCAACGTGCGCACCAGAATCTGGTTGACCGACTGCCCTTCGTACTTGAGCGACGTGCCGAAATCGAACCGCACGATGTTCCAGATCATCCTGCCGTACTGCGCGTAGAGCGGTTTGTTTCGCCCGTACTTCTCGTCGAGATTCTTCGCCACGGCAGCGGTCACACGGCGTTCGGCAGTATAGAAATTGCCCGGCGCGAAGCGGATCAATCCCCACGTCAGCGAAATGACGATCAAAACCATCGGGATCGTGATAACCAGACGGCGGATGATGAAACTGAGCATGAGCTTTCTCCTCGCTGTGCTGCGCCGTTACTCCGCGCCGTAGGTGTCGGGGGTTGACATGTCGGGCACGCCGCGATCCCACTTCGCCGTGTCGTGTTCGATATAGACGAACTTCCACGCGTGAAGCGTCTGCGGGTTCGGATACATGCCCTTCAGATAAGGCTTCTTCATCCAGTTGGTCGCGTTGGTGTAGAGCGGAATCACCGGCTGCGCGTCGATCAGGTAAGCCTCGGCCCTGGCGAGTTTCGCGAAGCGCGCTTGCGGATCGAGCGTGCGGTTGGCGTCGTCGAGCATCTGGACGTATTTCGGGTCCCACCAGCCCGTCCCGTTGTCGCCCGCCAGAGTGTAGAAGAGGTTGAGAAACGTAAACGGATCCATGTAGTCGCCGACCCAGCCGGAACGCGCAAAGCCTTTGTAATCGAGCGCGGCGCGCGAGGCGAGGAACGTCTTCCACTCGACATTTTTAAGCGGCACGGTCAGACCGAGATTCTGTTTCCACTGCGCCTGAATAAACTCCGCGACGTTCTTGTTCTCTTCGCTCGTGTTGTAGGTGAGTTCGACTTCGCCGATGGGAAACTTGTTCGGGTCGAACTTGCCGGAAGCGTCTTTGTATCCGGCTTCGGCGAGAAGTTGCTTGGCTTTTTCCGGGTTGAATCCGTCGCCTTTGGGCTGCGGATAGCCGGGGAAAATGCCTTCGGGCGAAAACGCGGTGAGCGGCTTGACGACGCGTCGCCAATCGGCGAGGGCGTTCTTGTCGATGCCCATATTGAAGGCTTTGCGGACGCGCCGGTCGTTCATCGGCGGCTTGGTGGTGTTGATCTGGTAATACTGAATCGCCACTTCGGGCGCGTCCATGTAATCCTTGAGCGGGCGGATGACATCGAGCCAGCCAATCGGCACGATGTGGTTGTAGACCGCATCGACTTCGCCCGCCTTGTACAGATTCATCATCGTCGTCCCGTCTTCGAGCGGGTAGAAGTGAATCTCGTTGAGTTTGACGCGCGCGGCGTCCCAGTACAGCGGGTCGCGGTCAACGACGATGACGTTGTAGGGCTTCCATGTTTTGAGCTTGAACGGGCCGCACGTCACGATGTTGGCGGGCTGCGTCCAATTAGCGGGCGTCCCGTTTTTCTTGGCCTTCTCGATGGCATTGCGCGGGACGAGTTTGAAGAATTGGTGCGACATCATATCGACGAAGAAAGGGGCGGGCTGCGTCAGCGTAATGCGCAACGTGTAATCATCGACGGCTTCCATGCCGATGTCTTCGGCCTTCACGGGCACCAACTCTTTGCCCGCCAGCGCGGTTTCCAACTTCGGGTTGGCCTTGATTTCGGCCTGCCGCGATTTCTCGTCGCCCGCGACCGTCAGCCGCTCCGGTTCGTGGATGAACCGGTGGAACGGGGTGTCAGGCGCGGCGTTCTCGCCCGCCGCTGCCGTCGGAGCTTCAGACACCGGAGCCGTGTTGGTGGTGGTCGCAACGACAACCGCGACCGAGGGCGAAGCGGCGACGAGCGGAGCGACGGGTTTGGCGTCAGACGGAGAAGCAGCAGCAGCGGGGGTCGCGGGCGCGGGCTGTGGTGTCGCGGGCTTCGCCTCGGGTTTGACTTCCGCCGCCGTCACAAACTTGCCGGTCTGCGGGTCGCGGACAAACATCGCGCCTTCGTTGTAGGGCTGCGCGTGCTTGACGTAATAGGCCATGTAGGAGTTGCGCGCGGCGAGCGTGGGGTCGAGGCCGCGCCGGAGCGAATAGACGAAATCATGCGCCGTAATCTGGTCGCCGTTTGACCAGCGCGCGTTTTTGCGTAGATGGAAGACGACCTCCGAGCCGTCGGAGTTCGGCTCCCACGATTGCGCGACGGCGGGAATCGGCTTCATCGTCTTCGGGTGATAATCGACCAGCCCTTCGTAAAGCGCCATGTAGACGCGCGCTTCGGGCTGTCCCGTCCCGATGTGCGGGTCGAGCGATTCCGGTTCGGAGCCGGAGATGTAGCGCAGCACCTGTCCTTCGGGCGGGTCGAGTTTGCCGAAGTATTCGGAATTGCTCGCCTGCGTGGTGCAAGCCGAGGTCAACAAAGAGAGCGCGACGAGCGCGACCGCCAGACGAAGCCACATGCGATTGTTAATGCTCATGATGTTCACTCCTGAACGCTGCTCCAAACCCAACTCACTCGACCGCCCCGCGTAATCCCGATTCGCCGGAAACTTGTCGAGTGACGATTCCGTCAGTCGCGCTTCAAGCCGGATTCAGGGTCGATCTTGTTTGAACAAAAATACACGACGGACGGGGAGAACGCTTCAAGGATGCTTGCTTATTATTTTAACGACTGTTGAATCTGCCGACAACTTATCACGCGCCAGCATTTCCAATCAAGATGCTTGCCGCGCCCGCAGACAATTAAACGATGCGATGAAAGCGCGCCCTCGTTGCTTAGGCGGCGCGAGATTTTACATCTACCGTCCGCCGTTGTGGACGAGTCGAATCGGCTCTGACTTCGCCGGCGGCTTCCACGAAGAATCTATCCGCACGTGCTTTAGCGACGGGGCATCCAGCAGGTTTGTCTCGAACCCACGAACGTACGGCTTGACGAGCGCGTAAGACGATGCAAAGTAGACCGGGAAACCCGGCAGCTCTTTCAAAGCCTGCGCCTCGGTCAAAATCGGGGGGGCTTGGGCGATAGCGCGTTTCTCGACATCCTTCCGTCCGGCGACTCCGGCTTCGCCCGCCGCCTGTGGGACGCTTGCCGCGCCCGCCGGGG